>JAKSOU010000003.1 GCA_024405435.1 Akkermansia sp. | reverse complement strand
CAAGAAGGCCCATCGTCCCGCTTGGGGCAAGCAGGCTCCCCGCCGCCACCACATGACCTGGGGCAAGAAGGCTCCGCGTCATCAGGCCTGGGGCAAGTGCTGCAAGTGCCAGAAGTGCCAGAAGTGCCAGAAGTGCCAGAAGTGCTGCAAGAAGCAGGCTCCGCGCCGGCATCACATGGCCTGGGGCAAGAAGGTTCAGCGCCCGCACTTCGCTGCTCCCCGTTGGGGCAAGCAGGCTCCGGCCTGGGGCAAGAAGGTGCAGCGTCCCGCCTGGGGCAAGTGCCCCCGCTGCCGCAAGGCCGCCTAAGCCATTGCAGAAAAACATTAGCAAATAGTCACGTATTTCATCGGGGGTTCGCAAGAACCCCCGATTTTTTTACGCATGTTCACATGTTGAAAACTTTTGCGGAATGCGTTCTATACAGATGGAAAGGAATTTCCGCACCGTTATGAAAACATCACTGATCATCGCCATCGTATCCTCCCTGCCGCTTCTGGCACAGGAACCCGCTCCGGCCCCGCAGCCGGAAGCTCCCGCCCCCGCCCCGCAGGGCGAGCAGGCCCAGCCCCAGGGCCAGGGCATGCACCGCGGCCACGGCCGCCACATGCAGGGCCCCCGCGGCCAGCGCCACGGCATGATGAACCCCGAACAGCAGAAGCAGATGCTGGAGAAGTTCGACACGGACAAGGACGGCAAGCTCTCCGACGAGGAGCGCAAGGCCATGCGCGAGGAGTTCATGAAGAACCGCCCGCAGATGCCCGGCCAGCCCGGCGCCCAGGGCCCGCAGGGTCCCCGCGGTCCGCACCGCGGCATGATGGACCCGGAGCAGCAGAAGAAGATGCTGGAGAAGTTCGACACGGACAAGGACGGCAAGCTCTCCGACGAGGAGCGCAAGGCTGCGCGCGAGGAGTTCATGAAGAACCACCCGCAGATGCCGGGGCGCCGCGGACCGCGCGGCGGCCATGGCGGCTGGCACCACGGCCCGCAGGGCGGCCCCCAGCAGGCTCCCGCCCCGCAGCAGGGTGAGCAGCCCGCACCCGCACCGGAGCAGCCTGCACCCGCGCCCCAGGCGTAACCCGCAACCGGTTTAGCCGAATCACGTTTCCACGCCCCACCCGCCGCCACGGCCCGTGGGGCGTTTTGTTTTTGTTTTACAACCGCCCCCGCATAGGCTAGAATGACCTCCCAAGGGAAAACGGGTCGAACAACGCGCCGCCGGCGCGCCAAAATTCAAAATAGTACCTAGTACATAGTAAATGATAGATATTCCGCAGTATGCAGCCACCGTCTTGGAACGTCTGGAGCACCACGGCTTCGAGGCCTACGTGGTGGGGGGCTGCGTGCGCGATTCCCTGATGGGCCGCACGCCCAAGGACTGGGATGTGTGCACCAACGCCCTGCCGGACGAGGTGCTGCGCGTGTTCCGCAAGTTCCACGTCATCAAGACCGGGCTGAAGCACGGCACCGTCACCGTGATGGTGGACCACCAGCCCGTGGAGGTCACCACCTTCCGCATCGACGGCGCGTACACCGACAACCGCCACCCCGATTCCGTGAACTTCGTCTCCCGCGTGGAGGAGGACCTGGCGCGCCGCGATTTCACCATCAACGCCATGGCCTACAACCCGCGCCGCGGGCTGGTGGACGCCTTCGGCGGGCGTGAGGACCTGGACGCGCGCGCCATCCGCTGCGTGGGGGAGCCGGACGAGCGATTCCACGAGGACGGGCTGCGCATCCTGCGCGCGCTGCGCTTCGCCTCGCGCTATGATTTCAACATCGAGACCGAGACGGCGCACTCCATCCGCCGCAACCGCCACCTGCTGTCCAACGTGAGCGCAGAGCGCATCTTCACCGAGCTGAAGGGCATCCTGGCCGGGGAGGGCGTGCTGAGCATGCTGCTCGGCTTCCCGGAGGTCTTTGCCACCATCATCCCGGAGATCCAGCCCGCCATCGGCTTCCCCCAGAAGAACCCCTACCACTGTTTCGATGTGTGGACCCACACCGCGTATGCCGTGGCCGCCGCTCCCGCGGATGAGCCGCTGCGCCTGGTGATGCTGCTGCACGACCTCGGCAAGCCCGCGCACCACAGCGTGGGAGAGGACGGCCGCGCGCACTTCTACGGCCACCCGGAGACGGGCGCGCAGATGGCCAAGGAAATCCTGCTGCGGCTGAAGAGCGACAACGCCACGCTGGAGCGCGCGGTGGTGCTGGTGCGCGAGCACGACATTGTGTGGCCCACCACGCCCGCCGGCATGCGCCGCCTCATCGGCCGCATCGGCGCGGAGAACGTGCGCCTGCTTTTCGATGTGCGGCGGGCGGATCTGGCGGCGCATTCCGAATTTGCCAAGGAGAAAGATGCGGGCGCAATCCGCGCCGCGTACCTGCTGTTCGAGGACGTGCTGGATTCCACCCCCGCTTTCACCGTGAAAGACCTGCCCGTGAACGGCGCGGACCTGATGGCGCTGGGCATGCAGCCCGGCCCCGCCATGCGCTGCGTGCTGGAGCGGCTGCTGGCGGAAATGCAGGAGGAAACCCTCCCTGCCGAGCGCGATCCCATGCTCGCACGCGCACGCGAAATCATTCAGGCCACGCCAAAAAATTCTTGAACGTTCCGCCCGCGCGCGGCGTCACACCTTCAACGGGCCGCACGCGCCCGGTTCATCCCAACAACAACCATCAATACCATGGAAGAAGAAATCAGCACCCGCGTCAGAAGCAAGACTTTCCTGCTTTCCCTGCTCATCCTGCTCGGCTTCGGCGGCGTCCACCGCATCTACGCCGGCAAGATTTGGACCGGCATCCTGCAGTTCGTCACCGGCGGCGGTTTCGTCATCTGGCAAATCATCGACATGATCATGATTCTCTGCGGTTCGTTCCGCGACAAGGAAGGCCGAATCATATGAGCCCGGTTGACCGCGCGGCGGGCGCGCGGTATAATGGCGGCACGCCATGTACACCAGCTTCTTTGATGTCTTTTCCATCGGCATAGGCCCCTCCAGTTCGCACACCATGGGGCCCATGCGTGCCGCCGCGCGCTTTGTGGACGACCTGCGGGAGCGCGGGCTGCTGGAGACGGTTCGGCGGGTGCAGGTGAAGCTGTACGGCTCGCTTGCGCTCACGGGGGAGGGGCACGGCACGCCGGGCGCGGTGGTGTATGGGCTGATGGGGTATGATGCAGAGCGCATGGACCCGCGGGCGGCACGCCCGGAGGAGGGCGCGCTCACGCTCAACCTGGGTGGCGAGCACCCCATTGCCTTCTGCGCGGAGAGCGATATCGGGCTCATGCAGGAGGAAAGCCTGGCGGAGCACCCCAACGGCATGCGCTTCTACGCCTACGGCGGCCGCGGCGAGCTCCTGCTGGAGGAAACCTTCTTCTCCGTGGGCGGCGGCTCCGTGCGGCGGCTCGACGAGATGGAGAACCCTGATGACGAGGAGCGCCCCGTGGTGCCGTACGATTTCAACAGCTGCGACGAGTTGATGCGCTTCTGCGGCGAGCACCAGGTGACGCTGGGCGGCCTGGTGATGGCCAACGAGACCTCGCTGCGCGCCGTGCACAAGGTGAACATGCGGCTGAAACTGGTGTACGATGTGATGATGGAGAGCATCGACCGCGGGGTGGTGGCGGAGGGCGCGCTGCCCGGCTCCCTGCACCTGGAGCGCCGCGCGCCGCGCATCTTCAAGCGCATGCAGGAGCGTTTCCTGAGCACCCAGCTGGACCCGCTCGTGAACATGGACTGGCTCAACCTGTGGGCCTTTGCCGTGGCGGAGGAGAATGCGGCGGGCGGGCGCGTGGTGACGGCCCCCACCATGGGATCCGCGGGCGTGCTGCCGGCGGTGCTGCGCTACTTTGTGCGCGTGGGCGCGCGCGAGGCGGGCGTGCAGGTGGAGGCGGGCGTGCGCAACTTCCTGCTCTCCGCCTCCGCCATCTGCAGCCTGTACCGCGCCAACGCCTCCATCTCCGGCGCGGAGGTGGGCTGCCAGGGCGAGGTGGGCGTGGCCTGCTCCATGGCGGCGGGCGGCCTGGTGGCCGCCATGGGCGGCACCAACGCGCAGATCGAGAACGCCGCGGAAATCGCCATGGAGCACAACCTGGGCCTCACGTGCGACCCCGTTTGCGGGCTGGTGCAGGTGCCCTGCATCGAGCGCAACGCCATCGGCGCCGTCAAGGCGGTGAACGCGGCGCGCCTGGCGCTGCGCGGCAACGGCTCCCACTTTGTGAGCCTGGACAAGGTGATAGCCACCATGTACGAGACCGGGCGCAGCCTGGCGGCCGGCTACCGGGAGACCGCGCTGGCCGGGCTGGCCAAGAACGCCCTCACCTGCTGACGCCGCGTATGATTTGCAAAACCGCCCCGCACGGCAATCAGCCGGGCGGGGCGTGTTGTCTCCGCGCGCATAGCGCGCCTAACTTTCCAAATTGTAAATCGTCAATGGTAAATCGTAAATTACATATTGACTTTATAGAGCGCCTTGTTGAAGCGGGGGTCCACAATGGCGAATGCCTCTCGGTGGATGGTGGGATCGCTGCGGAAGATGAGGCGCCCGGTGCACTGGCGCTCCAGCTCCATCAGGAGCTTGGAGTCCTCGTTCTTGAAGCGTGAGAGCACATCGCTGTTCACCACCACCAGCATGTCCCCCACCTTCTCGTGGAAGCGCTGGATGGTGGACTTGAGCTGGCGCTGAATCTCCACGCTCATGGTCATCACGCTCTTGATGCGGCCGCGCCCGTGGCAGTACGGGCAGTGGTCGTTCACAAAGTCCAGCAGGGATTCGTTGATGCGCTGGCGCGTCATCTCCATCAACCCGATGGGAGTGATCTGCATCACCTGCGTCTTCGCCTTGTCCCGCTTCAGGGCCTCCTTCATGGCCTTGTAGACGGCCATCTGGTCCTTGCGGTGGCGCATGTCGATGAAGTCCACAACCACCAGGCCGCCGATGTTGCGGAGGCGCAGCTGGCGTGCGATTTCGCGTGCGGATTCCAGGTTGGTTTCCAGGATGGTCTTGTCCAGGTCCTTGTTGCCCTTGTTGCGGCCGGTGTTGATATCGATGGCGATGAGGGCCTCCGTTTCGTCAATGACGAGGTATCCGCCGCAGGGCAGGAGCACCTGGCGCTGGAAGGCCTCTTTGATCTGCTTCTCCACGCCCAGTTCCTCGAAGATGGGCAGGGTGGTGGGCAGGTACTGGATGCGGCGCTTGGCGCGGCGGGAAATCTTGCCGGCGATTTCCTGCATGCGCTCGGTGGTCTCCTTGTTGTCGCACACGATGTAGTCCACGTTGTCGGTCAGGAAGTCGCGCGCGGTGCGCTCCACGAGGTCGGGCTCGCGGTACACGCAGGTGGCGGTCTTCTGGGTGTTGAACTTCTCCTCCACGCCGCGCCACTGCTCCAGCAGCATGGCCAGGTCACGCACAAAGTGGCGGAAGCGCTGGCCCTGCGCCACCGTGCGCATGATGATGCCCATGCCCTCCGGCACGTTGAGCTTCTGCACAATCTGGCGCAGGCGCTGGCGCTCCTTCGGGTCGTCTATCTTGCGGGAGATGCCGAACTGGTCCGTGAACGGCATCAGCACGATGTAGCGCCCGGCCAGGGAGATGTTGGTGGTCACGCGCGGCCCCTTGGAGCTGATGGGCCCCTTGGTGACCTGCACCATGATGTCGGAGCCGACGGGGTAGATGTCCGGGATGTCCTTGGAGCTGATTTTCTTCTGCTGCTTGCGTGGGCGGCCCTCCTTCTGGATTTCCTCCAGGGAGGAGTCGAGTGCCAGGGGGAGCGCATCCCAGAAGTGGAGGAATGCGTTTTTCTCATAGCCGATGTCCACGAACATGGCCTTCAGGCCGGGTTCGATGTTCTTGACACGGCCCTTGAAGATACCGCCCACGATGTTGTCCTCACCCTCGCGCTCAATGCTGTATTCCTCGAGCACGCCGTCCTCCAACAGGGCGGCGCGGCGCTCCAGCTTTTCCGCATTGATCACGATGGTGTTTCCCTCCATCGGGTTGCATTGTCCGAACCCGAGGAGGTTTTTCACTGTGTTGATCATTTTTGAGATAATTGACAAGGTTATGTACTTGGTTTGGTGTTGCACCGTGGGGAAAGTTCAACCACCGCCTTGCCGGGGCGGCGCGCACTTCCGGCGGCCCAGGTGCCGGCAGGGTTTCACCCCTGCGCGGGCAGAGCCCCTCCCACCGCGCCGGGCTTGCCGAACCCGGCGCCGCGGCAGGTCAGTCGTACGAATCGAACACTGCCTCTGATTCCTGCAGGAACTTGCCCGTTCCCTCCGCCACAGCGCTCAGCGGGTCCTCCGCTATCACGATGGGCAGTTGCGTTTCCTCATGCAGCAAATCCGCAATGCCGCGTATCAGCGCGCCCCCACCGGCCACCACGATGCCCCTGTCGTACAGGTCGCTCGCAAGCTCCGGCGGGCAATGGTCCAGCGTCTGCCTCACGGCATTGAGAATGATGTCGAACTTGTCCTTTAGCGCCTCGCGGATTTCCTCGGAGCGCACGGTGACGGTCTTGGGGAGACCGCTACCCCGGTCGCGGCCCTTCACCTCCATCTGCAGCTCTTGCCGCAGGGGATGTGCCGAGCCCACCTGAATTTTGATTTCCTCCGCCGTGCGCGGCCCCACAAGCAGGTTGTGGGCGGAGAGCATGTGGCGGGTGATGGAGTCATCCAGAGCATCGCCGCCGCACTTTTCGGATTGGCTGTACACGATGCCTGAAAGGGATATGATGGCAACCTCGGTGGTGCCGCCACCGATGTCCACGATCATGTTGCCTACCGGTTCGGAGACGGGAAGGCCGACGCCGAGTGCGGCGGCCATGGGCTCCTCCACCAGGCGCACGCGGATGGCGCCGGCGTTGTAGGCTGAAACTTCAATGGCGTGGCGCTCCACCTCGGTGATGCCGGAGGGGTGGGCGATAAGCACGCGCGGCCCGCGCAGGCTGCGCTTCTGGCGCGCCTTGCGGATGAAGTAGTTGAGCATCTGGTGCGCCACCACAAAGTCGGCTATCACGCCTTCCTTGAGCGGGCGGATGGCCACCACGCTGCCCGGCGTGCGGCCCACCATGCGCTTGGCCTCCTCTCCCACCGCCTTCACCTGGTCGCCCTGCATGGCCACCACGGAGGGCTCCCGCAGCACGATTCCCTGGTCCTTGATGTAGACCAGCGTGTTGGCTGTGCCAAGATCGATGCCGATGTCGTACGTGAACATCTGCGCAAGGTTCTTGATGAAACGGAACATGGAGTGAGATTCGGCTGAAAATTGACTTCTGGATTTCCGCGGGCCTTGTGCGCGCCTGCAACAGCGCGGGAGCGCATCGCCCGCGCGGTACGCACCTGCGCATATTATAGGGTGGTGTCCGATGCCTGTCAACCGATTTTCTTCAATTATGCCACAATTCCGCGTGCCGTGCCGTCATTCTCCTGCGGCGCATTGCCGCATATTGCGGCGAAATCGGCGGCTTTGGTGAAATTGTGGCAAATTACCTCGCGTATTTTTCTTGCACTCGCCGGCAAATTGTGTAGAATAGGGGATTATGGACAAGCTAGCAGGCAAAACGGCGGTGGTGACGGGAGCGGGACGCGGCATAGGGCAGGCGATAGCGCGGCTTTTTGCGGCGGAGGGGGCGCATGTGGTGCTGGTATCGCGGAACCCGGAATCCTGCGGGGGCGCTGCGGCGGCCATCAACGCGGAACATCCCGGCAGCTGCACGGCCGTGGCCTGTGATGTGGCGACAGCCGCGGCCGTGGACGAGTGCGCAAGGAAAATCCTGGCGGAACACCCTGCCATTGACATTTTGGTGAACAACGCCGGCATCACGCGCGACGGCCTGGCCATGCGCATGAAGGAGGAGGATTGGGACACCGTGCTTGCCACCAACCTGAAAAGCGTGTTCCTGGCCTGCAAGGCCCTGATGCGCCCGCTGATGAAGAGCCCCGCCGGCCGCATTATCAACATCAGCTCCATCGTGGGCATCGGCGGCAACGCCGGCCAGGTCAACTATGCCGCCTCCAAGGCCGGCATCATCGGCCTCACCAAGTCCCTGGCGCAGGAGCTGGCCAGCCGGAAGGTTACCGTCAACGCCATCGCTCCCGGGTTCATCGGCACGGAGATGACACAGGCCCTGCCGGAAAACGTGCGCCAGGGCATCCTGCAGCGCATCCCTCTCGGCTGCATCGGCGAGCCGGAGGACGTGGCGCAGTGCGCCCTCTTCCTGGCGTCGGACGCCGCGCGCTACGTCACCGGGCAGGTCCTGGTGTGCGATGGCGGCATCTGCATGTAGCATGCCGCCCCCTACCGCCACGAGAACGCATTCCGCGCTCGCACATACTCCACTGGTGGGATAAAGTGAAATCGCCAAGCGTAAAGTGAAGACGGTTTCTTATGTTTTCGCCGTAAACATAAGAAGAGGGCGCAAAGTTTCTTCACTTTTTGCATAAATTTTCACTTTTAGGCTTTACTTTTTACTTTTTGGGGTGTAAAGTGAAGAGCAAACAGCAAATTCATCATGATTGAGGAAGAACTTCGCACCCTGATAGAAACAATCCGGCGACGTGGCTGCGAATGGCAGACCATGGAGGTCAAAGCCGCGCGCGACGGCTGCCCGGAGAAACTGTACGACACCATGGCGGCGTTCGCCAACCAGGACGCCGGCGGGGTTTTCGTGTTCGGGCTGGACGAGCGGAACAATTTTGAAAAGGTGGGCGTGTATGATGCCCAGGCACTCCAGAAAAGGGTGATGGAGTATGGGGAGCAAATGACCCCGGTGGTGCGCCCCGTCTTGACAGTGTGCGATGAAGCGGGCAAGGTCTTTGTCGCCGCCGAGATACCCGCGCTCGACATCGCCGAGCGCCCGTGCTTCAAAACGGCCAAGGGGCGCTTGAAGGGCGCCTACGTTCGCGTGGGCGATGCCGACAAACCCATGACCGAGTACGAGGTCTACAGCTACGAGGCCTTTCGCAAGCGCCTCAGGGACGACGTGCGCCCGGCGGATGAGGCAACCATGGACATGCTGGATCTGCAGCTGCTGGAGGATTACCGCACACGAATGAGAACCGCAAAGCCCAACCTGGCACGGCTGACAGAGAAACAGCAGGACGAGCTGAGCGGCATCACGAAAGACGGCCATGTGACCATGGCCGCCCTGCTGCTCTTCGGCTTGTTCCCGCAGGCGTTCTATCCGCGGCTTTGCATTAACGCCACGCGCGTGCCGGGCCGCGAGTTGGGGGATGTCGACGCCGCAGGCAACCGCTTCCTCGATACAAAACGCATCGAGGGCACCATTCCCGAGATGCTGGACAAGGCGCTGGATTTCGTGCGCAACAACATGCGCACCGCCACCGCTATCGACCCTCTCACCGGCATGCGTACCGATGTGCCGCAATACCCGCTGGATGCCGTCCGCGAGGCTGTCCTGAACGCCCTGGTGCACCGCGACTACAGCATCTACACCGAAACCAGGCCCATTCAGCTCAACATGTTCGAGGACCGCTTGGAAATCACCAATCCCGGCGGCTTGTACGGTCGTCTGACCATCGACCAGCTGGGGCATGCCCAGCCCGACACGCGAAACCCCGTTCTGGTAACGGCCCTGGAAATCCTGCAACTGACGGAAAACCGCTACACCGGCATTCCCACCATCCGCCGCGCCATGGTTGCAAACCATTTGCCCGAGCCGGTGTTCACCAACATCATGGGAGAGTTCAAAGTCACGCTGTATCATCAACAGCATGCCCAGCAAGCCTTCCTTGGTGAGGATGCCTTTGTGCTCGCTGAGGAGACGCCCCGCGACTACATGGCCCAGCCGGTGCCGGTTGCGCCGCGCACCGCGGCAGATGCAAAACACCTGTTGGAATTCTGCCGAACGCCCCGCACGCGCGCGGAAATCATCGCCTACCTCAAGATTGCCTCCGGCCAATACGCCCTGCGCCGCTACCTGGCCCCGCTGCTGGAAAGCGGTGCCATCCGCATGACCATTCCGGAATGCCCCCGCAGCCGCGCCCAGAGATTCTTCACCGCCAATCCGGATTAGCATCAATCCAACACAAAGCAGCCCGCACATACCGAGCCTGCAGGATGTGCCATTGACGCCTGTTGCGCACGCAGGGTGTCCTTGACGCGGTGCGGGGGGGCTGGTAAGATGGTTTTCAATATGAATGAACACCCGTTTTTGGAGGATACGCTGGATGTGGCGTGGTCGCGGCTGACACCGGAGAGGGCGCGCGTGGATATACGCCTGGCCATCGAGCATGCGCAGGCCGCCGTGGAGGAGGTCTGCAACGTGACCGAGCCCACTTATGAGAACACGTTTGCGGCGCTGGAGGGCGCGGGAGCGGAGCTGATGCGCGGCTGGCTGCGCCTGAACCACCTGCGCTCGGTGATGGATTCCCCTGCCATCCGCGAGGTCATCACGGAGCTGATGCCGGAGGTGGTGATGTACTCCACCAGCGTGTCGCTCAACCCGCGGTTGTACGCCGTGCTCAAGAAGGCGTCCGAGCAGCCGTGGGTGGATGAGCTCTCCCCCGTGAAGCAGCGCTTCATCAGCGAGACCATGGCCGATTTCCGCGAGAGCGGCGCCGAGCTGGACGACGAGAGCAAGCAGCGTTTCGCCGAGCTCAACACCGAGCTGGCGCAGGCCTCCCAGCAGTTCGGCGAGAAGGTGCTGGATGCCACCAACGCGTGGGAGTACGTGACCGCAGATGCCGCGGAGCTGGCGGGCTTGCCGGAGTCCGCGCGCGAGAACGCACGCCACGACGCCATGGCCAAGGGCTACGGCACCGAGTCCGCGCCGCAGTGGCGATTCACCCTGCAGTTCACCTCCGTGCAGCCTGTGCTCACCTTCGCCGACAACGCCGCGCTGCGCGAGCGCGTGTGGCGCGCCAAGAACGCGGTGGGCACCGGGGAGTACGACACCGCGCCGCTCATCCAGCGCATCCTGGAGCTGCGCGCGGAGAAGGCGCAGATGCTGGGCTACGCCTGCTGCGCGGACTACGTGACGAGCCGCCGCATGGCGGGCAGCGGCCCCAACGCGCTGCGGTTCATTGACGGCCTGCACGACGACGTGAAGGACGCCTTTGTGGCGGAGCAGGAGGCCATCCGCAAGTTCGCGGAAGAGCAGACCGGGCAAAGCATCCCCGTGATGAAGCCGTGGGACATCGGCTATTGGAGCGAGAAGCGCCGCAAGGCCCTGTACGACTTCGACACCGAGAGCCTGCGCCCGTACTACTCCATGCAGAACGTGCTGGAGGGCATGTTCTCCATCTACGCCGGGCTGTACGGCATCCGCTTCACGCAGCGGCCCACCGTGTGCCTGAAGGACGGCGAGACCGCCGCGCCGGGCCAGGTGGAGGTGTGGCACCCGGAGGTGCTGTTCTTCGAGGTGCACGACGAGGCGACCGGCGAGCACCTGGGCTCGTTCTACACGGATTGGCACCCGCGCGACTCCAAGCGCGCCGGCGCGTGGATGGAGGCGCTCTCCACCGGGTTGCCGCCGCAGGACGGCCACCCGCGCATCCCGCACCTGGCCTTCATGTGCGGCAACCTCAGCAAGCCCGTGGGCGACAAACCCGCGCTGCTCACCCACATGGAGGTGGAGACCGTCTTCCACGAGTTCGGCCACCTGATGCACCAAATCCTCAGCAACGTGGAGGTGCGCTCGCTGGGCGGCTGCAACACCGCCTGGGACTTCGTGGAGCTGCCCAGCCAGATCAACGAGAACTGGACCTGGGAGGCCGAGGCCATCGACCGCTACGCCCGCCACTGGGAAACCGGCGAGCTCATGCCCGCCGAGCTGAAGGAAAAGATGCTCGCCGCGCGCAATTACGGCGCCGCCTCCTTCTTCATGCGCCAGCTCTGCTTCGGCAAGCTGGACCTGGAGCTCCACACCCACACCGAGCGATACCTCGGCGCCGACCTGGAGGAATCCGACCGCGAAATCCTGGCGGACTACCGCGTGCCCACCACAGAGGTGGGCTACACCATGCTGCGCGCCTTCTCCCACATCTTCGACGGCGGGTACGAGGCCGGGTACTACTCCTACAAGTGGGCCGAAATGCTGGAGGCCGATGCCTTCTCGCGTTTCGCAAACGAGGGCATCTTCAACCCGAAGACCGGGCGGGATTTCCGCCGCTGCATCCTCTCGCAGGGCAACTCCCAGCCCGCGGCGGACCTGTTCCGCGCGTTCATGCACCGCGACCCCGACAGCTCCGCCCTGCTGAAACGCTGCGGCATCCGCTAACCCCCGCGCACCATGGAAGACATACCAGAGTTCACCACCGTGGAATCCGTGTACGTGCGCGGGCGCAACTGCCTGCTGCTGCGCGCGGATTTCTCCCCGCTCTTTGTGGACTACTACCTGCACCTGCAGAGGCACGGCCTGCGCAACGAGCAGCAGGAGGACTTCACCCTCAAGCAGATGCTCGCCTTCTTCACCCTCCACCTCACAGCACGCCCCTGGCAGGAGTACCACGCCTGGACCTTCAACGTCCGCACCCCGCGCCTCGCCAACTACTTCGTCTCCGGCGCCGCAACCGATGAATCCGTCGTCGGCCGCGCCTTCCGCGACAACGTGCGCGAGCCGGAGCGCGATATGCTCTACGCCCAAATCATCCGCCAGGGCAGGGAGCCGCAGACCTCCGTCATCACCCTGGAGGGAACGCGCGTGGAGGACTGGGTGGAATGCTTCTACCGCCAGAGCGAGCAGCGCGCCGCACGCGCGTTCGACCTCGGCAACGACCAATACGCCCTGCTCACCGCCCAGCCGGACGCCGACCACGACTGGCTCACCGAGCTGACACCGCAGCAGGTCGCCGCCATCACCGACACGGAGGAAACGAAGCGCCTGGAGACCCGTCGCTTCCAGTTCCGCTGCGGCTGCACCATAGAGAAGCTGCTGCCCGTCATCAAGAGCCTGAAAAAGGATTTCGCGGACGAGCTCTCCGAGCAGGGCTACATCGAGGCCTCCTGCCCCCGCTGCGGCGCCGCCTACAAGGTGACCGCCGACATGGTGAAGTGAGGTGCCGCCCCATGGTGGTTGCCTCGGGTGGAATTACTTGGTTTCGGTGACGCCGATGCGGTCGATGAGGTTGAGCTGCTGCAGGAGGTCCTGCGGGGAGAGGGAGCCGCGCAGCAGGCGTTGGTAGGCGGCGATGGTTTCCGCGGCCTTGTCGGGCGATTCCTCCAGCAGCTCGATTCGGAAGCGCGAGAGGCCGCAGCGGATGATGGAGTGGAGGTGTCGCGCGGCGCTTTGCGCCTGTCCGTTGAAGAGGGTGTTGCGGCATCCCTCGTCGCTGTGGAGGTAGTGCATGGCGTGGGTGCGGTCCTTCACGCGCACGCGGTGGTGCTCGCAGGGCTGGCCGCAATCCTTGAAGCTGTGGCCCTGGGAGAGGAAGGTGCAGAACACGCAGTGCTCGGAGTGGAACATGGGGATGTGCTGGTGGAGCGTGAGCTCCAGCCACGGCCCGCACCCGGCGGCCAGCAAGTCCGCGAGCTGCCGCGCGTTGAGGTCGTACGATGCGGTGGATGATTCCATGCCGAATTCCCGCCAGAGCTGAACGGAGGCGGGGTTGGCGGCATTGAGCGAGAAGTCGCCGGCCATGCGGATTCCCTTCTCCTTGAAGAACCGGGCGGCGCCGATGTTGCGCACGAGCACGCCGTCCGGCCGCGCGGCGAGGATGAACTTGAAGAAGCCGCCCTCATGCGGTTTCATGATGCGCAGGGTGGCAATCCAGTATTCTGTGCCGGGGAACTGAGCGCGCAGCTGCTCCATGGTGGGCTGCAGGAGCTTGAGGTCCTTGAAGTCCAGGTACACGCGCTTGATTCCGGCCTCCGCGGCGGCGTGGGCCTGTTCCGGCGTGCGGCAGAGCACGGAGAGCAGCGCGTCCTTGGCATCCGCGGCGCGCAGGGGCGGGAAATCCGCCACCCACGGCGCGGGTGAGGCGGCGGGTGCGCTATCATCGTTCTGCGGCACGCGCGACACCAGCTCGCGCCGCATGCGGTTCAGCTCGGACACGGGCAGGATGAGGCCGTCCTCCACATCAAAGGTGCAGTTGCCGAGCGTGAAGCCCGTGCCGCCCAGGCGCGCGAACTGTGCGCGGATGGATTCCTCTCTGAGAGGGTGCCTCTCCGCGCGCTGCAGGGGTTGCGCGCTTTCCACGGTGATGCCGCGGCATGTTGCGCGCAGCGGTTCACCCATGCGGCCTGTGAAGGAGATATCCAGCGAGGAACCGCCAGCCTCCGCGGCGTTGCGGGCGAAGTTGCACCAGGTGGCGTGCAGCGTTTTGTCCAGCGCGGGATCCGCGGTTTTCCACAGCAGGTTGCCGGGGCGCACGCGGTGCCAATCGATGCGGCTGGCCTTGCCGTGGAAGAACAGGCGCGCACCGTCTATTTTCCAGATGCGGCCTCCCTGCTCCTCGTTGCGGTCTTCGCCGGCATCGATGACAAAACCGTCGCCGGGCGACACGGGCAGGGCAGGGGGACCTTCCAGCTCCACCCAGCCGTTGCCGCAGCGCGCGATGCGCCCGGCGAGCGCGCCGCGTTTCTTGCCGAAACGCCCGTGCGTGAGCAGCGGGTGGTCCGTGCCGTCCAGCCAGCCCGTGGAGAAGCCGCGGGAGAATGCCATCTGCAGCGCGTACAAATCCGCCGCATGCAGCTTGGCGGGGACGCCCTGTTCCTTCAGCGCGGCATCGATGGCGCGACGGTAGGCGCGCGTGGTGGCGGCCACGTATTCCGGGGATTTCAGGCGGCCTTCCACCTTGAAGCTGTGCACGCCAGCGGCGAGCATCTGCGGGATGCGGTCCAGCGTGCAGAGGTCTTGCGGGGAGAAGAGGTATCGGCGCTCGCCGAGGTCGCGCATGCGGCCGTCCACCTCCAGTCGGTAGGGCATGCGGCAGGCCTGTGCGCACTCGCCGCGGTTGGCGCTGCGCTGGCCGAGGCTCTCGCTGGTGAGGCACTGGCCGGAGTACGCCACGCACAGCGCGCCGTGGCAGAAGACTTCTATCGGTTTCCGCGTGGCCTTGGCGCAGGCCTCGATCTCGCGCAGCGAGAGCTCGCGCGCCAGCACAATCTGCTGCGGGTCGAACAGCTCGTCCACCAGCTGCACGGCCTCCGGACAGGTGAGCGTCATCTGCGTGGAGAGGTGCAGCTCCAGGTGGCGGATGTTTCCCTCGCGGCGCTGCTGCGCCACGTAGGCGGCAAGGCCCGTGTCCTGCACAATCACGGCGTCCACGCGCGCCCGCTCCAAGGCGTGGATGTATTCCGCGGCGGCCTGCATCTCGTCCGGGAAGATGAGCACGTTGAGCGTCACGTAGCCGCGCACGCCGTGCGCGTGCAGGAACGGCATGAGCGCAGATAAATCATCCACGGAAAAATTGTCGGCCCGCATGCGGGCGTTGAAGCGGTCCAGCCCGAAATAGACGGCATCCGCGCCGTTGGCCACGGCGGCGCGCACGCAGTCCCAGTTGCCCGCGGGGGCCAGCAGTTCAGGCTTGTTCATGGAGGGGTGAGAGGATGTCTTGGAGTTCTGCGAACGACGCCACGCGGGAGAGTTGAGGGCGCAGCGGCTTGGTTCCGGGGATGCCCTTGGCGTAGGCCAGCAGGCGGCTCCGCATGGCGCGCATGGTGGGCAGCTCGTCCCCGTAGTGGCGGCTCTCCACGGCCATGCGCGCGTGCCGCAGCACGAATTCGATGCGCTCCCGCGGCGTGGGCGGCGGCGGTATCTCCCCGCTCTGCAGATACGCCTTGGCCTGGCGGAATATCCACGGCGCCGCCATGGCCGCGCGCCCGATGGCCACGCCCGACACGGCGGTTGTTTCCCGCACGCGGCGGATGTCCTCCGGCGTGGCGAGGTCGCCGTTGCCGATGACGGGGATTCCGGCCTGCCGCGCGCAGGCGTCGATGATGCTCCAATCCGCCTTGCCGGCATACTGCTGGGAGCGAGTGCGGCCGTGGATGGTGACGGCGCGCACGCCGGCGTCCTCCAGGCGCTGCACGGCCTCCGGGGCGCAGATGTGCTCCGCATCCCAGCCGATGCGTATCTTGGCGGTCACAGGGCAGTCCGCGCCCATTTCATCCACCAGCGCCTGCGCGATTCTCTGCAGCAGCGGCAAATCTTTCAGCAGGGAGGAGCCGCCGTTCTTGCCCACCACCTTGGGCACGGGGCAGCCCGCGTTGATGTCGATGAAGTCCGGGTGCGAGGCATCCCAGATGATGCGTGCGGCGGCGGCCATGTGCTCCGGTACGGAGCCGAATAGCTGGATGCCCAGCGGGCGGTGCGCATCCTCGAACTCCACGTAGCGGCGGTTGCGCTCCCAGCATTGCAGCACGCCCTCCGCGGATACGAATTCCGTCTCCATCACGTCCGCCCCCTCCTCCTTGCACAGCGTGCGGAAGATGGGGTCGGTCACGCCGGCCATGGGCGCCAAATACAACGGGAACGGGCCGAACATCCTGGCGAAATAAGATTGGGATTAAGAAATCAGCGGTAGGTGGCGCAGCGGTTGAGCCAGCCGGGGAGCCAGCGGCGCTCGCCGCGCTCGGCGGGAGAGTTGTTGACGCGGCGCGTGAGCACCGCGCCCGCCGCGCGCGAGAATTCCGCCGTGGCGGCGCGGCCCTGCGGGTTGCCGCGCATCTCCTCCAGCACTTGGAGCAGCCCCCAGCCCTGGCCGTTGTAGCGCTCGGTCTCCTTCACGCCCTCGCCCTTGAAGTTCACGTAGTCCACCAGGCAGTACATGCCCTGCGTGGTGGCGGCGAGCGCGTTGTAGTGCGCGGCCACGGCCTGCGGGTTGCGGCTCATGCGCGCCATGGTGCCCAGCGCGGCGCGGGAGCGTGCCATGATGAAGCGTGTCTGCAGCTCCACATGCTGCGCCAGCCACTGGCGCATGCGGTCCGCGAGGCCGCTGCGGTCCGCCAGGAACGCGGCCTTGTTGGCCCACGGTGCGGGGCCGTTGAAGAACGCCGGCACCTGCACGCCGCTGCGCCGCGCATAGGCCACGAACTTGGGAAAGCTCTCGTCAAAACGCTCCTGCACCCCGGCGGGGTACCAGATGAAATGCCCGATGCCCAGCGAGGGAAACGCCTCCCCCGCGTTCCACGACACCAGCCCCGGCACCGTGCCCGCGCACTCGTTCGCCCATATCTTGCGCCCCAGCCAGGCCGTGTCCACGTTTGCGCCCACGCCCGCAGCCGTGGCGCGCACGGGCTGCACTCCGGGCTCGGCCACACAGGAACCCAGCGCCATCGCCGCCAACGGTATCATCCAATATGCCTTCATATCCACCAGTCTATACCATGCGCCCGCTTTCTTCAAGGAGAATGAAGCGCCGCGCGCCTGCCGGGGCGCACGTTGAAACGGATTGACATGCGGCACCCCCGCATGTTATAAACTTCTGTCTTCCGCAGGGGCGGATGATATGCACCCTTCTTAATAGAACAACCGAAAATGACGACCAAAGACATCATGCTGACGCTGGCGCTCGGGCTTGCCCTGGGCGCGCCGCTCGCCGCGCAGGAGAGCGCGGCTCCCATGTCCCCCACGCCCGTGGCGGCGGAACACCCCGCCTGCGCCTGGAACGAGTACCCGCGCTGGTCCAAACTCACACCCAAGCAGGTGCTGGCGGACATGCGCTACGGCCTGCAGCGCGCGCAGCAGAACATCGACGCCCTTTGCGCTGTCACGCCGGACAAGGCCACCTTTGAAAGCGTGTTCGGGGCCTACCAGGAGATAGGCCTCGACATGGACTACGCGGACAGCATGCTCAGCGTGCTGGGGAACAACCTGGACTCCCCGGAAATCCGCGAGGTGCAGGAGCAGCTCATCCCGGAGCTCTCCGCCTTCTCCGCCTCCATCGTCGCCAATGAGAAGCTCTGGGCCGTCATCAAGAACGCCGCCGCGCAGGATTGGGTGAAAACCCTCTCCCCCGCCAAGCAGCGCTACGTGCAGCAGGTGGTGGATTCCTTCCGCGAGAGCGGCGCCGACCTCTCGCCCGAGCAGAAGGCACGCAAGGCCCAAATCATGGAGCGCCTGGGCACCCTCACGCACGAGTTCGGCAAGAAGGTGCTGGATTCCACCAACGCGTGGCAGCTGGTGGTGACCGACAAGGCGCAGCTGGCAGGTATGAGCGACGCCTGGCTGGCCAAGGCCGCCGCCGCCGCGCTGGAGAAGGGCCACGGCACCAAGGAGGCCCCCCAGTGGCTCGTCACCCTGGATGTGGACAGCGTCATCGAGGTGCTGCGCAACTGCACCGTGCCCGCCACCCGCAAGGCGTGCTGGGAGGGCCGCCAGAGCGTGGGCACCGGGGAGTACGACACCACCGCGATTGTGGCGGAGGTGATGCAGCTGCGCAAGGAGCTCGCGGAGATGCTCGGCTTCAAGACCTACGCGGACCTCACCACTGTTCACCGCATGGTGGAGAGCGGCGACAAGGCCATGGCCTTTGTGGACGACCTGGCGGCGCAGGTGCTGCCCGCATTCGAGAAGGAATGCCAAGAGTTGCTGGACTTCTACGCCAAGGAGACCGGCAAGAGGGTGGAGAAGATGGACCCGTGGGACATCCCCTACTACGCCTACCAGTTCAAAAAGCAGCGCTACTCGTTCGACCCCGACTCCGTGCGCCCCTACTTTGAGGCGGAACAGGTGCGCCAAGGCATGTTCAACCTCGCCTCCACGCTGTACGACATCAACTTCAAGGAGGTGCCCACCGTCTGCCTCAAGCCCGGCGAGGACCTGCCCGCAGGAAAGGCGGAGGTCTGGTACCCCGGCGTGCGCCTCTTCGAGGTGCGCGACAACAAGACCGGCGCCCACCTCGGCTCGTTCTACATGGACCTCTACCCGCGCCCCAGCAAGCGCGCCGGCGCCTGGGTGATGCCCCTGGCATTCGGCGAGCCCGCCGCCAACGGCAAGCCCCACCGCCCCCACCTGGCAGCCCTCTGCGGCAACCTCACCGCCCCCACGGACGACATGCCCGCCCTCTACTCCCACTATGACGTGGAGACCATCTTCCACGAGTTCGGGCACATGATGCACAACATGCTCACCGACACCGAGCTGCTGGCGCACGCAGGCTCCAGCGTGGCTTGGGATTTCGTGGAGCTGCCCAGCCAGCTCAACGAGAACTGGACCTGGGAGCCGGAGGCCCTGGCAACCTACGCCAAGCACTACAAGACCGGCGAGCCCATGCCCGCAGAGATGGTGAAGAAGCTCAACGACAGCCGCTTCTACATGCCCGCCACCGATGAGATGAGCCAGCTCGCCCTCGCCAAGCTGGATTTGGAGATGCATACCAACTACGACAAGCTCTTCAAGGGGCGCGACCTGGACGAGGCATCCAACGCCCTGGTGGGTGCGTGGCGCATGCCCGCCACCGTGCCCTCGCGCTCCATCATGCGCAACCTCACCCACTGCATCACCGGCGGGTACGCCGCCGGATACTACTCCTACAAGTGGGCGGAAGTGCTGGCCGCGGACGCCTTCTCCCGCTTCGCCAACGAGGGCGTGCTCAACCCCTCCACCGGCGCCGCCTACAGGGAGGCCATCCTCTCCAAGGGCGACAGCAAGCCCGCCGCCCAGGTCTTCCGAGACTTCATGGGCCGCGACCCCCAGCCGGACGCCCTGCTCAAGAAGGAAGGACTGAAGTGATTTACAATTTACGATTTACAATTTACAATTTGTAAAGTGAGCGCGCGCTGTGCGCGCGGGGATTTCATGGTCCATCCGGCGTCCCGCCGGATGGACCGTTTCACGCGCGGGCGCGCAAATAAGTCTTGCTTTTTGGGTGGAGTTGTGGCATATATCTGCCAGTTTACACCGACCATGCCAAAAGACACCTCCATCAAGAAAATTCTCGTTATCGGATCAGGGCCCATCGTGATTGGGCAGGCGTGCGAGTTCGACTACTCGGGCTGCCAGGCGTGCAAGGCGCTGCGACAGGAGGGATACGAGGTGGTGCTGGTGAACTCCAACCCGGCGACCATCATGACGGATCCGGAGACGGCGCCCTACACGTACATCGAGCCGATCACGCCGGAGTACGTGGAGAAAATCATCGAGCGCGAAAAGCCGGACGCGATGCTGCCGACGCTGGGCGGGCAGACGGCGCTGAACTGCGCCATGGAGATGCACCGGCTGGGCATCCTGAAGAAGCACGGCGTGCGCATGATCGGCGCCAATGCTGAGGCCATCGAGAAGGGCGAGGACCGCCTGGCCTTCAAGGAGGCCATGCAGCGCATCGGCCTGGACCTTCCGGCCAGCGGCGTGGCCCACAGCCTGGAGGAGGCGCGCGACATCGCCAAGAACGTCATCGGCAGCTATCCCATGATCATCCGACCCGCCTTCACGCTCGGCGGCACAGGCAGCGGCATCGCCTACAACAAGGACGAGTTCGAGGAAATCGTGGCTCACGGGCTGGACCTCTCCCCGGTGTCGGAGGTGCTGATTGAGGAATCCCTGCTGGGATGGAAGGAGCTTGAGATCGAGGTGATGCGCGACTGCAAGGACAACTGCGTCATCGTGTGCTCCATCGAGAACCTGGACCCCATGGGCATCCACACGGGCGACTCCATCACCGTGGCGCCCGCCCAAACCCTCACCAACCGCGAGTACCAGGTTCTGCGCGACGCCTCGTTCGCGGTCATCCGCGAAATCGGCGTGGCGGCGGGCGGCTCCAACATCCAGTTTGCCCAGGACCCCAAGACGGGCCGCCTGGTCATCATCGAGATGAACCCGCGCGTGAGCCGCTCCTCCGCGCTGGCCTCCAAGGCCACGGGCTTCCCCATTGCCAAGTTTGCCGCCAAGCTCGCCATCGGCTACACGCTGGACGAGCTGAAGAACGACATCACCAAGGACACGCCGGCGTTCTTCGAGCCCACGGTGGACTACGTGGTCACCAAGGTGCCGCGCTTCACCTTCGAGAAGTTCAAGAAGGCGGACGAGCGCCTCACCACATCCATGAAGAGCGTGGGCGAGGTGATGAGCATCGGCCGCACGTTCAAGGAATCCCTGCAGAAGGCCCTGCGCTCGCTGGAGACCGGGCGCTGGGGATTCGGGTTCGACGCCAAGGAGCCGCAGAACCCCACGCATGCGGAAATCTGCGCCAAGCTGGCCACGCCGAACGCCGACCGCCTGTTCTGGATCCAGACCGCCTTCACCCACGGCTTCACGCTGGACGAGGTGCACGACCTGACGCAAATC
Source organism: Akkermansia sp. (assembly GCA_024405435.1). Taxonomy (GTDB): domain Bacteria; phylum Verrucomicrobiota; class Verrucomicrobiia; order Verrucomicrobiales; family Akkermansiaceae; genus Akkermansia. The sequence continues at coordinate 58,998 of JAKSOU010000003.1, read as the reverse complement.
GACCCGTGGTTCCTGGACCAGCTGCTGCAGCTGGCGGAGGCCGGCATGAAGCTCAAGGACCTGGACTTGCGGGAGGCCAAGGAGATGGGCTTCTCCGACCGCCAGATCGCCCGCGCCCGCGGATGCTCGGAAGACGAGGTGCGCGCCGAGCGCAAGCAGAAGGGAATCATCCCCACCTACCGCCTGGTGGACACCTGCGCCGGCGCCTACAAGGCCGTCACGCCGTACTACTACTCCTCCTACGGCGAGGAGGACGAGGCCAAACCCACCGACCGCAAGAAGATCATGATCCTGGGCGGCGGACCGAACCGCATCGGCCAGGGCATCGAGTTCGACTACTGCTGCGTGCACGCGTCCTTCGCCCTCAAGGAGCTGGGCTACGAGACCATCCTGGTGAACTCCAACCCGGAGACCGTTTCCACGGACTTCGACACCTCCGACAAGCTGTACTTCGAGCCGCTGACGCTGGAGGACGTGCTCAACATCTGCGATGAGGAGAAACCCTGCGGCGTGATCGTGCAGTTCGGCGGGCAGACCCCGCTCAACCTGGCCGCCGCCCTGCAGGAGCGCGGCGTGCCCATCATCGGCACCAGCCCCCGCAGCATCGAGCTGGCGGAGGACCGCAAGTACTTCTCCGCCCTGCTGGATGAAATCGGCCTCAAGCAGGCCGAGGCCGGCACCGCCACCAACGAGGAGGAGGCCGTGGAGGTTGCCAAGCGCATCGGCTTCCCCGTGCTGGTCCGCCCGTCCTTTGTGCTGGGCGGCCGCGCCATGATGATTGTGTACGATGAGGCCGAGCTGCGCAAGTACATGCGCGAGGCCGTGGACGCCTCCCCGGAGCGCCCGGTGCTGGTGGACCGCTTCCTGGAGAACGCCACCGAGATTGACGTGGATGTCATCGCGGACGGCGAGACGAGCGTCATCGGCGCCATCATGCAGCACATCGAGCCCGCCGGCATCCACTCCGGAGACTCCGCCTGCATGATTCCCGCCAACGGTATCTCCGTGGCCATGAACCGCGAGATGCACCGCGCCGCCAAGGAGCTCGCCGCGCGCCTCAACGTCAAGGGCCTCATGAACTGCCAGTTCGCCATCAAGGACGAGCAGCTCTACGTCATCGAGGTCAACCCCCGCGCCTCCCGCACCGTTCCCTTCGTCTCCAAGTCCATCGGCGTGCCGCTGGCCAAGCTCGCCGCCAAGGTCATGAGCGGCATGAAGCTCAAGGACCTCGGCTTCACCGAGGAGGTCATCCCCCCCTACTCCACGGTGAAGGAGGCCGTGTTCCCCTGGAACCGCTTCCCCGGAATCGACGTGGTGCTGGGCCCGGAGATGCACTCCACGGGCGAGGTGATGGGCATCGACGACGATGTGGAGGTGGCCTACATGAAGGGTCAGATTTCCTCCTTCAACCCGCTGCCCAAGGAGGGCCTGGTGTTCATCTCCGTGAACGACCGCGACAAGGAGAGGGTGGTGCCCATCGCACGCGACATCGCCAAGGCCGGGTTCGACATCTGCGCCACCAAGGGCACCATGATCCACCTGCTGCAGAACGGTGTGGAATGCGAGCGCGCCTACAAGGTGCTGGAGGGCCACCGCCCCAACATTGTGGACCGCATCAAGAACGGCGATATCGCCTTCGTCATCAACACCCCCGGCTCCCACGACGCCCGCGAGGACGAGGTGGCCATCCGCGCCGCCGCCGTCACCAGCAACATCTCCTACACCACGGACCTTTCCAGCGCCAAGGCCTGCGCTGCTGCCATCCTACACAACAAGAACAAGACCCCAGGCGTCTGCACCCTCCAGGAATTCCACGCTCGGAACAAGTGATAGGCGGGCGTTGGCGTGTATCCACCCCGCGCGGAGGCGGGGTTGCCTCACCGCCGCCTCACGGCGGTTCGCCCTGCGGGCAGCCACATACGTGGCTGGCCAATCGCCCTTACCGCACCGCAAGCGGTGCGCCCCTGCGGGGGCCGTCGGGCGCTTTGCGTTAGTTGTTACGCACGCGGGGACACCCCCCAGGCTGACGCCTGGGGCTGGAAAAAGTTGTCGTTGATTCGGGCGCGCCCCATCGCGCCTTGATTCGGTGCCGCCTCTCGGCACCTCACCCCCTGCGGGGGCTGTACACTTCGGTACAGTCCAATCGCCCTTACCGCACTGCTACGCAGCGCGCCCTAAACGGGGCCGTCGGGCGCTTTCACCCCCTTCGGGGCAAACCGCTTGGCGGTTTGTCCAATCCGCCTTACCGCCGTCGGCGGCTTTGCACCTCTCCGAGCGTTTTTTCTCCGCCATGCAATGGGGGGCTTCGATTTTCACAAATTCCCCATCGTTATATGAACCAGCATCTTGCGTGGCAGAAATACAACCATTGGGACGCATGTGCACGCCAACTCTAGTCGAACTTTCGCGCTTGCGCGGGAGCGCCTGATGCGCTAAAATCAACAGTCGGCAATTTTTTTCAAGAAAAATGCAAAAAGTTTCACAAAAACCGCTTCGCGCGGCTTATATAGGGTAGGAAACCATGCAATACTACTATCTCAACGAACAAAGGGAAGTGCAGGGGCCGTTCACTGCGGAGCAGATGCGCCGCATGTTGGCCGACGGCACACTCGACGGCCAAACGCTGGCCTCCGAGGAGGGCGGCAGCGGGTGGCAGCCGCTGGATTCGCTCCACCTGCCGGGCGGTGTCGCGCCGGAAGTCCTCGCGGCGGTGCTGGGGGAGTGTCCGCACTGCAAGACAACGCTGGTAGGCGCGGAGGTGCCGGCGGTGTGCCCGCATTGCGGCAAGCACCTGCACCCCGGCACGGAGAGCCTGTGGGAGAACGCCATGTACGCCTACAACCAGCTGACGGATTTCCACGGCCGCGCCACGCGGCGCGAGTTCTGGAGCTACTACCTGTTCAGCTCGCTGGTGATGGTCGCGCTGAATATTCTGGGCAACATCGGGGAGAAAATATTTGACAAGATGCAAGGGGACGGGGGTGTATCCCTGCTCGTGGACATCGTGTTGATGGTGGCGGGGCTTCTCCTGCTGCTGTTCCAGCTGTCGTTGATCCTGGCCAATCTGGCGGTGACGGTGCGGCGGCTGCACGACACCGGGCACAGCGGCTGGTGGGTGGTGGCGCCGCTCGCATGCCTGCTGGTGGAGATTCTCGGCATCCTCTTGACCCTCGGCGCGCACGACCGCGGTATGATGCTGGGCATATTCGCACTGGTGGCGGTGCTCGCTGCCGCGGGCTTCGGCATCTACCTCCTCATCCAGATGCTCATGCCCTCCCAATGCGGTCCGAACAAATACGGCCCCTCCGTCCTCTTCCCGCGTCTTTTCCCATGAGCTATTACTATCTCAACGAGCGGAAGGAAGTGCAGGGGCCGTTCACGGCGGGGCAGATGCGCCGCATGATGGCCGACGGTTCCATTAACGGCCAAACGCTGGCCTCCGCGGCTGGCGGCGGCGAGTGGCAGCCGTTGGATTCCCTCACCCTAGCGGACGATGTTCCCGCGGTGGAGCTGGGGCCGTGTCCGCATTGCCATGAGGCGCTGGAGGGCGCGGAGGAACCGGCGGTGTGCCCGCATTGCGGCAGGAACCTGCACCCCGGCACGGACAACCTGTGGCAAAACGCCGTGTACGCCTTCAAGCAGATGTTCGATTTCCGCGGGCGCGCCACGCGGCGCGAGTTCTGGAGCTTCATCCTGTACAGCTACCTGGCGCAGTACGGACTGGCGTTCGTGGCGATTCTCCTGGGAAAGACCGTTGTGAAAGTCGGCCATTTCGACACAGCTTGGTTTGCGTTGATGGCGTTGGTCGTGCTGCCCGGCCTGGTGCTCATCCCGCCCAAGCTGGCGGTGACGGTGCGCCGCCTGCACGACCGCGGCCACAGCGGCTGGTGGCTCCTGCTGGTGCTCGTCATGTCCTTTGCCGCCCTCCGTGTCTGCGATATCCTGAAAGTTGAGCCAGGGCAATGGTACCACGACGCCATCATCGCGGCCGGCGCCATTGCCTACCTCGCCCTCATCGTCCAGATGATGCTCCCCACCAGGCGCGCCCCCCATTCCCATTCCTAATCCTAATCCTAATCTTAATCCTAATTCCCCCATGTATTACTACCTCAACAGCAAGAAAACCCCCACCGGCCCCCATTCCATAGAGGAATTGTGCGCCCTCCTGCAGCAGGGAACCATCACCATGGAAACGCTCGTCGCTCCCGTGGGCGGCGATGCCTGGAAGCCCCTCGGCACCATCCTCACGGAGGCCACCGCCGCAGGCGAGGACCTGCCGCCCGTGCCCGGCATCAAGGGCGAGGTCGCCTGCCCGTACTGCGGGCAGGAGTTCACCACGGAGCGCAAGGGCCTGCCGGAGCAGTGCCCGCATTGCGGCGCGGAGCTGCATGCGCAATCCGGCGGCCTGTGGCGCAACTTCGCCCTGGAGCTGAAGCACTGCCTGGTGTTCCGCGGACGCTCCACGCGCAAGGAGTATTGGAGCGCTGTTTTGATCTATTATGTGTTGCTCATGCTGCTGGCCATCGTCATGGTTGTCGCCCTGAGTGCACTTGAGCTGGACACGGCGATATGGGTGGGTGTGGGTGCCTACGCGTTCATGGTCCTGGGTAGTTGGCTACTGCTTCTGGGGGTGCAGGTGCGGCGCCTGCATGATGTGGGTTGGAGCGGCTGGTGGGTGGCGGCGTCCATGCTGTTCGGCGTGGGATTCGGCTTCGCAGGCGGACAATACTCGAATGTATACGACCTGGCCACCTCCCCGGTGTGGCGGTACGATGTCAACAGCCCCCGCGTGCACGAAATCGCCGCCCAAATAGCCGCGGAAGATGATTTGACCCTGTCGGACCTGACACCGGTCCAGTCGTACGAGCTGCACAAGGCGGTGCTGGCTCAGCTGCGCCTGGAGGCCGTGCAGTCGTACGATGAGGCGCAGATGCAATCGGTGAAGAGCCCCTGGATGCTGCTGGGTATCGTCGTCTACCCGCTGGGGATTCTCCTGTTCGTGCTGACGCTGCTGGATTCCAAGCGCGGCAGCAACAAGTACGGCCCCTCCGCCAAGTACCCGCTCGGCTAATCCCATGGGCACCATCTGGCAGCATTTCGCCAACGCTTTCAGGCGCGAGAACTACGCCCGCACGGCCGGCCGCGCCACGCTGGCGGAGTACTGGAGCTGCATGCTCTTCGCCCTGCTGTTCGGGTGCATCCCGCTCGGCATCATCGTGGCGGGGTGCGTGGCGTGCCTGGTGTCGCAGGCGGTGGGCGTGGTCATGCTGGCGGTGGGCTCCCTGGCGCTGCTGTTCTACGTGTTCTACACGGCGCTGCCCATGCTGGCGGTCTATGTGCGGCGCCTGCACGACGTGGGCTGGAGCGGCTGGTGGATAGCCGTGCAATACGGCATTGTGGCTGTTATGGCCGTGCTGGAAATCGGCATCTTCCTCCAATTCCAGATTGAATTCGCGCTGGACACCACGCAAATCCCCTTCATGACGATAGGGGAACTCTTTGCCCTGGCGCAGGATTTCCAAGCCTTCCAGCCCGCGTGGTTCAAGCTCTGCTGCGCCATAGCCGACCCCGCGCTCACCCTGCTCGGCCTGCTCCTCTTCGTGCTCACCCTCCTCCCCAGCGCCGCGGACAACAAGTACGGCCCGCGTTCCAAATCTTAATCCCAATCCCAATCCTAATCCTAATCCCTAATCCTAATTACCCGCACTGTATCCCCGCAACCCCGGCGGACGGCGCCCCGGCGTGCCATATTTTGTTGGCAGGTGCGGGCGCGTGTGGTATGATGTCTGCATGGATACAACGGATGAGCTGGTGGCCGCGGCGCGGCAGCTGAGCCGCGAGATGGAGGCCCTGGAGTTCTCCGCGCCCGTGGCGTTCACCTACAACCCGCTGGAGTACGCCTGGGCCGGCCACGAGGCCTACATCCGCAAGTTCGGCCGGGGGCCCAAGGACGTGCTGTACCTGGGCATGAACCCCGGGCCGTTCGGTATGGCGCAGACCGGCGTGCCGTTCGGCGAGATAGCGGCGGTGACGCTGTGGATGGGCATCACGGCGGCGGTGGGCGCGCCGCCCGCCACGCACCCCAAGCGCCCGGTGCAGGGGTTTGCGTGCCCGCGGTCGGAGGTGAGCGGCCGCCGCCTGTGGGGCTTGTTCGAGGAGATGTACGGCCCGGCGGAGAACTTCTTTGCGCACGCCTACGTGGCCAACTACTGCCCGCTGATATGGATGAGCGAGACCGGCGCCAACATCACCCCCACCCAGCTGCCCAAGGAGCAGGCCGCCCAGATAGACGCCGCCTGCCGCCGCCACCTGGTGCGCCTGATTGAGGTGCTGCAGCCGCGCTGCCTGGTGGGCGTGGGCGCATACGCCCTCAAGCAGCTTGAGCTCGCCGCCGCAGAGCTCCCCGGCCGCGAGATGGTGCTGGGAACCATCCTGCACCCCAGCCCAGCCAGCCCCGTCTCCAACAAATTCTGGCCGGAACGCCCCCGCGAGCAGATACGCGAGATTTTGACCCGGGCAGGGCTGCCATTGCCCTGATTTACAATTTACGATTGACGATTTACAATTTGGGAAATTCGTGCGAGGCGCAGGACGGCTTCGTCCAGCTCGGCGCGGCGGGATTGGATGTCCGCGTACGACCACCAGGCCAGGTCGTCGGACTCGTCGGAGATGGCGAAGCGTTCGTGCGGGGCCTGCATGAGGAAGCGGATATCGTAGTGGAAATGGGCGGGCTCGCCCCTATCCGGGCGTGCGGGGATGGGGTGGATGTCCACATCCATGATTTCCGCGGAGAGCGGGCGTATGCCCTGGATGCCGCTCTCCTCCGTGGCCTCCCGCAGCGCCACGCGCAGCACGTCGGGGTCGCCGTCGGCGTGGCCGCCGAGCTGCATCCAGCGTTTCAGGTTGCGGTGCAGGGTGAGCAGCGCCTTGTCGCCCGCGGGGTTGAGCAGCCAGGCGGAACCTGTGATATGCCCCTGCCGGCAGGTGCGGCAGAAGCAATCCGGCGTGGAGGAAACGAACTCCATAATGCACGTGGCGGCCTCCCGCCGTTCCGCGTGGGCGGCGGCGTGGCGGATGAGCATTTCGCAGAGCGCGTGCCTGGGGTCTTCCGGAATCATAGAACCGCGCCGGGTGGCGCACAACCTTTCCCAATTGTAAACCGTAAATTGCCAATTGTCAATTTGACGTGGAATAGTGTTGGCAAGGGCGGGTGCGTTGTGCTAGAATGCGCACGCATGGTCGGCAAACCCACAATACCGCAGGGATGGATGCAGCGCGGCGCGCTTTGGGCGTTGCTGGCTTTCCTTTGCCTGGGCCTGAGCTCCTGCGGGGCGCTCAACGGCGTGAGCAATGTGGTGAAATCCGCCGCCCGCCTGCCGGGCCAGGTTGTGAACTCCGTGGTGCCGTAACGGCTCACTCACCCTCCGTGAACTGCACGCCCAGCAGGCAGATGTCGTCGTCCTGCCCGGCGTTGCCCGTGAAGTGGCGCATGGCCTCCAGCGCGGTTTCCAGCATGCCCTGAACGGTTTCCGGCTTCCCGGCGGCCAGGGCGTCCATGATGCGCTGCGCCCCCAGCTCGTCGCCGGATTCGTTGCGCGCCTCGGTGATGCCGTCGGTGTAGAGCATGAGCTTCATGCCGGGCTCCAGGGGAATTTGGCTTTCGCGGAACGGGGCGTTCTCGATGAGCCCGAGCGCGGGCGAGCGCGGGATGGGCGGCAGGTACGCCCGCCCGTCCGGCATCTGGATGATGGGGGCGGGGTGCCCCGCGCCGGAGAGCGTGAGCCGCTTCTTGTCCAAATCGATGTACACGTAGCAGGCGGAGGCGAACATGGTGATGTTGGCCTGCGTGAAGATGCGCGACAACTGGCGGTTGAGCGAGGAAAGCAGGAGGCCGGGCGTGTTCGCCAGGCTGGCCGCCTGCTCCATGAGCCCGCGCAGCATGGAGGCGATGAGCGCGGCGCGCACGCCGTGCCCCATCACATCGCAGATGATCATGCCCAGCCCGGAACTGCCCACGGGGAACACCCCGAAACAATCGCCCGCCACGCCGGTGGAGGGCATGTACACCTGGTGGAAGTGGGCGCGGCGCGCGGTGCCGCCGTCCGGCCGCCACACGCGGTCCGGGATGCTGACGGGCTGGAGCGCCTGCTGCACCTCGCGCGCCAGGTCGATTTCCTTCTCCAGCGCGCGGTTGCGCTCGTCCAGTTTGCCCGCGATGTCGCGGTAGCGGTGCTGCGCCTCGATGAGCTCCGTCACATCCGAGGAGATGCCGACGATGCCCTTGACGGAGCCGTCGGACGCGTACCAGGGGAATTTGGAGATGCGGGTCCAGGTGGAGTGACCCTCCTTCCAGGGTTCGTGGTGGATGCGGTTGGTGATGGGCCTTCCGGTGGACATGATGTCGCGCTCCTCGCCGCGTGCCACGGAGCTCATCTCGGCATCGAAGAAGTCCTCGTCGCGGCTGCCGATGAGGTCGGACGGCGTGCGCACGTGCATCTTGCGCGCGGTGGCCTCGTTTGCCACTACGAAGCGCGATTCGCGGTTCTTGAAGTAGATGCTGTCCGGCAGGTAGTTGATCAATGTGCGGAAGAGGTCGCGGTCCTCCATGGCGTGCAGGTCCGCCATCTTGCGGCGGGTGATATCCACCCACACGCCCACCAGGCGAATGGGCTTGTGGGCGGCATCCTGCTCCAGCAGGCCGTTCACGCGGATCCAGCGCCAGCCGCGGGAGCGCAGGTTGAGCAGGCGCACCTCCACGCGCAGGGGCGCGCTGCCGGGGCTTTGCAGGAAGCGCTGCACCGCGTTGACGAAGAACTGGCGGTCCTCCGCGTGGATGGTGAGGTCCGGTTCCGTGAAGATGTTGGGAGCCCACTCGGTGAGCGGCAGGCCGAGCATGCGCATGCACTGCTCCGTGTAGTAGATCTGCCCCTCGCCGATTTCCCAGCAGTACGCGCCTTCCTCAGCCGCGCGCAACGCCTTGCGCACCATCTCCCACTTGAACACCCCGTGCACGGTTTTGCCGTTGCCGGGCGCACTGCCTTGCTCATTGCTCATTCCCTCCATTTAACCACGAACGCTCCCTTTTTTCAAGGGGCAATTTGAAAAATGCGCATGCAAAGCAGAAAGGCGCAGTGTTTCAAAATGAAAACGCACCGGTGAAAGGGGCGCGCGCGGGGGGAGGAGGTTATTTTTTGCTTCACGCGCGGGGGGAATTCTGGTAGAATGACCGCACCATGGACTTAGACGAGCGCGAAATCAGCGCGGAGACCATCACTCCGTACTTTGAACAATACTTCGGGCACAAGCCGCAGGTCATCGCCGCCTCCCCCGGCCGCGTGAACCTCATCGGCGAGCACACCGACTACAACGAGGGCTTTGTGCTGCCGATGGCCCTCAACAAAATCAACGTGGTGGCCGTGGCCCCCTCTCCCACCGGGCAACACCGCTGGATCGGCGCCCTCGGCGAGCAGCCCGTCGTCATCGACCCCGCGGATGCGGACAAGACGGGCGACCCCTTCTGGAGCAACTACGTGCGCGGCGTGATCTGCATGCTGGGGCGGCGCGGCATCAAGGTGCCGCCGGTCGACATGCTCATCGATTCCAACGTGCCGCGCGGCGGCGGGCTTTCCAGCAGCGCCGCGTTCGAGGTGTCCGCCTGCACGGCGCTGGCGGCGCTCTGCGGCGCGGAGGTCACCCCCACGGAGCGCGCTCTCATCGGCCAGGCCACCGAGCACGAGTTCGTGAACGTGCCCTGCGGCATCATGGACCAGTTCATCTCCGCCAACGGCCAGAAGGACCACGCGCTCATGCTGGACTGCAAGGACCTTTCCTACAAGCTCATCCCCATGACGGACCCCGCCGTGAGCGTGCTGGTGATCGATTCCGCCGTGAAGCACTCCCTGGCCGACGGCGGGTACGCCGCGCGCCGCAAGAACTGCGAGGACGCCTGCGCCATCCTGGGCATCCACTCCCTGCGGGAGGCCACCCTCGAACAGTTGGACGCCGCCAAGGCCAAGCTCGGCGACCTCTGCTACCGCCGCGCACGCCACGTAGTGGGTGAGAACCTGCGCGTGGCCGAGTTCGCCGAGGCCGTGGCCGCCGGCGACTGGAACGCCGCGGGCCGCGCCATGCGGGGCTCCCACGCCTCCCTGCGCGACGACTTCGAGGTCTCCTGCGCGGAGGTGGACACGCTGGTGAGCCTGGCGGACACCATCCCCTCTGCGGCGGCCGTGTACGGCGCGCGCATGACTGGCGGCGGCTTCGGCGGCTGCATCGTGGCGCTCGTCAAGAGCGATTCCGTGGAGCAGGTGGCCCACGAGATGCTGGACGCCTACCGCGACGCCCTGGGCATCGAGACCGCCTACCTGGTCACCCGCCCGGGTGCCGGCGCCCGCATTTTGTACCAAGCTTAAACCAACAATAGACGATTATGAAAAAACTCATAACACTGATGGGCGCGCTTGCGCTCTTGACATGCGGGGCCTCCGCCCAGGAGGCCGCCGCTGAAACCGCCGCCAGCTCCCCGCTCGCATTGTGGGAAATGGTGGTGTTCTGCGTTGTGGTGGTCGGTGTCATCGGCCTCGGCATCTGGAAATCCGGCACACCCAATGAAACGGAGGAGGAAAAGAAGGAGAAGGGCGCGGCCGACTACTTCCTGGCCGGGCGCGGCCTGAGCTGGTGGCTCGTGGGCTTCTCCCTGCTGGCCGCCAACATCTCCACGGAGCAGTTCGTGGGCATGAGCGGTCAGGCGGCGGACTGGCTCGGCCTGGCCATCGCCGGGTATGAGTGGCTCGCGGCCATCGTGCTGGTGATTGTGGCCTTCTCCTTCCTGCCCATGCTGCTCAAGCGCGGCGTGTTCACCATCCCCCAGTTCCTGGAGGAACGCTACAACGGCATCTCCCGCGTCACCATGGCCGTCGTCAACCTGCTCATCCTGGTTGGCGTGCCCACCGCAACCGTCATCTACGCCGGTGCCAATGTGGTGTCCGTTTACTTTGACCTCACCGTCACCCAGGGCTGCGTCATCATCGCCGCCTGCGCCACCGTCTACGTCTACATCGGTGGCTTGAAGGCCTGCGCCTGGACCGACCTCATCTGGGGTGCCGCGCTCATCCTGGGCGGCGGCGTGGTGGCCTACTTCGCCGTGACCGCCCTGGGCGCCCTGCCGGACCAGTCCGCCGAGCTCACCAAGGTGATGGACACCGCAACCGTGGCCGCCCAGACCACCGCGGACGAGATGCAGTCCACCGGCAGCACCCTGATGGACGGCCTCTCCCGCATGTGGCACCTGAATGACGGCGACGGCGGCGCCGCGGTGAACGGCATCGGCGGCAAGCTGCACATGATGCGTCCGGCGGACGACCCGGTGATGCCGTGGACGGTGTACCTGCTGGGCCTGTGGATTCCGAACTTCTTCTACTGGGGCCTCAACCAGTACATCATGCAGCGCACCCTGGCCTCCAAGAGTCTGGAGGAGGGCCAGATGGGCGTGGTCTTCGCCGCGTTCCTCAAGCTGCTCATTCCCTTCGTGGTCATCATCCCCGGCATCCTGGCCTACAACCTGTACCGCGGGGACCTCTCCAGCCTGGCCGACAAGAACACCACGGAGGTGGTGGCCAAGGCGAGCAAGGAGGCCCAGGCCACCGGCAAGGCCATCATCTACAACCTCAACGCCAGCCGCCTCATCCGCCCGGATTCCTCCGCCGAGGCCGTCGCCTGGCTTGACCACAACCTGGAGCTCGCCCTGGCAGACGGCCTGACCCCCGCTGAAATCGAGGGCCTGAAGGCCAATCCGGAATTCGGCGACGCCTTCAAGGGCGAGGTCACCCCCGAAACCGTGATTCAGGTGCAGAACGCCGCCCAGGCGGAACTGGCCGCCACACCCGCCGCGGACATCGAGAAGCGCGCCGCGGCCGCCAACAAGATGCTGGCCATCGATGCGCTGATGACCGCCAACGAGCGGGCCGATACGCAGAAGTACATCACCACGTCCTCGCTGGCCGCGTACCACTATGATTCCGCGTTCGCCACGCTGCTGAAGAACCTGCTGCCCGGCACGGGCTGGGCGTGGTTCGTGCTGGCGGCCCTGTTCGGCGCGGTGGTGAGCTCGCTCGCCTCCATGCTCAACTCCGCCTCCACCCTGTTCACCATGGACATCTACGGCAAGGCCAAGGAGGTTTGCGGCAACCCCGCCACCTCCCCGCAGCTCGTCCGCGTGGGCAAGGCCGGCGTGCTGGTCTGCGCGCTCATCGCCACGGTGATTGCGCCGTTCCTGGACAACCCGGCGTTCGGCGGCATCTTCACGTTCATCCAGGAGTTCCAGGGCTTCCTTAGCCCGGGCGTGCTGGCGGTGTTCCTGTTCGGCTTCTTCGTGCCCATGTGCCCGCGCGTGTTCGGCTGGCTCGGCATCCTCATCGGTGCCATCGCCTACGCCGCCTTCAAGTGGGTCATCCTCCCGGATTGGGCGTTCCTGGACCGCATGGCCGTCTCCTTCCTCACCGTCTGCCTCATCGGCGTCATCCTCACCATCGTGAACTGCGCCAAGGGCGGAGAGGCCGTCATCCTGGAAGACAAGGGCATCATCGAGATGAAGACCTCCGTGCGCGCCAAGGTGTTCGGATGCATCGTCGTCATCCTCACCCTCGCCCTCTACGCCATCTTCTGGTAAGAGACATCAACAATCCATTTTCACGGGCGGGCGTGCTTCGGCACCCCGCCCGTTTTGCATGCGCGCGCCTTCAGGCAGGCGGCTAGCGTTTCGCCAAATAATCCGCCAGCAGGCGCAGGGCGCGCGCGCGGTGGGAGATGGCGTCCTTCTCCTCCGCGGTGAGCTGCGCCATCGTGCAGTTGTAGCCGTCGGGGATGAAGAGGGGGTCGTACCCGAAACCGCCTGTGCCGGTGGGGTTCAGGGTGATCTGGCCCTCCACGGTGCCGGGGAAGGATGCTATCTCTTTGCCGTCCTGCGCCAGGCTGATGACGCAGGCGTAGTGCGCCTTGAACGGGGCCTGGCCGGGCAGGGCGGCCAGCTCGCGCAGGAGCTTGCGGTTGTTCTCGTCGTCCTTGCCGTGCTCGCCGCAGAAGCGGGCGGACATCACGCCGGGCGCGCCGTTGAGCACATCCACGCAGATGCCGGAATCATCCGCCACCACCAGGCCCGGCACGCGGGCGGACACGGCCTCCGCCTTGATGGCGGCGTTGGCGGCAAAGGTGGTGCCGTCCTCCACGGGGTCGGGCATGCCGGGGTATTCGTCCAGCGTGTGCAGCTCGTACTGCGGGGGCAGGATGCGGGCTATCTCCCTGGCCTTGTGGGCGTTCTTGGTGGCGACGATAAGGGGTGTCTTCTTCATGGTTCAGGATTGTTGCGCGGGATTCTGCTTGTCCAGCACGTGGGTGATGAAGCGGCGCAGCACCAGGATGCTCACCACGCCGCAGAAGCCGTCGGAAACCGCCTGCGAGAGCCACACGCCCGAGTCGTCCTCAAAGAAGCGCGGCAATATCAGCAGGCAGGGCAGCAGCACCAGGCACTGGCGCGAAAGGTTCAGGAAGATGCTCATAATCGGCCGCCCGATGGACTGGAAGAAGTTGCCGATGGCTATCTGCGAGCCCACTATCGGGAACACCAGCGCCATGTAGCGCATGCCGCGCAGGCACAGCTCCATGAGCTCGCCGCGGTGCGGGTCGTCCGAGCTGATGAAGGCGGCGGCCACCGTGCCGGGGATGAGCTCTGCCAAGAGCCAGCCGACGGTGGTGATGCAGACGGCGGCGGCGATGGCGCGGTAGAGCACGCCCTTCACGCGGGCGTAGTTGCCCAGGCCCAGGTTGTACCCGGCAATGGGCTGCATGCCCTGGGTGACGCCCAGCACCACCATCACGAACAGGAACAGCACGCGGTTCACGATGCCGAACGCCGCCAGCCCCAGCTGGCCGTCGAACTGGATGAGCAGCTTGTTGAACACCACCACAATCACGCAGCCCACGATGTTGAGCAGGCAGGGCGGCATGCCCACCGTGCAGATGCGGCGGATGATTTTCAGGCTCGGGCGGTAGATGCCGCGGCGGAAGTGCAGGATGTGGGATTGCCCGCAGTAGTGGGCCAGGATCCAGGCCAGGGCCACGAACTGCGCGCCGATGGTGGCGATGCCCGCGCCCGTCATGCCCCAGCCCAGCCAGTAGATGAACACGTGCGCCGCCGCTATGTTCACCACCATCGCGATGAGCAGGCTCGCCATGGCCTTCCGCGGGTAGCCGCTCGCGCGCATCAGGTGGTTCAGGTTGAACATGAAGTAGGAAATCGGGCAGCCCAGCTGCAGCACCAGCGTGAAATCGCGCGCAGGGCCCAGCGTGTTCTCGTCCGCCCCGAAAAACAGCAGTATCTCGTCCAGCCACAGCAGCGGCACCCACCCCACCAGGATGCCCAGCAGGCAGCTCAGCCCCAGGCAGTTGCCCAGCACGCGGAAGGCGTTCTCGAACTTCTGCTGCCCCAGGAAGATGGAGGCGGAGGCCGCGCTGCCCAGGCCCACCAGCGTGCCCGCCGCGCCCACCAGGTTCATCAGCGGGAAGATCAGCGCAATGGCCGCTATGGCGTACGCGTTGCAGCACTGGCCGATGTAGATGGAATCAACGATGTTGAACACCGCCATGGCCGCCATCCCGATGATGGCCGGCAGCGAGTACTGGAAAAGGAGCCGCCCCACGGGGTGCGTCTCCAAGGCTATCAACTTGGGGTCCTTTTCCATCTCGCCGCGCCTTATACGCGCACACCGCCCTTTTGTCAAGGGGTATATGCCCCCATGCGCCCTAACAGCCACGTCTGCCCGTCGGGAAATTCCCATTCGGACACATATGGGTGAAAGGCCGCGAACATGGTACAGGCTTGACAAGGCGGCGCGGCAGGCCCATAGTGGGGCGCATGAAGAACAGTATCCTTTTCGCCGCCGCCGTGCTCGCCCTTGCGCCCGCCATTGCCCAGGAAACCGCTCCCGCCGTTCCGGCCGCGCCCCCTGCGCCGGCTGAAGCCGCCGCGCCCGCGGATGCCGCGAAGTTTGAGACCGCCGCGCGCAACCTCATGAACTGCATCAAGGAGCTGAATGACGCGCTCCAGGGGGTCAAGGACACCGCGACCGCCGATGCCGCCGCTCCCAAGGTGAAGGAGCTGGTGGCCAAGATGGACGCCGTTTCCGCGGAAAACGAGAAGCTCGGCGAGCCCACCCCGGAAATCCAGGCCCAGGTGGAAAAGGCCGTTGGCGCGGAGTTTGAGCAGGCCATGAAGGCCCTGGGGGAAACCATGCGCCCCATCGCCATGAACGGCTTCTATGATTCCGAGGCGCTCATGCAGGCCATTGCACCCGTGCTGCGGATGAACTGAAGCCGCGCCTCTCACGCAAAGGGACAAAGGGACGGTTGCCGTCCCTCCATTGGCGCACGCCCCGGCACCGCTCCCGGATGGCGCGGTGGGCGGCGTGGCGGTTTTTTTCGTCATTTTTGAATTTTCTTTCACAAATTTCGCGAAAGGCGGCTTATATGGTATAGAAAGACCTTGCCACGCGGCGGGGTGAACCGTATCATCATAGAACCAATCCACCACATATCGCTTATGAAAAAGAAGCCCCTTTCCCGTCTGGTGCAGGCGTTTGCCGGAGCCGCGCTGCTGGGCGCATCCGCCCAGGCCGAGCGGATAGACGTCTCGGCGGACTACCAGCTCATCCGCATCAAGTTCGATGAGCCCATCGTCAGCCAAACCGTGGTGGATACCGCCCGCACCGAACGCTACCGCGACAAGAAATCCACGCCGCACGATTTGGGGCTGGACCTCTTCGAGGTGACGGGCGACCCCGCGCACCAGCCCACGGTGCATTGGGAGGATCAGAACCGCCTGCTCATCGAGGTGGCCAAGGGCACGAGCGTGGCCACGGAGTTCCGCCTGGCGTTCAAGCCGGGGGTCACCTACCTGAGCGGCAAGGAGCTGGCGCAGCGCGAATTCCGCTTCCACGCGCCGGACACCCACCTGGAAACGAACCGCCCGCTGGAAGGCCTGCCGAACCTGGGCCTCATCGTGCATCCCATGACCGGCAACACCAAGGAGGCCATCGAGTTCTCCCCCGCCAGCCCCGTGGAGTACACTTTCGTGCAGCAGATCGAGAAGGGCGACCGCTATGTGGACGGCCCCAAGGTGCCCGGCAAGGCGCAGCCCGTGCTCTTCAAGCACGTGGGGCGCTGCGAGTGCGGGTTCACGGCGGACGAGGTCCGAACCCTCACGCCGGACTCGGCCCTCCCGTCGGGCGTGCTGGTGATGCCCGAGAAAACGCTGCCGAACAACACGCGCTGGAAGCTGGTGGCCACGCCCGCCAAGGGCAGCGGGCTCATCGGCACCACGCAGCACAATGATGCGTTCACCGAGCTGCGGACGGACGTGCTGGACGGTATCCGCAAGCCGGAGAAGGAGGGGGAGAAGCCCTACTACGCCGCGGAGGTGGGCTTCGCCGCTACCATCACGGAAGCCACCGCCAAACAGGCCTTCCAAGACCTGGAAATCAGCATCGCCGGAGCCAAGTCCGTCAATGCCGCGGACGGTGCCTCCAAGAGCGTCACCACCCCGCAGGGCACCTTCACCTTCACCTTCGACGGCTTCATGGAGAACACCGGGGTAGCCAACTTCAGGGTCGCCAACGGGGATGACGACGGCGACAGGGATGTCACCTGGAGCTACAAGGAGCCGGATGCCGTGAAGGGCTTCCGCATGCGTGTGACAGCCCCGGCGCCCGCATTGGCGGAGTTCACCGTGAAGCCCGGCATAGCAGCCAAGCTGGGGCTGCCCGTCACGCGCGCCCACGTGCACCGCATCAACCTCACCCCCGCCTGGCCCGCCGTGGATTTGGCGGAGAGCCGCACGGGGCAGGCGGCGCGCCTGCCGCACCGCGGCGAGCACAAGCTGCGCCTGCGCTCCGTCGGCAGCTGCGGCATCACCGCCACCGCCTACCATTGGGATGCGGAAACCGCCCTGCAGGTGGACGAGGCCGTGATGCGCTGCTCCAACGGCGACCCCGACGCCATGAAGAAATACATCCTGGCCGTCACCACGCTGCAGGTGCGCGCCGGCTTGCTGGACAAGGATGATTTCAAAAGCGCGAAGGATATCCAGTGGGGCGCGGCCTTGCGCTACAAGCGCAACGGCAAGCGCCTGCAGGAGGCCTGCGCCAAGGCCCAGCGCTTCCAGCCGCAGCAGCTGCCCGCGGATGAAACCGGCTTCTGCGACACCGCGGAGCATGTGCTGGATTTGGATGCCCTCACCGGCGGGAACACCAAGCCCGGCCTCTATCTCATCCGTCTGGACATCAAGCCCAACCCCGCCGTGCTGGCCGCCGCCAAGGCGGTGGGCGTGAGCGAGGAAGACCTGACCCTGCACACCGAATTCCCCGTCCAGGTGTCGGACTTGCAGCTGGCGGGCGTGGAGGAGGCGGGCCTGCTGCTGGTGAGCGACCGCCAGACCGGAAAGCCCGCGGGCGCGGGTCGCGCGGTGGTGCGGGACGAGGATGGAAAGAGCCTGGAGTTCCCCGTGGAGAACGGCGCGGCCTGCCTGAAACCCAAGCCCGCGGACGCCGACCTGGAACCCGCCAGCATGCTCGTGCAGGCCGGCGAGGACTACCTGCTGCCGGATGACGGCATCGGCAATTTCGTCCTCTCCGTCTTCAATGACAGCAAGGATGCAGACCAGGACTCCGGGGACGACTGCCATGCCTGCGTTTTCTGTGACCACGACCTCTACCGTCCCGGCGACGCCGTGCACGTGCGCGGCATTATCCGCAACCGCGACCGCTTCAACAACACCTCTCTGCCCAAGCTGAAGGAGGTCACCCTGGTCATCGAGAAACCGAACGGCGAGCAATGGAAGAAGGAAACGCTCGCGGTGGACGCGTTCGGCTGTGTGGCGTACGATTTCACGCTGCCGGAGGGCGAGGAGGATGTGACCGGGGGATACGGTATCCTGCTGAAGGATGGCAAGGAAACGCTGGACTATTGCTACATCAAATCGGAGGTGTACCGGCGCGACGCCTTCGAACGCACGGTCAAAATCGATGTGGAGCGCGTGGCTCCCAAGAGCGCCAAGCTGCGCATCACCGCGCAGGATTTGAACGGCGCGCCCCTCTCCAACGCCAAGATACACTACGAGCTTGACACGGATATGCAGGTGGACGGCGAGAAGGTGGTGGATGCCGTGCTGGACGCCAAGGGCTGCTATGAGCGCACCGTCACCCTCTCGCCCAAGAAGGACGATGCCTTCAACTATCACTACCTGAGAGTCGATGACGGCACCATCACCAACGACCGCGAGGAGGTGCGCAACTTTAGCTGCAATACGGCCATTTACAATGCGGATTTCCGCGTGGTGCGGGACCACGGCAACCTGACGCTCTACTCGGTGGCGGCAGACAAGGAGGACGGCAACAAGGTGCTGCCCCGTGACCAGAAGGTGCACCTGGTGCTCAAGGGCAAGGATGTGGTGGAGCGCGAGGCACTGCCCAGCGGCTTCACCATGGAGCGCTGCGGCGAGGTCATCGTGTGGGAGGGTGACCTCACCGTACCCGCCAACTCGGAATTCGGATGCCCCATGAACCTCAAGGCGCACATCGACGAATACCGCAAGGGCAAGGACAAGGATGCGCTCACAAACCTCAGCCTGTACGTCAGCGGCACGGATCCGGCCGGGCGTTCCTTCACCGATTCCATGCACATTTGGGAGAGCGAGCTGGAGAAGAGGGACACCGCACCCGACTTCTCCCTGACAGGCGGCGAGGATGGCCGCCCCTTGGAGCTGAAATCGGAGGTGGAGGGCACCGCCTTTGCCATCGTCTCCAGCGGCAGGGACAACTTCCGCCCGCTGACGGTGCCCGTGGAGCGCGGTTCGCACCCCGTGGACCTGAAGCTCACGCCGCAGGAGACCGGGCGCATGAATGTGCTGATGGTCATGCCCGTCAAGGACATGGACGGCCTGTTCACCCTCCAGGCGCACGGCTCGAGTGACCTGGATGTCCCGAACCCGCAGCGCAAGCTGCAGGTGAAGCTGGACCTGCCCGCGGAGGCATGCCGCCCCGGCGCGCAGGTGAAGCTCGGCGGCAGCGTCACCCTGCCGGACGGCTCGCCCGCCACCGCCGCCGTCACCTTCTACGCGGTGGACGAGGGCATGCTCTCCGTCACCGGTAGATACCGCCTGCCCAACCCGGAGCTCGAGCTGAGCTGCAGTCCGTCCAATATGTATCTCGCCCGCAACCGCGGGTATGGCATGATGGATGGGCGGCCCGCAACGTGGAACTTCGTCGGCCTGATGCATGGCGTGTGGAGCGGCGAGTGCGTCAGCCGCAGCGAGGACAGGATGTGGGCCCCGCACATCTTCGGTGGCCACCTCGGCTACGGGGTGAGGCGTGCCTTGAAGCGTGCCGGCATGGGAGTTGCCAACGGTGCCGCCATGGCCGTGGAAGATGGCGATGTTGATTGCATGATGGAGGAGGCCCCCGCCGCCGCGCCCGCGCCGATGGCGCTAGCCTGCGTGGCGGATGATGAGGAGGACGAGGGCGGCGAGGATGGCGATGAGGAGGACGAGGGCGGCGAGGATGGCGATGAGGAGGACGAGGGCGGCGAGGATGGCGATGGCTCGTCCGGGCCGTCCGCCAAGCCGCGGCTGCGCACCAATTTTGTGCCGGTGGCGGTGTGGAAGGCATCCCTGCCCGTGGACGCGCAGGGGCGTTTCGAGACCGAGTGCACGCTGCCGGACACGCTGACCACCTACCGCGTGTTCGCCGTGGCGGTGGACCAGGGCGGCAACCGCTTCGGCGGCACGGAGGGCAAGCTGCAGGTCAACCAGCCCGTGATGCTCACCCCCGGCACGCCGTTCTTCATGAGCACGGGTGACAAGCTCGTACTGCCGCTCACCGTCACCAACAACACGGATGCGGAAGGCACCTGGAAGGTGAAGCTGGATGCCACCGCGGACACGCAGGAAATCCGCCTGGCCGCCCACACTACAGGCACGCTCAAGTTCGAGGTGGAGGCCACGCAGGAGGGCGAGTGCGCCCTCAACTGGACCGCCACCGCAGAGAACGGCGCGGATGCCGTGCAGGGCACCTTCCCCGTGCGCTTCCCCGCGCCACTGCTCAAGGAGGCGCACCACCTGGTGCTGGCCAAGGGCGCGGAGGCAATGAAACCGGCGGCGCTGCTGGCGCCGGAGCTGGCCGGTTCCACGCGCGGCGAGCTGGAGGTGGCGCTTTCCGCCAACCCGCTGCTCCACCTGGCCGGATGCATGGACTTTGTGCTGGACTACCCCTACGGCTGCACGGAGCAGACCGCCACCGGGCTGCTGCCCTGGCTGCTGTACGACCGCATGGCGCCCGTCTGCCCGCGCATGGCGGAGACCCCCGCCGCCAAGGCCCACAAGCTCGTGGACGACAGCATTGCCAAGATACTCAAGCGCCAGAAGAGGGATGGCGGGCTCGGCTACTGGGAGGACTCGGACGGCTCCTCGTTCTGGGCGTCCGCCCACACGGCCTTCGTGCTGGATATCGCCACCGCCTGCGGGTACGAGGTGCCCAAGGGCAAGATGGACGCCCTGCGCGGCTACCTCCGCAGGCAGACGCAGCGCAAGAGGTACGTGGAGAAAACGGATGCCGCCACGCGCTTCCAGGTGGCGCGCGTGCTGCGCGACGACCGGGCCGCCCGGCGCGCCCTCGCGGAGCTGGTGAAGGAGGACAAGCAGGCGCAGGAGGATGCCTCCTGGCATGTGAGCTTCTGGCACCCGCGCTCCGTGCTGGCGGATTTCCGTCTCATCGCGGAGATGGAGAAGGACCCCGCCAAGCGCCATGACGCCTTCATCGACTGGCTGCGCTCCCGCGGGCACGACTACCGCCACACCACCACCTGGCAGAGCGCCTGGACGCTGATTGCCCTCCACGAGTACCTGCGCCGCGAACCCGCAAGCAACACCCCCGCCACCATCACCACCGCGGATGGCTCAACCATGACCCTCGGCAACGGCATCACCACCCTCTCGCTCGTCGGCCGCGGCAGCAGGCTCGGCGACTGCACCGACGCCTACTCCTGCACGGAGGGCACCGCCTACGCCGTGGTGCGCGCCAAGGCCCAGCCCGACCAGACCGAATACCCCGGCGTGGTGGAGAAGGGATTGCAGGTCACCCGCCTGTACGAGAAGAAGGACGCGGACGGCGTGTGGCGCCCCGCCCGGGATTTCAACGTGGGCGACGTGGTGCGCGTGACGCTCACCTGCGCCAAGCCCGCCAGGGATTTGGAGTACTTTGTGCTGGAGGACTACCTGCCCTCCTGCATGGAGGCCCTCAACCCCGCCATCCCCAGCCAGTGCGCCGGGCTGGAGCGCTGCGACTGGAGCGTGTGGTTCGACCACAAGGAGTACCTGGCCGACCGCGTGCGCGGCTTCTGCACCAAGTGGGGCGGCCGCGATTTGCTCAACATGCGCTACTACGCCCGCGTGAAGCGCGCCGGTACCTCCACCGCGCCCCCCGCCCAGGCCCAGCTCATGTACGAACCCCAGATGTACGGCCTCTCACCCAACTGCGTGATCCAGAGCAAGTGAACGACCGTACATTGTGAACCATATATGCCCCCAAATTTTTTGAAGGGCGTAATGGGGCGCACTGTTTGGCGGAACCACGCCTTGCAACAAAAAACTATGGAACACAAGCGGGCGCACGGCATTCCGTGCGCCCGCTTGGGGAATGGGGTTGCCGCTTAGCGGAAGCTGAGGCCCTGCACCTTGGCGGCGAGGGTGTCCAGCACCTGCTTGTGGGCGGCGTCCACCTCTGCGGCGGTGAGGGTCTTCTTCTCGTCGCGGTAGAGGAAGGAATAGGTCATGGCCTTGCGGTCTGCGGGCAGCTTCTCGCCGGTGGGGTCGCAGAACACGTCCTTGAGGTTGAAGGAGACGAGCAGCTTCTGCTTGGCGGCCTCCACGGCCTTCACGATATCCGCGTTGCGGGTGGCGGCGGGCACATCCAGCGAGGCATCGCGGCCGGAGCCGGGGAACTGCGGCAGGTCCGCGGCCTTGTAGGGGGCGGTTGCCACCTGCTGGAGCTTGCGGAGGTCCAGCTCCGCGTAGTAGCACTCCATGGGCAGGCCGAGCGCGCGGCACTTGGAGAGCGACAGGCGTGCGAAGTATCCGCAGCCCTGGCCGTTGATCTGGATATCCGCGCCGTAGGCGGCGTTCTCACGCTCCTGCTTGGCGGGAACGAGGGTGATTTGCGCCTTGGGCACGATGGTGTCCACCACGGCGCGCAGGTGCTCGAAATGGACGTCTGCGGGCTTGGTGGCGGCCCAGCTGGCGGGCGTAAGCTTGCCGGCCATGAAGATGCCGAGCACCTCGTTCTCGATGTCCTTGCCCTTGCCGCCGCCGGTGTTGCGGAACACGCGGCCGCACTCGAAGAAGCGCAGGCATTCCATGCCCTGGTTGATGTTGCGGGCGGCCACGGCGATGAGGCCGGGGGCGAGCGACGGGCGCAGGGTGGAGTGGTCCTCGGAGATGGGCAGCGCCACGCGGATGATGTCGCCTTCCACAAGCGGCTTGATGGGCAGGGCGTTCTCCACGCTGGCAATGGTGGGGTCGATGCTCTTGTCGGCGATGAGCTTGAAGCTCTGCACCTCCCAGAACCCGGCGCCGGCGAGCTTGCGGGAAACCTGCATGCGGTAGTCGTTGGCGCGGTCGCTGGCGCTTTCCTCCACGTAGATGGCGGTGTTGGTGGCGGGGATGTTGTCGATACCCCACACGCGCACCACCTCCTCCAGCAGGTCGCAGCTGCGCTTCAGGTCGATGCGCCAGGGCGGGCATGCCCAGGAGCCGTCGCCGTTGTCCTCCAGACCGAGGTTCTTGAGGATGCGCGCGGCCTCCAGGTGGGGGATGGAGGCGTTGGTCATGATGTCCAGCTCCTTCCAGTCCAGCTCCACGTTGTGGAGGGCGGTGAAAATCTTCTCATTGGTACCCTGTGCCACCACCTTGGCGCTGGCGGCCTTGTCCTCCGGCACCAGGCAGGGGACCTGGCCCGCCACCATGGTGGGCTCCGCCGTGCCGCCCGCGCATTCCAGGATGAGCTCGATGGCGCGCCCGGCGGCGAACGCCACGTTCCACGGGGAAGCCCCGCGCTCGAAGCGGTACGAGGAATCCGAGCCCAGCCCCAGGCGGCGGCTGGTGTAGCGGATGCCGGAGGGCTGGAACCAGGCGGACTCCAGCACGATGTCCGTGGTGGCGTCCGTGACGCCGGAATCCAGGCCGCCCATCACGCCGCCGAGGGCGAGTGCGGCGCCGCTGGCGTCGGAGATGACCAGGTCCTCATGCGTGAGCTGGTATTCCTCCTCCATGAGGCTGGTGAACTTCTCGCCGTCCTTGGCGTAGCGGATGTCCAGCCCGCCGGTGAGCTTGGCGGCATCGAAGGCGTGCAGCGGGTGCCCCAGCTCGAAGAGCACGTAGTTGGTGATGTCCACCACGTTGTTGATGGGGCGCAGGCCGATGGCGATAAGGCGCTCCTGCAGCCACTCCGGGGAGGGTGCAATCTTGATGCCCTTGATGCGGGTGGCGGTGTAGAGCGGGCAAGCCTGCGGCGCGGAGAGCTTCACGAAATCCCCTGCGGGCACGGTGTCCAGCTTGTATTCCGGGGCGTGCGGGGTGCGGCCGGTGATGCCGGCCAGCTCGCGCGCCATGCCCCAGTGGCTCAGCAGGTCCGGGCGGTTCGGCGTGATTTCCAGCTCAAAGATGGTATCGGACTTCACGAACTCGCGAACGGGCGTGCCGATGGCGTAGTCCTGCGGGAGAATCCAGAGGCCGTGCTCCTTGTCGGGCAGGCCGAGCTCGGAGGCGGAGCAGAGCATGCCGTTGCTGGCCACGCCGCGCATCTTGCCCTCCTTGATTTCCCAGCCGCCGGGCAGGATGGCGCCGGGCAGCGCGCAGGGCACCTTGTCCCCCACCTTGTAGTTGGCGGCACCGCACACAATCTGGCGCAGGGAACCCTCCCCCGCGTCCACCTGGCAGCAGTTGAGGTGGTCGCTGCCCTCCACGGGCACCTTCTCCTTCACCTGGGCCACCACCACTTTGTCCGTGGTGACGCCGCGCTGCTGGATGCCCTCCACCTCGATACCGGCGAAGGTGAGCATGTCGGCCATCTTCTGGGTGTCGAGGTCCGCGATGTCGATGTATTGGGAAAGCCAATTGAGTGAAACGTTCATGGTAAGGAAGGGTTGGGGTTATTGGAACTGGGCGAGGAAGCGGACATCGTTCTCGATGAGCAGGCGGATATCGCGGATGCCCCAGCGGATCATGGCGAGGCGCTCCAGGCCGATGCCGAAGGCGAAGCCCGTGCAATCGCTGTACAGGCGCTTTCCGGCGGCCTTGTCGATGTTCTCGAACACGGCGGGGTTCACCATGCCGCAGCCGGCGATTTCAATCCAGCGCGGGGCCTGGCCCGCCGCCTGAAGCAGCACGTCGATCTCGAAGCTCGGCTCCGTGAACGGGAAGAAGTGCGGGCGGAAGCGAACCGCCGTCTCGCTGCCGAACAGGGCCTTCAAGAAGTATTCCAGCGTGCCCTTGAGGTCGCCCACGCTCACGTGCTTGTCCACGTACAGGCCCTCAATCTGGTTGAAGGCGGAGAGGTGGGTGGCGTCGATGGCGTCGCGGCGGAAGGCGGAGCCGGGGCAGAAGATGCGCACGGGCGGCGCCTGCTTCTCCATCACGCGGGCCTGCACGGTGCTGGTCTGCGTGCGCAGCAGCTTGCCGCTGTCAAAGTAGAAGGTGTCCTTCTCGTTGCGGGCGGGGTGGTCCTCCGGCGTGTTGAGCGCATCGAAGCAGTGCCACTCGTCCTCAATCTCCGGGCCGTCCGCCAGGGTGAATCCCATGCGGCGCAGGATGCGCACCGCCTCGTCGCGCACAATGCTGATGGGGTGCAGGCCGCCGCCGGGAAGCGTGGCGCCGGGCATGGTCACATCGCACCCGGCCACGGCCGCGCGGTCTATCTCCTGCTGCAGCGCGTCCTTGCGGGCGTCCAGCGCGGCGGTGATGGCGGCGCGGGCCTCGTTGAGCAGGGCGCCCACGGCGGGCTTGTCCTCCTTGGGCACATCCTTCATGCCCTGCTGCAGCTGGGTGAGCGTGCCCTTCTTGCCGAGCACGGCCACGCGCGCCTCCTCCAGCGCCTTCATATCGGCTATTCCGCCGATACGCGCCAGGGCCTCTGCTTGTACGCTTGCTATCTTATCTTTCATAACGGTTCGCGGGCGTACTATACGCGCGGGCGCGGATTTGTCAAGCCATTTCGCGGGATGTTTCTCGCGCCGGCTCGCTTTTAGTCGTTGACACGGCTGGGCTATATGGTAGACTCGTGTATTATGAGTACGGACAATCAACGTGATTTGACACCCGTAGTGCCGCGCAAGTTCCGCGCGGTGTTTTTCCTGCTGGTGAGCTGCTTTGCCCTGTGGGGCCTGCTGAACAACATGACGGACAACCTGGTGCCGTCGTTCCAGAAGATATTCACGCTCTCGCAGGCGCAGGCGGGCCTGGTGCAGGTGGCGTTCTACGGCGCGTATGCCGTGCTGGCCATCTTCGCATCCATCCTGATTGAGGAGTTCTCCTACCGCGTGGGTGTGCTCATCGGCCTGGGCATCTATGTGCTGGGCGCGTTGCTGTACATCCCGGCATGCGGCTGGCAGAGCTTCGACACGTACTTCATTGCCATCTTCATTGTGGCGGGCGGCTGCTCCCTGCTGGAGACCACCTGCAACCCGTACGTGCTCTCCCTGGGCGACCCCAAGACGGGTGTGCGCCGCTTGAACTTCGCGCAGGCGTTCAACCCGCTGGGCTCGCTGATGGGCATTGTGCTGGCGCAGCAGCTCATCCTGGGCAACCTGAACCCCGCCACCGCGGAGGAGCGCCAGCTCATGGATCCCCAGACGCTGGACGGGATTGTCAGCAACGAGCTCTTCTGGCTGGGCGCCCCGTATGTGGGCCTGTGCGCCATTGCTCTCATCATGTGGGTGTGCTTCCTGCGCTCCAAGGCGGAGGAGCAGAAGCCCGCCAAGACGGAGGGCGGCCAGGGCGGTGGCCTGCGCGTGCTGGTTGCCGCGCTGTTCAGCTTTGTGCCGCTGTCCGTGCTGTACTGGCTGTTCCCGGAGATGGACAAGGTGCAGTGGATTCTGCTGGGCATGCTGGGCCCCATCGCCTACATCTGCATTGTGGGCTCCTACCGCAGCATGCTGGCGGGCCTGCTCAAGGCCCCGCGCTACTGGTGCGGCGTGATTGCCCAGTTCTTCTACGTGGGCGTGCAGATTGCCGCCTGGACGTGGATGAACGTGTACTGCCAGAAGGAGCTGGGCGTGGCACCCGACACCGCCGCCAGCTACTATGTGATCGCCCTCTGCTTCTTCATCCTCTGCCGCTGGATTGCCACGTACTACATGAAGAAGTTCAACCCGGCGAGCATGATGAGCATCTTCGCCGTGGGCGCCATCCTCTGCTGCCTGGGCGTGATGTACCTGCCCAGCGACGTGCTGTTCAGCATCGGCGGCCTGCCGTTCTCCGCGAACGTCATCTTCCTGGTGCTGATGAGCGGCTGCATGAGCCTCATGTTCCCCACCATCTACGGCATTGCCCTGGGCGGCCTTGACCAGCGCATCCTCAAGCTCGGTGCCGCCGGCCTCATCATGGCCATTCTCGGCGGCGCCATCATCACCCCGTGGATGGCCGGCATCATCGGCAACGTGGACAGCTCCTGGGCCTCCCTGGTGAGCGGGTTCGACACCACCTGGGACTCCAACCTCAAGACCTCGTCCACGCTGCTGCGCGCCTCCTTCATCGTGCCTGCCATCTGCTTTGCGGTGGTGCTGGTGTACAGCCTGATTTTCCGCAAGCCCGCCGTGCCGCAGGCCGAGGAAAAGTAACCCCTCTCATTATTCATTCCAACCCATAATTCAAACGACAATATGAAATACGATACACTGCCGACCATCGGCATTCGCCCCACGATTGACGGCCGCCGCCTCGGCGTCCGCGAGTCCCTGGAAGACCAGACCATGAACATGGCCAAGGCCGCTGCCGCCCTCATCGAGGCCAACGTGAAGCACGCCAACGGCCAGCCCGTCAAGTGCGTTATCGCCGATACCTGCATCGGCGGTCCCGCAGAGGCCGCCGCCGCCAACCAGAAGTTCGCGGAGAACAACGTGGGCTGCTCGCTCATCGTCACCCCCTGCTGGTGCTACATCACGGAGACCTTCGAGACGGACAACCGCATCCCCAAGGCCATCTGGGGCTTCAACGGCACGGAGCGCCCCGGCGCCGTCTACCTGGCCGCCGCCCTGGCCGCCTACGCCCAGAAGGGCGTGCCCGCCTTCTCCATCTACGGGCATGACGTGCAGGACGCGGACGACACCACCATCCCGGAGGACGTGGCGGAGAAGATCCTGCGCTTCGCGCGCGCCGGCATCGCCGTGGCCACCCTCAAGGGCAAGGGCTACCTCTCCATCGGCGGCTGCGCCATGGGCATTGCCGGCTCCATCCTGGACCAGCCGTTCTGGGAGGACTACCTGGGCATGCGCGTGCAGCCCGTGGACATGACGGAGGTGAAGCGCCGCATGGAGCTCAAGATCTACGACGAGAAGGAGTTCGATCTGGCCATGGAGTGGGCCAAGCGCTACGTCCACATCGGCCCGGAGCGCAACAGGCCGGACCTCATCCTCTCCGCGGAGGACAAGGAGCGCACGCTGCGCGAGAGCATCCTCATGATGATCATCTTCCGCGACATGATGCACGGCAACCCCTACCTCAAGACTATCGACCGCGAGGAGGAGGGCCTGGGCTTCAACGCCATCTGCGGCGGATTCCAGGGCCAGCGCCACTGGACGGATTTCTACCCGAACGGCGACATGGCGGAATCCCTCATCAACAGCACGTTCGACTGGAACGGCCCGCGCGAGGCTATCCCCTTCGCCACGGAGAACGATGCCATGAACGGCGTGTGCATGCTCCTGCTCCACCAGCTCACCGGGCAGGCCGCCTGCTTCTCCGATATCCGCACCTACTGGTCCCCCGCCGCCGTGAAGCGCGTGACGGGATACACCATGGAGGGCCACGCCGCCAACGGCATCATGCACCTCATCAACTCCGGTTCCACCGCCCTGGACGGCAACATGTACTCCACCGGAAAGGACGGCAAGCCCTGCATGAAGAAGACCGGCGAGACCACCAAGGAGGATATCGAGGCCATGATGGACAACTCCTGCTGGTGCCCCGCCAACCGCGAGTACTTCCGCGGCGGCGGCTACTCCCTGCACTTCGTCTCCAAGGGCGACGTGCCCGTCACCATGATCCGCATGAACCTGGTCAAGGGACAGGGCCCCGTGCTGGTGATTGCGGAAGGCTACACCTGCTCCCTCCCGGAGAAGGTCAACAACACGCTGGACGAGCGCACCGACCCGGGCTGGCCCACCACCTGGTTCGCCCCGCGCCTCACCGGAAAGGGCGCCTTCAAGGACGTCTACTCCGTGATGGCCAACATGGGCGCCAACCACGGCGCCTGGACATACGGCCACATCGGCGCGGACATCATCACGCTGGCCTCCATGCTGCGCATCCCCGTGTACGCCCACAACGTGCCGGAGGAGGACATCTACCGTCCCGCCGCCTGGAACCTCTTCGGCACCGCAGACCCGGAGGGCGCAGACTTCCGCGCCTGCAAGAACTTCGGCCCCATCTACGGCAAGTACAACGGCTAAAGCCGATTTACAATTTACAATTGACGATTTACAATTTGTAAGTTAGGCGCGCTCCGCGCGCGGAATACAAGACACCCCCGTTCGGCGGAATGCCGGATGGGGGTGTTTTCTACATCGTAGTCTCGCCAGGATTCGAACCTAGGCCAAGGGAACCAAAATCCCTTGTGCTACCATTACACCACGAGACCGTTCGGCGGGGGTTGGTGCGCCTCTTGTACCACACGGCGCGGCGATAGGCAAGACTAAAATGCGCTTGCGCGGCGCGGCGTGGTGGGATAGAATGGGCGGGTATGATGGATTATGCGCCGCTCATTGAGAAACGCCGCGCGCGCCTGGCGGAGCTGGAGACGCAGATTGCGGACCCGGCCCTGTTCAACGACCGCGCCCGCGCGGAGGAGATGATGCGCGAGCACCGCCGCGCGCAGGAGCTGATGCGCTGCTGGGACGAGCTGCTGGACATCCGGCGCCAGATTGGGGAGAACCGCGAGCTGGCGGCCGGAGAGGACGAGGAGATGGCCGCGCTGGCACAGGCGGACCTGGCGGCGCTGGAGCCGCGAGAGGCGCAGCTGGAGGAGGAAATCCAGTACAGCCTGTTGCCGCGCGACGCCACGGAGGACCGCGACGCGCTGGTGGAGATCCGCGCCGGAACGGGCGGCGACGAGGCATCCCTCTTTGCGGGCGACCTGCTGGGCATGTACCAGCGCTATGCGGACACCCGCGGCTGGAAGTTTGAAATTCTGGATGCCAGCCCGAGCGACGTGGGCGGCTTCAAGGAGGTGACCGCGCGCGTCTCCGGCGAGGAGGTGTTCCGCTACCTGAAGTACGAGAGCGGCGTGCACCGCGTGCAGCGCGTGCCCGTCACGGAGACCCAGGGGCGCATCCACACCTCCACCGCCACGGTGGCCGTGCTGCCGGAGGCCGAGGAGGTGGACGTGGAAATCCGCCCGGAGGACCTGCGCATCGAGACCTGCCGTTCCGGCGGCGCGGGCGGCCAGCACGTGAACCGCACGGAATCCGCCGTGCAGATTTTCCACCTGCCCACCGGTATCATGGTGCGCTGCGAGCAGGAACGCTCCCAAATCAAGAACAGGGAGACCGGCATGCGCATCCTCCGCGCCCGCCTCTTCGAGATGAAGCAGCGCGAGGCCCAGCAGAGCTATTCAGAGAAGCGCCGCTCCCTCATCGGCTCCGGCGGACGCGAGGAGAAAATACGCACCTACAACTTCCCCCAAAACCGCCTCACCGACCACCGCATCGGATACACCGCCTACAACCTCGACATCGTGGTCACCACCGGCGCACTGGATGAAATCATCTCCCGCATGCAGCACGCAGAGATGCAGGAGCGCATGGACGAATTGAAATAACGACACGCCATGAAAACCGTCAACGAGGTCCTGACAAGGGGCACGCAGTACCTGGAGGCGCGCGGCATCGAGGGCGCGCGGCACTCCATGCAAAGCCTCATGGTGCACGTGCTGGGCTGCGACCGCACCTGGCTGTACTTGCACTTCGACGAGCCGCTGCCGGAGGAGCGCCTGGCGCCGCTGCGCGATCTGCTGCGGCAGCGCGGCCAGGGCGTGCCGCTGCAGCACCTGCTGGGCAGCACGGAATTCTACCGCCGCGAGTTCCGCACGGACGCCCGCGCCCTCATCCCGCGGCCGGAGACGGAGGAGCTGGTGGAGCTGGCGCTGGCCCGCGCGGAAAAGCGCGAGGGCATGCGCGTGCTGGACATGGGCTGCGGCTCCGGCATCATCGGCATCACCCTGGCGCTGGAGCTGGCGGCACACCACCCCACCGTGGTGATGGCGGATATCTCGGATGCCGCGCTCGCGCTCACGCTAGAGAACGCCAACTCCCTCGGCGCCAAGGTGCAGACCTACCGCAGCGATTTGTTCTCCGCCTGGAACGACACCGCGGAGAGCGCCATCACCCCGCCCTCTCCCTTCCACCTGGTGCTGGCCAACCTGCCCTACGTGCCGGACGGCGAACCTGTGGCCGCCGAGGTGGCCCACGACCCCGCCGCAGCCCTCTACGGCGGGCCGGACGGGCTGGACGTGGTGCGCCGCTTCCTGCAGGAGGCTCTCCCCCATCTCGCCAGCCGCGCGCTCGTGGCGCTGGAGGTGGGGCACGACCAGGGTGAGGTTGTGCGTGATTTCATGCAACAGCTTGGTTTCACCGATACCGAGGTGCTCACCGACATGAGCGGAAAGCCCCGTTTCCCAATCGGCTACGCGCCTGAGCGCCGGGAGGAGCCGCAGGAGGAAACACCGAGCGATGATGAATGACGAGTGGCCCATCTACCCTGGCGTGAAACGCGTGGCCGCGGTGCTGGCGCGCCTGCTGCTGATTTGCATTCTGGCGGGGGCCCTGTGCTCCGTGGCGGAGATAGCGTGCGCCACGCTGGCGGCGGGGGTGCAGAGCCGGTTCCTGCTGGCGGCGGGGGTGCTGGCGGGCGGCGCGGGTTCTCTCTTCCTGCTGGCGGGGGCCTTCATGCTGGGGCCGCTGGCGGCGTGGTGCCATCTGGTACTGCCATCCGGGCGCGGCAGCGTGTTCACCCGCTTCTTCACCCAGCTGGGTGCCTTCCTCTCCCTGCTGATCCCCGTTTGCGTGGCGTACACGCTCATCATGCACGAACCCCTGCTGGCGCGGCAGGAGGAAATCCCCCTCTACATCTGCGCCATCGCCCTCTTCGCCGTTCTGCTCAACCTGCCCAACACCAAGGCTGCACCCTGGAGCCTGCGCATCCTTTGCGCGCTCTTCCCCCTGTTCCTGCTCGGGGCCTTCCTCACGGATTTCGAGGGGCTTCTGCCCCTCCGCGCCGCCAGCGCGCTCCTGGCCGCCGCCACCGCCTTCCACCCCCTCCGCCTCCTCGCCGCAACCGCCGAACGAATCGTCTCTCTCCCAGAAACAGAGGATATCTAGGGATTTACGATTTGCAATTTTGTTTTTCTCTTGCCATGCGTAATGAGATTTGCTAATGTGTCTGCCGTACGCTGCTTGCGGTGTACCTTTTAGCAAATGAAAGCTCATGTATCGGCAAAGGAAGTGTTTGCGCGCCATGGGGGCATGGCGCGCACGGCGGAGCTGCGCGCGGCGGGCATTAACCACTACCGGCTGCAACAGCTGATGGCGGACGGCATGGTGGAGTGCGTGCGGCGCGGCCACTACCAGTGGATTGGCGAAAGCGCTCCTTCCGATGTGCGGACGCTGACACGTCTGTTCCCGGATGCGGTGTTCTGCATGCAAACCGCGCTGTTCCATTACGGCTACACGGAACGCACGCCGGACGAATGGCACCTGGCGGTCTCCAAATTCTCCAATCGGAAACGCTTTTGCCTGCACTATCCCGCCGTGCAGCCGCACTTCCTGACACCCACCACCCTGCAGCTCGGCGTGTGCCGGGAAACGATGGACGGCATCCCCGTCCACATGCACAACCGCGACCGCGTCATCTGCGACTGCCTGCGCTTCCGCAACTCCATAGACCCGGAAATCCTGCGCAAGGCCGTGAGGGCGTACGTGGAGGACCCGCACATGAACACCTCACAGCTGCTCGACTACGCGCAACGGCTGCGCTGCAGGCAAAGCGTGCAAAACCTCATTGAGCCATGGCTGTAGTCACCAACCGCGCAGCGTCTGCCCTGGCCCGCCTTAGAAACCGCGCCAAACAGGGCGGCATCAGCTATCAGCACTGCCTCCAGCTTTTCGTGCAGGAAGAATTCCTGCGCCGCCTCTCCCTGTCGCCGTACAGAAAGCATCTCGTCCTCAAGGGTGGACTCTTCATCTACTCGCTGACGCGTTTCCAAAGCAGGCCCACCATCGACGTGGATTTCCTGATGAAGGGACTTCCCAACGGCGAGGCCCAGGTGAAGGCTATGGTGGAGGACATCATCGCCACCGAGAGCGGCAATGGTTTCGTCTCATTCACCTTGGGCAAAATCAAGCCGATAGCCTTGGAAAAGCAATACCCTGGACTGGGCATCCAGCTTATCGGTCATATTCTGAACGTGCGCGTGCCATTTGGTATCGATTTGGGCGTGGGAGATGTCATCACCCCAGCGGCATGCGAGCGTGATGTATACGCGATGCTGCCAGATTTCACACCGCCCAAGCTCCTCACCTACTCGCTGGAAAGCACCATTGCCGAAAAGCTTGATGCCATGCTGCGCCGCTTGGAATTGAACAGCCGCATGAAAGACTTCTACGACATTTACTTCCTCTCCCGCCATTTCCCGTTTGAAGGCACCCCCCTGGCAAAGGGCCTGCGCGATACCATGGGCAATCGCCACACTCCCTGCAACGACTCCCTGTTTTCCCGGCTGGCTTCACTGGAGACCCACGAGGGCATGCTCCGCAAGTGGGAAAACTTTATGCACACTCTGCACCAAGATGCCTTGCCTTTCGATGAAGTCATGCGCGGCATCAGCCGTTTTTTAGCCCCCGTCGTCCATGCCTTCGCCGCCGACGAGGAATTCGCACAGAAATGGCAACCCGACAAGGGATGGATTGACCCGAGGGGCATCTGAATTGACGATTGACCCGTCTCCGCCAAGGCAGGCGATTTACTATTTACGATTTGGAAATAGTGCGTGCATTGGCGGCCAGGTGGGCGCGGCCGATGCGGCGGATGGGCGTGCCGGTGAAGAGCTCCGCGAATGCATCCTCCGTCAGGTTTTCTATCTCCGCAAGCGGCATGTCCCGCAGTTGGGCGGGCATGAGCAGGTGGGGGTCGATGCGCGCGGGTTTGGCGGCGGCGTTCCAGGGGCAGGCCTCCTGGCAGGCGTCGCAGCCGTAGAGGCGGTTGCCGAGTGCGGCGGCGATAGCGGGCGGCATGGGCTCGTGGGCCTCGATGGTCCAGTATGATAGGCACTTCCCGGCATCGCAGCAGCCGTTGTGCAGGGCGCGGGTGGGGCATGCGTCCTCACAGCGGCGGCAGTTGCCGCAATGGCTGTTCATGGGCGTTCCGCAGGGCAGCTGCAGCGTGGTGAGGATGGAGGCGAGGAAGCAGTACGAGCCGCGCCCGGGGCGGATGAGCAGGCCGTTGCGGCCGATCCAGCCCAGCCCGGCGCGCCACGCGAAGAAGCGCTCGCTCACGGGACCTGAATCCGTGAAGCAGCGCTGCTCCCCGCCGTACATCTGCAGCGTCTCGTCCAAATCCGCCAGCTTGCCCGCCAGCAGCTTGTGGTAGTCCTCCCCCTGGGCGTAGCGCGCCACGGCGCCGGGCTGCGGGCGGGCATCCCGGCGCGCGTATTCGTAGGTGAGGATGACGACGCTGCGCGCGCCGGGCAGGACGAGCTGCGGGTTGAGGCGTGCGGGGAGGTGGCGCTCCATCCAGAGCATGCCGGCGTGCATGCCTTCTGCAAGCCATTGGCGCAGGTGCTCCCCCTGGTCGGCATCCGCGGGTGCCACGCCCACGGCGGAGAAGCCGAGTGCGGCGGCGGCCCGCTCCAGCGCTTGGAGGGCGGCGCTCATGGCTTGGCGGGCGTGCGGGTGAGGGCCGCCTTCAGGCGCGTGGGCCAGGGTTCCGGCAGCGGCAGGGCATCCACCAGGCGCAGTGCGGCGTTGAGCACGCGCTCCGCGGGCGGGGTGGACTGGCTTCGGCTGGCCTTGGCGTTCTCCTTGAAGGAAAAGCGCTGCAGGTTGGAGGAGGCCTCCCTGTTGCCGATTTCGGCTGCGCGGCGGTAGAGGGTGGCGGCGGCCTGCGCGTTGCGCGGCACGCCCAAGCCGTATTCGTACATCACGGCCAGGTTGTTCATGCAATCGGCGTCGCGGCGCTTCACACCGGCCTCGAACAGGCGCGCGGCGGTGTAGTAGTCCGCCTTCTGGCCCAGCCCCTTGTAGCACATGGTGCCCAAATAGAAAAAGACCTTGGGTGTTTGCGGGGCGCGGCGGGCCACGCCAATGAGCGTTTCGCGCGCGTGCCCGGCATCCTGTTTCACGCCCTTGCCGAGCATCAGGTAGCGCGCCAGCTCCACGCGCGCCGCCTCGTTCCCGGCATCCGCCGCGCGTTTCATCCACATCACCGCCTGGGGCATGTCCGCCACGCAGCCGCGCCCCTTCTCCAAGTACCCCGCCAGCTGGAACATGGCCACCGCGCGCATGGCGGCCTGCACGGCATCCCCCGCGCTGTCGTCCTCCGCCAGGCGGCGCGCCAGCCGCGCCGCCTTCTCAGGCTGCTCCGGGATGCCCTTGTAGCGGCCCTCATACACCTCCAGCAGCTTGTACGCCGCCGGGAAGTAGACCGGCGCGGCGGCCTCCAGCAGCTGGGGCACGCGGTCCACATCGCCGTTGCGGGCGTCCGCCAGCATGGCGTTCGCCCGCACGTACATGCTGCGGGCGTCCTCCGGAGAGGGCGCGTTCGGCTGCGGCTCGGCGCCGCCCGCCACGGCGGCGGCCAGGCAGGCGAGCATGCAGAATCCGGCGGCTTTCATGCGCATGCAATCTCTATACCACGAACCCCGCCCCTTGTCCACCATTTCAAGTCAGCACGCGGCAAATGCCCTTGACTTGGGGGGGCTGGGTGGTATGATACACGCACCATGACACAGAATGCCCTTCTCAAGATGTTGGAGACGGATGCCCGCCTGAGCGACGAGCAGTTGGCCGCGCGCCTGGGTGTGGACCCCGCGGAGGTGGCGGCCACGCGCGCCAAGCTGGAGGCCGAGGGCCGCATCGTGGGCTACCAGGCCATCCTGAACGACGACAAGGAGGGCGTGTCCGCGCTCATCGAGGTGCGCTGCACGCCGGAGCGCGGCGGCGGCTTCAACCGGCTGGCGAAGCGCATTGCGCGGTTCGACGAGGTGCGCAGCTGCTTCCTGATATCCGGCGGGTTCGACCTGCTGATTCTGGTGGAGGCGAAGACGCTGCTGGAGGTGGCGCGCTTTGTCAGCGAGAAACTCTCCAGCATGGAGGGCGTGCTCTCCACCGCCACGCACTTCCGCCTGAAGACCTACAAGCAGAACGGCCTCCTGTTCGACGAGGCGGAAACCGATGAACGCATCAGCGTTGCTCCATAAGCCATGAACTGGGACCGCATGCTCTCCAAACAGGTCGTGGATTTGCCGCGTTCCGGCATCCGCGAATTCTTCGACCTCGTCACCGGCAGCAAGGACATCATCTCCCTCGGCGTCGGCGAACCCGATTTCGTCACCCCCTGGAACATCCGCGAGGCCGCCATCTTCTCCCTGGAGAAGGGACACACCACCTACACCAGCAACTACGGCCTGTTGAGCCTCCGCCGCGCCATCGCCGACTACGTGGAGGGATTCTTCCACGTGGCGTACGACCCCGCCTGCGAAATCCTGCCGACCGTGGGCGTGAGCGAGGCCATCGACCTGGCGCTGCGCTGCCTGCTGAGCCCCGGGGACGAGGTGCTGTACCACGAGCCGTGCTACGTGAGCTACGCGCCCTCCGTTAAGCTGGCGTACGGGGTTGCCACTCCGGTGGAGACGAGCATCGACGACCTGTTTGCGCTGAACCCTGCGAAGCTGGAGGCGGCCATCACGCCCAAGACGAAGGTGCTGATGCTCAACTTCCCCACCAACCCCACGGGTTCCATCGCCCCCCGCGAAACCCTGGAGCAAATCGCGCAAATCTGCGTGAAGCATGACCTGTTCGTGCTGACGGATGAAATCTACTCCGAGCTGCGCTACGACGGCGAGCCGCACACCAGCATCGCTTCCCTGCCCGGCATGAAGGAGCGCACGCTCCTGCTGCACGGCTTCTCCAAGGCCTTTGCCATGACCGGGTTCCGCCTGGGCTACGCCTGCGGCCCGCGGGAGCTCATCGACCAGATGGTGAAAATCCACTCCTACACGATGATCTGCCCGACCATCACGGCGCAGGAGGCCGCCATCGAGGCCTTGCAGAACGGCACCAACGCCATGCACGAGATGCGCGACAGCTACCACATGCGCCGCGACTACATCGTGAAGCGCTTCAACGAGATGGGCATGGACTGCCACCTGCCCGGCGGCGCGTTCTACACCTTCCCGAGCGTGAAGCGCTTCGGCATCAGCTCCAAGGATTTCGCGCTGCGCCTGCTCAAGGATGCCAAGGTGGCCGCGGTGCCCGGCACGGCGTTCGGCGAATGCGGCGAGGGCTACCTGCGCTGCTGCTACGCCACCGCGTTCTCCCTGCTGGAGGAGGCGTGCGACAAGATGGCCCGCTTCTGCGATACGCTCAAGGGCTGAACCGTTTTCCTATCCCGCCATGTGCGACCGCGAGACAGCGCGCCGCGAACCACCGCCCGCCGCGGGCGGCGCGGGCGGCGAGGGCGCGCTTTTCCGCACCTACGCCGTGCCGTTCATCATCTTCCTGGCGTTCAACCTGCTGCTGTGGGCGGTGGAGGGCGCGGTGAAGTGGGACCACCCGAACGCCGCGTGGTGGCAGCGCATGCCGGAGCTCCCCGTGTACGCCCTGCAGGTGCTGGTG
This sequence comes from Akkermansia sp., assembly GCA_024405435.1. GTDB lineage: Bacteria > Verrucomicrobiota > Verrucomicrobiia > Verrucomicrobiales > Akkermansiaceae > Akkermansia. The sequence continues at coordinate 21,801 of JAKSOU010000003.1, read as the reverse complement.
TGCGCGGTGTACCTGTGGCGCGTGCGGCGGCGCGTGGAATGGGGCTGCACCGCGGGAAGCTGCCTGTGGGGCGCGCTGGCGGGCGTGGTGGGCATTGCCGTGTGGCTGGTGCCGTACCTGTTCGGCTGGGTGCCGCGGGAAGGCGGGTTCATGCCGGAGACGGTGTTCGGCGCGGGTTCCGCGGGAACGTGCGCGGCGTACGCACTGCGCTTTGCGCGCGCCGTGCTCATTGTGCCTTTCATTGAGGAATACTTCTGGCGCGGCTACCTGATGCGCTGGTGCATCAACCGTGATGAGCCGCAATCCGTACCGCTCGGCCAAGGCAGCCGGCTTTCCTACCTGGTGGTCACGCTGGCGTTCATGCTGGTGCATAACCCGGCGGACTACGCGGGCGCGTTCCTGTACGGCTCGCTGGCGTACCTGCTGGTGGTGCGCACCCGCCAGCTCACCCCCGTCATTGTTATGCACGCCGTGGCCAACCTCGTCATGGGCGTGTGCGCCATTGAACTCAACCTCCCACACCTCTGGTAACATGGACTACATGCAACTCACCATCGCCCTGGTCATGGGCGTATGCCTGTCCGCCGCGTGCGGGTTCCGCATCTTCGTGCCCCTGCTGGCGGTCGGCCTGGCCGTGCGCTTCATGGGCCTCAACGCCACACCCGCTCTCGCCTGGACCGCCACGGACCTGGGCCTGGTGGGCCTTTCCGCCGCCACGCTGGTGGAAATCCTGGCCTACTACATCCCCTGGGTGGACAACGCGCTTGACACCATCCACGGCCCGCTGGCCCTGGTGGCGGGCACGCTGCTGGTGGGCGGCCTGCTGGGCGATATGCCGCCCGCGCTGCAATGGGGGCTGGGCGTGGTGGCGGGCGGTGGCGCCGCCGGGGCCGTGAAGGCGGGCGCCGCCACCGTGCGCGCAGGCAGCACCGCCACCACCGGCGGCCTCGGCAACTGCATCGTCTCCACCGTGGAGAACGGATGCGCCACCATCGGCTCCGCGCTGGCGGTTGTCGCCCCTGTGATTGCGGCCGTCTTCCTCATCCTCATGGTGGCCGGCATGTGCATCATCGTCAACAAAATCCGCCGCCGCAGGGCTGCCGAGTGATTCCACCCCATACGCCACTTTCACCATGCAAGCGTTCATCCTAGGAGCGGGACTCGGCACGCGGCTGGCGCCGCTCACCAGCATCTTGCCCAAGCCGCTGATGCCCGTGTTCCAGAAGCCGCTCGTACACCACACCATGGACCACTTCATGCGCTACGGGGTGGATTCGTTCATCGTGAACACATCCTGCCTGCCGCTCATGTGGGAGCGCGCCTTCCCGGAGGGAACCTACCGCGGAAAGCCCGTGCAGTTCAGCCATGAGGACGAGCCGCTGGACTCCGGCGGCGGCGTGAAGAAAATCCGCCCCCTGCTGGCGGACCCCGCCGCGCCGCTCCTGGTGCACAACGGCGATATCTGGACGGATATCCCCGTGGACGAGCTGCTGGCGGCGCACAGCGCGGGCGGGCACTGGGTCACCCTGGCGCTGCGCAGCGTGGACGGCAAGAAAAACGTGGGATTCAACCCCGCCACCGGGCTGGTGACCGACATGCGCCACGCGCTGGGCGTGGATGCGGGGGAGTACCAGTTCGCGGGCATGTACATCATGGAACCGCAGGTGTTCGACCTCTTCCCCGCCGATGAGGAAAAATTCTCCGTGGTGCCCACCTGGCTGGAACTGATACGGCAGGGCAAGGTGGGCGGCCACGTGTGCGACTGGGCCAACTGGCGCGAGCTCGGCTCCCCCCAAACCTACCTGGACGCCGTGCTGCAGGCCAGTTCGCGCGCGCGCATCCACTCCTCCGCCGTCATTGCCGCCACCGCCGATATCGGCGAGGACTGCACCATCGGCCAGGACGCCCATATCCCCGCCGGATGCGTGCTGGACGACTGCATCGTGTGGCCGCGCACCCACGTGGAGCCCGGAACCTACCGCCGCTGCATCATCACCCCGCGCATCACCGTGCAGGCTTGAGCGCAAACCCTACAATCACGACATGGCAGGCAACGGAGAGACACCCAAGCGCAGCCGCCGCTGGTTCCTGAAGGGGCTGGCGGGCGCGGGCGCGCTCACCGCCGCCGGGTTCGGCGTGGATTGGCTGCTGCCGCGCACGCTCTGCCGCCCCGGCGAGTGGCACGGCCCCGTGAGCGACCATTTCGACGGCACGCGCTTCTTCAACCCGGAGCCGTATGCGCCCTACTCCACGGGCGATTTGCTGGGCTGGTGCCGCGACCGCCTCTCCATGGGCGAGTACCCCGATGTGGCGGAGCTCCGTTGCACGCCGCAGCTTGCGCCCTCAGTGGACGGCAAGGCCTGGGAGGCCACGCTCGTCAACCACTCCACCTTCCTGCTGCGCATGGCTGGCATGAACATCCTCACCGACCCCGTGTGGAGCGACTACACCAGCCCTGTGCAAGGGTTCGGCCCCAAGCGCCACCGCCCCGCCGGCATCGCGTGGGACAAGCTGCCGCACATCGATGTCTGCCTGCTCACGCACGACCACTACGACCATTTCGACGTGCCCACGCTGCAGCGCTTGCGCGAGCGGGACAACCCGCTGTTCATCATGCCCCTGGGATTGAAGAGCCTGCTGGAGCACCATTGCGGAGAGTGCCGTGCGGAGGAGCGCGACTGGTGGGAAACCGTGGACGCGGGCAAGCTGCGCGTCACCCTCACCCCCGCGCGCCACTGGAGCAGCCGCTACCGCACGCAGGACACCCGCAACCGCTCGCTCTGGTGCGGATTCTGGCTGGAATCCCACGGCGGCCCCAAGGTGTACTTCGCGGGCGACAGCGCGCGCAGCGCCTGCTTCGCAGACATCCATGGCCGCCTGGGCGCGCCGGACGTGGCCATCCTGCCCATCGGCCAGTACCGCCCGGAGTGGATACGCAAGAACCACACCAGCCCGGCGGATGCCGTGGAGGCCTTCCTCACCCTGCACGCCCGCATGGGAATCGCCTGCCATTTCGGCACCTGGCAGCTCGCCAACGAGGGCTATCAAGAAACGCTCGACGACCTCGCCGCCGCACTCCAGAAAAACAAAGTGGACCCCGCCCGCTTCCCAGCACCCGACAACGGCCAAACCCTCCGCGGCTGACGGAATCATGTTGACTGCGCCATCGCTTTGCGTTAAATAAACGCCATGAGAGAGGAAAAGGTTTGCTATCCCAACGGGGTGGAGGCGCGCGTCGGGGACATTGTGTGGTCCGACGAGGGGCGGAATGTTCGCAAGGTGGTGGAGGTGGTGGCAACGCGCGGGCAGTGCGCCCGTTGGGGCGTGGACGAGTGCGGCGTCATGATGGCGTGGCATATCGGCGCGTTTGATTTGGGCGGCATGTTGTATATCGGCCGCGCCTCATTTGAGGAAGAGGGAATAGAGCCGGTCGAGCCGCAGTACATGCGCGAAATTGAGGAAATGTTCCGTCGCCTGGGCGAATCGCTGGGCATCCCCATATGGGGGAACCCGCAATACGCCTACTACCCGGCACTTCAGGTCGAGGACAATGACAGGGCAGTGTGGTATCTGTACTTCCAGCCTGCGGCGGATGCAAGGAACGCCCCGGAGACCGAGCGCTGCTTCCGCCGCGACCCCGCCAACGGCACGTTCGAGGAAATATCCGATCCCGCCCTGCGGGCCGGCGTGCAGGGCTTGCCCATCCCCCGCGGCGGCGGTCCGGCGGCAATTTGATTCGGCCGCTCTCCGTGCTTTTTGCTTGAAAATCCGCGTGCGCGCTGGTATGCTGACAGGCACGTATGATGTCTTTCCTACAGGTCTTGGCGCAGTGGGGTCCGGATGCCTCCGAGGTGAACGACCTTTCCATGCGCGGGTTCTCCAGCGCCATGGAGAACCCCACCACCATGCTGGGCATCATCCTGCTGGTGGTGATGGGACTTCTGGGCACGGTGGTGCAGAAGCGGCTCATGTCCGTGATGAGCAAATACTCCCAGGTGGAGGCCCCCGTCAGCGGCGCTGAAACCGCGCGCCGCATGCTGGAGCAGAACGGCATCCATGATGTGCGCGTGGTCAGTACCAAGGGCAAGCTCACCGACCACTACAACCCCGCGGACAAAACTGTGAATCTTTCCGAGGTGGTGTACAAGTGCAACACCATCACCGCCATGGCCGTGGCCGCGCACGAGTGCGGGCACGCCGTGCAGCACGCCACCGCATACCCGTGGCTGCGGCTGCGCTCGTCCATCGTGCCCATGGTGAACATCGGCTCCCGCCTGGGGCAGGTGGTGTTCATCGCGGGGCTGGCGATGGTGGGAGCCAACGGCAACACCACCGTGGCGTGGGTGGGCCTGGCGCTCTTCGCCTGCACCTCCATCTTCGCTTTCATCACGCTGCCGGTGGAGTTCAACGCCTCCCGCCGCGCGCTCAAGTGGCTGGAGGAAAGCGGCCTGGCCGACGGCGCCATGCACGACCAGGCGCAGACCGCGCTCAAGTGGGCCGCCATGACCTACGTGTCCGCTGCGCTGTCCTCGCTGGCCCAGCTGGTGTACTACGCCGGAATCATCCTTTCCCGCGCGGCCAAGCGCCGTTGATTCACCTGCCCCGCCACGCCATGCCCGATACCCCCCAGAACGACGACAAGGCCGCGCTCGCAGAGCTGCGGGAGCGCGCGCGCGTGCTGGAGGCGGAGCTGGCCGCCGTGCGCGCCAGCATAGGCGATGTCTCCGCGCAGGTGCACGCTGCGGAGGATGCGGACTGGGACCACCCCATCTCCATCGCCCAACCGCCGCCCGGCGGCACCGGGGAGACGCCCTCCGTACACCCGGCCGCCTACCTGCAGCCCCTGCCGCCGTACGATGCGCTGCGCATCAAGTGGGACCTGGGCTCCGGGCTGGAATCCCGCCGCCCCAAGGCCGTGAGCCACCGCGACGCCCCCACCAACGCCGTGCTGCACCTCGCCGGCCGCATGCCGGACGGCAAGCCCTGGGAAACCCACATCCCCTTTTCCGAGATGGCACGCGAGGACGGCATCGTCATCGGCCGCGAACGCAACGTGCCCCACATCATCCTGCTGGACCACGCCTGCGTCTCCCGCGAGCACGTGCGCCTGGAGCTCACGGACGACGGCCTGGTGGTGACGGACCTGGGCTCCCTCAACGGCACCGCCGTGAACGAGCGCGAGCTCCAGCCCACAGACTACCGCGTTCCCCTCCGCCACGGAGACGTGCTCACCGTCGGCACCATCCCCCTGCTCACGGAAATCATCCGTTGAAAAACACATCCCTAGGGAGCGGAACGCTGCATTGTGCGGCGTATAAAACCACGTTTCATTCAACCCCGCCCCTTTTGCACCCGCCCAAGGGTGAAATTTATGGGAATGGAAAATAGAAATATATGGGAATGAAAAATGAAAATATGTGGGAACGAAAACTAAAAAAGTATGGGAATGGGATTGACAAATCTGTGGGAATGAGATAAAGTGCGGGCAGGAGAAAAGCCATGGAGAACAAAGACTACAGGCCGCGCGTGGCGGATGCCGCGCTCTCGCTCTACCTCAAGACCTTCGGCGCGGTGTGCGTGGAGGGGCCCAAGTGGTGCGGCAAGACCTGGACCTCCGCGCGCCACAGCGGGAGCGTGTGCTCCCTGGCGGACCCGCGCGGCAATTTTCAGAACCGCCGCATGGCGGAGATGGACCCCGCGCTTGTGCTGGAGGGGGAACGCCCGCGCCTGCTGGATGAATGGCAGGAGGTGCCGTCCCTGTGGGATGCCGTGCGCTTCGGTGTGGATGATGCCGCCGGGCGGCATGGGCAGTTTGTGCTCACCGGCTCCGCCACCCCCGTGACCAAGGGCGTGCTGCACAGCGGGGCGGGGCGCATTGCGCGCCTGCGCATGCACACCATGTCGCTCTACGAATCCGGCGATTCAAGCGGAGATGTTTCCCTGCAGGGCCTCTTCGGGAAGGGTTTTGCGAAAAACAAGGCCACCGGCCCGGTGAAGCTGGAGCGTTTGGCGGAGCTGATTGTGCGCGGCGGGTGGCCGGCGGCGCTCGGCATGCCGCTCAACCGCGCCATGCTTCTGCCGCGCGAGTACATACGCGCCGTGGTGAGCGACGACATGAACCGATTGGACGGCGTGCGGCGCGACACCGCCAAGATGCAACTGCTGCTGCGCTCGCTGGCGCGCAACGAATGCACCCTGACCACCGTGCGCAAGCTGGTGAGCGACATCAGTGCGGTGGATGCGCAGGATATCGACATCAAGACCGTGAACGGCTATCTGGATGTGCTGCGGCGGCTTTTCCTGCTGGAGAACCAGCCGCCGTTCGGGTTCGGCCTGCGTTCGTCCGTGCGCGTGAAGCAGGCGGAGAAATGGCATTTCGCGGACCCCTCGCTGGCGGCGGCCCTGCTCGGTGCCACCCCCAAGCGCCTCATGGGCGACTTGAACACCCTCGGCTTCCTCTTCGAGAGCCTCGTCGAGCGAGATTTGCGCGTCTATGCGGAATCCTTCAACGCCAAGCTCTACCACTACCGCGACTACAGGGACCGCGAGATTGACGCCGTGGTGGAGCTGCCGGATTCGACCTGGGGCGCCATCGAAATCAAGCTCGGCGCCAACCAGATCGATGCCGCGGCAGCCGGGCTGCTCAAGCTGCGCGCGGCGCTGGTGGCGGAAAGCCCGGCGAACGCCCCCGCGTTCCTCTGCGTGATATGCGGGCTGTGCGATGCCGCCTACCGCCGCCCGGACGGCGTGTACGTGGTGCCCGCCACCGCCCTGCGACCATGACCAGTTCCTCCCTTTGCGGCGTTTCCGCGGGAATCACTGCTTGGTGGCGCGGTAGTCTTGGCGTTTGGCCAGGATGGCCTTGGCCTCTCCCAGCAGGAAGAAGGAGCCGCATATCAGCGTGCCGGGGGGGAGTGTTTGCAGGGCTTCCTCCAGCGTGGCGGGCGTGGAGACGGGCGCGCTGCCGACGGCGCGCACCTTGGCGGCCATCTCGTCCTGCGGCAGGATGCGCGGGCTCTGCACGGGCGGCAGCACCCATTCCCCCACCAGCGGGGAGAGCAGGCCGATGACCTCGTCCAGCGCCTTGTCGGCGGAGCCGGCGTAGATGCAGCGCGCCTTGGTGTCGGGGAATTCCCTTTTCCAGGTTTCCACGAGCACGCGGATGGCGGGCGGGTTGTGTGCGCCGTCCATGATTACGCCGGGCAGGATTTCCTCGAAGCGGCCGGGCCAGCGAACCTCTGCCAGCCCGCGCGCCTCCTCCTCCGCGGAGCAGAGGAAGTGCGGCAGCGCGTGCAGCGCGGCCAGCGCCAGCGCGGCGTTCATCTTCTGGTGGCTCCCGCGCAGGCCGAGCGGCTGCCCGCAGGGTTCGGAGACAATGCGGTAGTTGGTGTCCATGCGCTGTGCGGCCTCGTGGATGGCGCGCAGGGCGTCCGGCTGCTGCGGTGCGGAGAGGGCAGGGCGGTGCCAGGCGATGATGGCGGCCTTCTCCCCGGCTATCTCGTAGAGCGTGTTGCCGAGGTACTGGGTATGGTCCATGCCGACGGGGGTGATGACGGCCACGTCCTTGGGCACGGCGTTGGTGGCGTCCAGGCGGCCGCCCATTCCGGTTTCCAGGATGATGATGTCCACCGCGCGCTCCGCGAAGTGCATCATGGCCACCGCCAGCACGATTTCAAAGAAGGTGGGCGGCGTTTCCCAGCTCGCGATGGTGTCCCTCACCTTGCCGATGAGCCGCGCGGCGTCCGCATCCGGGATGTCCTCGCCGTTCACGCGGATGCGCTCGTTGAACGCCACCAGGTGGGGCGAGGTGAACAGGCCCGTGGAGTATCCGGCGGCGCGCGCCACGGATTCCGCGAACGCGCAGGTGGAGCCCTTGCCGTTGGTGCCCGCCACGTGGATCACGCGGGCGTGGGGCTCGCTCACGCCGCACTCGCGCAGCAGGCGGCGCATGCCGTCCAGCCCCAGCTTGATGCCGAACACCTGCGTGGCGTACAGCCAGTCCAGCGCCTCTGCGAGTCCGGTGAACACGGTGTCAATAGCGGTAGAACTCGCTCTTGAAGGGGCCCTGCACGGGCACGCCCAGGTAGTCCGCCTGTTTTTGCGTGAGTGTGGTGAGGTGCACGCCGAGCTTGTGCAGGTGGAGGCGCGCCACCTCCTCGTCCAGCACCTTGGGCAGCACCTTCACGCCGGGCTTGGCGGTCTCGCGGTCCTTCCAGAGGGCCATCTGCGCGAGCACCTGGTTGGTGAAGCTGTTGCTCATCACAAAGGAGGCGTGGCCCGTGGCGCAGCCCAGGTTCACCAGGCGGCCCTCCGCCAGCAGGTACAGGCTGTGGCCGTCCGGGAAGGTGTACATGTCCACCTGCGGCTTGATGTTGGTGCACTTGATGCCCTCGCGCGCCTGCAGGCGCGCCACCTGGATTTCGTTGTCGAAGTGGCCGATGTTGCACACGATGGCCTGGTCCTTGATCTTCTCCATGTGCTCCAGGGTGATGATGTCGCAGTTGCCGGTGGTGGTCACATAGATGTCGCCCCAGCCGAGGGTGTCCTCCACGGTGAGCACGCGGTAGCCCTCCATGGCCGCCTGCAGCGCGCAGATGGGATCCACCTCCGTCACCACCACCTGGGCGCCCAGCCCGCGCAGCGCCTGCGCGCAGCCCTTGCCCACATCCCCGTACCCGCACACCACGGCCACCTTGCCCGCCACCATCACGTCCGTGGCGCGCTTGATGCCGTCCGTCAGGCTTTCGCGGCAGCCGTACAGGTTGTCGAACTTGCTCTTGGTGACGGAGTCGTTGACGTTGATGGCGGGGATGAGCAGGCGTCCGTCGCGCTCCATCTGGTAGAGCCTGTGCACGCCGGTGGTGGTTTCCTCGGAAACACCGGCAATCTCCGGCATCCAGCGGTGGAACACACCCGGGTTCTCCCTGGCGATGCGCTTCAGCAGCGCCTTGATGACGCCCTCCTCCGCGGACGCGGCGGGGGCGTCCACCCACGGGTCGCCCGCCTCCATCTCATAGCCCTTGTGCAGCAGGAGCGTGGCGTCGCCGCCATCGTCCACAATCAGCTGCGGTCCCTTGCCGTCTTTGTGGCAGAGGGCGTTCCACGTGCACTCCCAGTATTCCTCCAGGGTTTCGCCCTTCCAGGCGAAGACGGGCACGCCTGCGGCGGCAATGGCGGCGGCGGCGTGGTCCTGGGTGGAGAAGATGTTGCAGCTGGCCCAGCGCACCTCCGCGCCGAGGGCCACCAGGGTTTCGATGAGAATCGCGGTCTGGATGGTCATGTGGAGCGAGCCTGTGATGCGCACGCCTGCCAGCGGCTGCTGCGGCCCGTACTTCTCGCGGCACGCCATCAGCCCCGGCATCTCGAACTCCGACATCGTGATTTCCTTGCGCCCCCAGTCCTTCAGGGCGATATCCGCCACCTTGTATGCTGCAATCTCGCTCATGTTGCGCCAAGTCTACCGCATTCCCCGCACCGGGTCAAGGCTGTGTCGACGGAACAAAATTTCGGGGCCGCGTGAAGAAAATGCTTGAATGGCGCGGGGAATTGTGCTAAAGAGGAAACGTCTATGAAAAAAGTTCTTTCTACATTGACCATCATGGCATGCCTTGCAGGCGTTGCCAACGCCGCACCCTACGTGCTCCCGGAGAACCAGCCCGGCGCCTACACCGGCTACGACTGGACCCCCGTGTGGGGAATCGATGCCCTCTACGCCATCGGCTCCGAGAAACACATGCCCGACATGTGGGGCGCCCGCCTCAACTTCAGCCTGTACTCCATGCAGCGCGCTTCCGTGCGCCACCAGTTCTGCCTGTCCGTGGCATACGAGGCCGGCAACGAGAAGTACACGGAGGACTACGTGCACTACAAGGACGAGATGTACGCCATGCCCATCACCCTGGGCTACAACGTACACCTGGCCGTCAGCGACGAGGTCTCCTTCTTCCTTGGTGGCCGCGCCGGCTACTCCATCGGCCAGGTCAAGGAGAAGTCTGTGTTTGGCACGGAGAAGGTTGACACGGACGGCTTCACGTTCGGCGTGGGCGGCGGCATCCAGATCCAGTGCAGCGATGCCGTGTACGTGCGCCTGGGCTACGAGTTCGGCCGCACCTACGTGGACAAGAAGGGCGTAAAGGGCAACTACGGCCAGCACACCATCTCCCTGGGCGTGGGCTGCTGGTTCTAATCACCCGCCTGATTCAACAAAACCTTAACCAAAAAGGGGCGGCCGCAAGGCCGCCCCTTTTCCATGTACGATTGGGTGATTTGCATCAGCAATACCTGCGCAGCACGTATTGCAGGATGCCGCCCGCGCGCAGGTATTCCAGCTCCACGGGGGTGTCCACGCGAACGGTGAGCGGCAGCTGGAATGCGGGTGCGCCCGCCGGCTGCACGTGCAGGGTGGCCTTGCCGCGCGGGGCCAGCGCCGCGCCCAGCCCTGTGATGGAGAAGGTGGCGTCCGCCAGGTCCTTCACGCGGTCGTAGTCCGCGGGGTTCTCAAAGTTGAGGGGTAGGATGCCCATGCCGATGAGGTTGCTGCGGTGGATGCGCTCAAAGCTCTTGGTGACGACGGCGCGAACGCCGAGCAGGGCGGTACCCTTGGCGGCCCAGTCGCGGCTGGAGCCCATGCCGTAGTCTTCCCCCGCGATGATGATGGTGGGCGTGCCGTCCTGCATGTACGCCATGCCCGCATCATAGATGAACGCGGGCGTGCCGGAGGCGGCGGTGATGTCCGCATCCGGCGCGGGCAGCTCCCGCTTGCCGAAGTAGAGCGTGTAGCCACCCTCCACGCCGGGGGTCATGCGGTTCTTGATGCGCACGTTGGCGAAGGTGCCGCGCACCATGACGAGATTGTTTCCGCGGCGCGAGCCGTAGGTGTTGAAATCCCGCTGCTGCACGCCGAGGGAGGCGAGGAAGCGGCCTGCGGGGGCCGTGGGCTTGATGGCCCCGGCGGGTGAGATGTGGTCCGTGGTCACGCTGTCGCCGAAAATGCCGAGCGCACGCGCGCCGGTGATGTCCTGCACATCGTGCGGCTCCTTGGAGAAGGCATCGAAGAACGGCGGGCGGTGGATGTACGTGGAATCCGCGTTCCAGGCGAAGGTGGCGCCCTGCGGGGCGGCCACGCCGTCCCACTGCGCCACGTGCTCCGCGTAGGAGGCGCGGTAGTCCTGCGGCGCGGCGGTGCGCGCCTGCGCCGCGGCCACCTCGCCGGAGGTCGGCCAGATGTCGCGCAGGAAGACGGGATGGCCGTCCGCCGCGGTGCCCAGTGGCTCCCGCTTCATGTCGATATCCACGCGGCCGGCCAGCGCGAAGGCGATCACCAGCGGGGGCGACATGAGGAAGTTGGCCTTGACCATGGGATGGATGCGGGCCTCGAAGTTGCGGTTGCCGGAGAGCACGGAGCAGGAGACGAGCCCGTGTTCCGCCACGGCCTGCTCCAGCTGCGGGTTGAGCGGGCCGGAGTTGCCGATGCAGGTGGTGCAGCCGAAGCCGACGATGGAGAAGCCGATGGCATCCAGCGCCTCCGTGAGGCCGTTGTTGGCGAAGTAGCGCGTGGCGATGCGGGAGCCGGGAGCCATGCTGGTCTTCACGTGCGCGGGCACGCGCAGGCCGAGCGCAGCGGCCTTCTGCGCCAGCAGGCCCGCGGCGAGCATCAGTCCCTCGTTGCTGGTGTTGGTGCAGCTGGTGATGGCCGCCACCAGGATGGAGCCGTCCGTCAGTTCCACCTCGTGCGCGGTGTCGGCATCCGGGTTTCCGGCGTCGCCGTGCATGGTCACCTTCACGGCACCCGTGCGCTGCGCGTGGCCGTACGTTTCCTGGCATATTTCTGCAAAGCTCTTCTTCAAATCCGCGAGGGCGATGTGGTCCTGCGGGCGCTTGGGTCCCGCCACCGCGGGCACGATTCCCGCCAAATCCAGCTCCAGCACGGCGGAGTAGTCGATATCCCCCGCCTGCGGCATGCCGTACAGCCCCTGCGCCTTTAGGTACGCCACGCAGGTGTCCACCTGCTGCGGCGCGCGCCCGGTGGCGCGCAGGTAGTCCGCGCTCACGGCGTCGAAGGGGAAGAATCCCATGGTGGCGCCGTATTCCGGGGCCATGTTGGCCACGGTGGCGCGGTCCGGCAGGGAGAGCGCCGCCGCGCCTTCCCCGAAGAATTCCACAAACTTGCCCACCACGCCGTGCTGGCGCAGCATGCGCGTGACGTACAGCGCCAGGTCTGTGGCGGTCACGCCCTCCCGCAGCTTGCCCGTGAGGTGCACGCCCACCACCTCCGGCGCGCGGAAGGTCACCGGCTGGCCGAGCATGCCGGCCTCCGCCTCGATACCGCCCACGCCCCAGGCCACGATACCCAGGCCGTTGATCATGGTGGTGTGGGAATCCGTGCCCACCAGGGTGTCCGGGTAGTACACGCCGTCTTTTTCCATCACGCCGCGTGCCAGGTGTTCCAGGTTCACCTGGTGGACGATGCCCGTTCCGGGCGGCACCACGGAGAACGACTTGAAGGCCTGCTGGCCCCATTTGAGGAATTCATAGCGCTCGGTGTTGCGCTGGAACTCGCGCTCCAGGTTCTTGCGGTAGGCTTCCGGGAATCCCGCCCAGTCCACCTGCACGGAGTGGTCCACCACCAAATCCACCGGCACCAGCGGCTCCATGGCCGCGGGGTCCGCGCCCTGCTCCTGCACCGCCGCGCGCATGGCCGCCAAATCCACCAGCAGCGGCACGCCCGTGAGGTCCTGCAGGATGATGCGCCCCACCGTGAACGGGATTTCAAATTCATGCGCCGCACCCGCCTTCCAGTCGGCCAGGTTCGCCACGTCGCGCTCCGTCACCCGCAGCCCGTCGCAGTTCCGCAGCAGGCTCTCCAGCACAATGCGCAGGCTCACCGGCATGCGCTTGATGCCGGGGTGCCCGCCCTCCGCCAGCGCCGGCAGGGAATAGAAATATCCCTCTCCGCCGCCCGGAATCTCAAACGTTCTTTTCAAGTCTTTCATGAAGCAGGAAGTCCCGCGAGTATATCGGTATTTCCTCTCCAATCAAGGTAAAAAGGCGTCTTATGCCACAATTCGCGCTAAAACGCGCTTCCTCCTTGCCGCTCGCGCGGGGGTGTGGTAGAATGCCGCCGTGACTAGGCTGCTGACGCTCATCACACTCGTTGCCGGCGCGCTTTCCGTTCTGCATGCAGAGCTGAAGGACGTTGTTTTTGCGCCGCAGTGGATTCCGCAGGCGCAGTTCGCCGGGTACTACGTGGCCAAGGAAAAGGGCTTTTTCCAGCAGGAGGGGCTCAACGTCACCTTCAACCATGTCGGCATCAACTCCAAGGGTACATCCCTGGATCTCCTGAAGGAGGGCAGGGCGCACATCGCGGGCCTGCAGCTCATGCAGGCCATCGTTGCACGCGCACAGGGCGCGCCGATTGTCAACTTCTGCCAGGTCACCCAGATCAGCGGGCTGTGGGTGGTGGCGCACCGCCCCATCCCGGAGCTGAAGGATTTGAACCACATGCACATTGCACGGTGGCGTGCCGGCCACTCCGAGCTGTTCGACGTGCTGAGCCACGAGTTCAACCTGGATATCGAGTGGGTGCCCATCAGCCGCAGCGTGAACCTGTTCATCTACGGCGCGGTGGATGCCACGCTCTGCTACAGCTACAACGAGTACCTGGGCCTGCTGCTCTCCATGGGCCGCATCCCGGAGGAAAACGTGCTGCGCTGCCACGACCACGTCCTCAGGGCGCCGGAGGACGGCCTCTACGTCACCGAGCAATACTACAGGGACAACAAGCCCACCCTGGACGCCTTCGTCCGCGCAACCAAGAAGGGCTGGGACTACGCCGCCGCGCACCCGGAGGAGGCCTGCGCCATCACCCACAAGTATGTCGAGGCCGGCCACGTGAGCAGCAACCCCGTCATGGAGCGCATGATGCTCAAGGAGTGCCTGCGCCTGCAAGTGAACCCGGACACCGGCAGGCGGGATTACGCCCGGGTCACGGAGGAGGTGTTCAACAAGCTGGTGGACGCCATGTACCGCGCCGCCGTCATCATGAAGAAGGTCAACTACCGTGAGATGATACCCCATGAGTAAGCACCGCAAATCCTTTGCCCAGAGGTTGAGCCTCATCGTCATCGCGCTCATCTCCGTCCTCTTCGTCGGCGTGCTGGCCATCGTGGCGCAGACCTGCCGCCACCTCATCGCGGACGAGGCCACCAAGTCCGCCGCCAACCTGCTGGATGCCACCATAGCAGACGTGGAGAAGGAGCTGCACAGCGTGGAGGTGGCCGCCACCAATACCTCCTGGATGGTGGAGGGCCACGAGGACGACGACACCTACCTGCAGAATCTCACGCGCAAGCTGGTGGAATCCAACGAGCACATCGTGGGCTGCGCCGTGGCCTTTGTGGCGGACTACCGCGCGGGCCGGCACTACTACGCCCCATACAGCTGGATAGACGCGGAAACGGGGGAGGTGAAAAGCACGCACCTGGGCAGCGAATCGTACGACTACTTCCTGATGGACTGGTTCCAGATACCCACCCTCACCAAGAAGGCGTGCTGGACGGAACCGTACTACGACGAGGAGGGCGGCGAGCAGTGGGTCTGCACGTACAGCCGGCCGCTATTCGACAAGGACGGCAAGCTGTACGCCGTGGTGACAGCGGACATCTCGCTGGAGTGGCTCTCCCAAAAGTTCGATTCCATCCACCCGTACAAGGATTCCTTCACCGTCCTCATCAGCCGCAACGGCTCCTACGTCTCCGCGCCGGACCGCTCCTGGCTGCGCGGCGCCACCATCTTCTCCGTGGCCGCGGAGAAGGAGGACAAGCGCGCCTGGGAGGCCTCCCTCAACATGGTCAAGGGCCTCAAGGGCTCCGCCGAATTCGAGGACGATGGCAAATCCTACATCGGCGTGTACGGCCCGCTCTCCAACGGCTGGTCCGCCTCCATCATCTGCCCGTACAGCTCCGTGCTGGCGCGCACCACGGAAATGAACCTGGTGGTGCTCACGGTGGCGCTGGCGGGCCTGTTCGGGCTGTTCCTGCTGTGCCGGGCGTCCATCGAGCGCGCGGCCTCCCCGCTGCGCAAGTTCTCGGAGAGCGCCATGAGCATTGCCAAGGGAAACTTCCACACCAAGCTGCCGGAAATCAAGACCGATGATGAAATCAAGCAGCTGCGCGACTCCTTCGACTACATGCAGGGCTCGCTCACACAGTACATCCAGGATTTGAAAACCACCACCGCCGGCAAGCAGCGCCTGGAAAGCGAGCTCAACATCGCACACGACATCCAGATGCAGATGCTGCCCAAGAACTTTGCGGACATCACGCTGGCGGATGTGTATGCGGACATCCACCCCGCCAAGGAGGTGGGCGGCGATTTGTACGATGTCACCTCCCGCAAGAACATGCTCTACTTCGCCGTGGGAGATGTCTCCGGCAAGGGCGTGTCCGCCGCGCTCATCATGGCCATCACCCGCAGCTCCCTCCGCTTTGTGGGCGGCCACGGCGTGCTGCTCAGCGACATGGTGGGCAAGATCAACCGCAGCCTCACCGAGAACAACGAGAGCGGCATGTTCGTCACCCTCCTGCTGGGCCGCTTCAACACGGAAACGCATGTGCTGGACTACTGCAACGCCGGCCACAACGCACCCGTGATCATCCCCCGCAACGGCGAACCATACTTCCTGCCCCTCATCTCCAACCTGGTGGTGGGCGTGATGGACGACTTCCAGTTCGAGATGCAGAGCCGCCAGCTGCAGGAGGGCGACACCATCGTGATGTACACCGACGGCGTGACCGAGGCCGAAGACCCCGACAAGAACCAGTACGGCGAGGACCGCCTCATGGCCTGGGCACGAACCATCACCCCGGAAATGTCCGCCAGGGAGGCCACCGACCGCCTCTCCGCCGACCTCAAGCGCTTCACCCGCGGCAACGAGCAGAACGACGACATCACCATCCTCATCATCCGCACCTGAGCGCCAAGGGGTGGCCCTCTCCGAACTTTTTCCAGATTTTTTTCGTTTTTTTTGAGCATTCGGCCGCTCTCGCGCTTAATAGGGTATGGGAAACGTTATGGACACAATGAACAATCCCGTCCGGAGAAAAGCCTTCCGCGGCGCGTGCTGTCTGGTATACGCCCTACTGTGCCTGCTGTATGCAGGCGGGTGGTGGATGGTGGTGGACTCCATCGGCAAGCCGCCGTGGTGCGAGCTGCAACCCTGGCTGGGCGACAAACCGGAAATAACCGACTGCGACTGGTTCAACGGCAACCTGAGCGTCACCGTGAAAGCCACGCCGCAACAGGCGGCAGACTACGCCGCCGCGCTGCAGCTGGAGCAAAGGGAAACCGCGCAGGACGGCACCGTGCGCTACGTCTCCCCCGGTCCCTGCCGCCTGCGCACACAGGAGGGCAGCGTTTTCCACGACGGCGTGGATATCAAGGTGGAAAGCCGCGGCAACTTTTGCATAGTAGCCATACGCAACCATTTCTGGACGCCGGAGGAGGCTGAAAGGCCGGAGTCCCGCACCATCCCCGCGCGCTTCCCGTACCGGGAGCCCTGGCTGGAAGACCTCCCGCCCTCCTGGGTGGCCTTCTTCAACAGCAACGCCGGGCTGACGGCGTTCGTCTCCGGCGTCATCATGCTCAGCTGGGCGGTGCTGTTTTTCGGGCCGTGCCTGCTGGTGGACGGTGCGCTGCTGCTGCGCTGGCGGCGCCCGCCGCACGAGTTTTGGCGGTGGGCGGCGTGGCTGCTGCTGCCAGTGGCGCTGCTCGTCCCCTCAATGCTGGGGCACCTGGCAACCCTGCCGGAATGGGACTTCGTGGCCATCTTCGTCACCTTCCTGCTCGGCTTTGTGCTGGGCTGCGTGAGCGTGCTGGCCTCCCTGCTGCTGGCCTACGTCTCCCGCCTGCTCCTGGCGGCGGATAAGAAGCTGGCGTGAACGAAAAACCGGCGCAGTGCCAATTTTATGGGTGGACGAAAAAACGCTCGGAGAGGTACCACCCACGCCCGTTCGCGCCAATCATTGTCCACCAATACCCGCGCCGCCAGGCGCGGCGAACTTTCCAAATTGTAAATCCTAGGGCACTCACGCCAGCTCCGCGAGGAAGCCGCTCTCGTCCAGGTACAGGTTGTCCGGCAGGGAGAAGGGGCGCAGGAGGCTTGGCCCGCAAACGGTGGTTCCGCCCTGCTGGCGCTCGCCGCGCACGGCGAATCCGGGCAGCAGGATGCCGCGCGTGCGCGGGCGCACGCCGAGCTGGCTGGTGCCGTCGCCAATCTTGAAGACGCTGCGGCACATGCTCATTGCAATGACGATGTGGCGCGGCGTGGCCAGGCAGGGGCGCCAGCGCATGTTGGGTGTGGAGATGGCGGAGCCGCCGCTGAAATCAAAGAAGGGCGCTTGGTGGTGCGGGATGGATTTGAACAGGATGCTGCGCATGTGCGCGCCGCCCACCATCTGCTCCACCTCCGCGGG
Source organism: Akkermansia sp. (assembly GCA_024405435.1). GTDB lineage: Bacteria > Verrucomicrobiota > Verrucomicrobiia > Verrucomicrobiales > Akkermansiaceae > Akkermansia. The sequence goes on along the minus strand of JAKSOU010000003.1, from coordinate 4,330 downwards.
CAGCATGTCCTGCGGGGTCTCCACCAGGTGCACCGGGGTGTGGGTGATGATGGGCCAGAGCACGGCGAGCAGCAGCTCCTGCGGTTCCCTGTGTCCCACGGTGGCAAGCAGCGGGGCGCCCGGCCTCAGCGCGTTCACATGGCACACCTGTTCCGCGTTCATCCAGTAGCGGTGCAGCGTGAGGATGTCCTTGGAGGCCTCCTGCAGCAGCTCCAGCCAGCGCACGAGCAGCGGGTCCCAATCCTCGCCGGGCTCCCGGCTGATGAGCGCCGCCGCCACCTGGAACCCGGTGAGGCTCTGCCCGCCCTGCGCATGCACCAGGGCGGTGTTGCCCATCTGCTCCAAGCGGCGGATGAGGGCGTCGCGGCTGCTGGCATCGGTGGTTTCCAGGCATTGTGCGGAGAGGCTGCGGAAGGCGCGCATCACGTTGTCGGCGCTGCATTCCTGCGGGCTGATGGGCTCACCCACGGCCACGGTGTACGTGTAGGGGTAGCGCAGCGGGCGCTTGGTGAAGAAGCGGTTGCCGTAGTAGGAGAACACGCTGCCCCACAGACCGTCCATGTAGATGGGAATCACGGGCACCTTGGCGCGGCGGGTGATGACCTCCACGCCGCGGCGGATGGCGGTGATGCAGCCGTGGCGCGTGAGCTGGCCCTCCGGGAAGATGCAGATGATATCACCGTTTTCCAGGCCCTTGTCCGCCTCGTGGATGGCGTGGCGCGGGTTCTTGCTGGAGATGGGAAGCGAGTTGAACAGCTCCAGTATCCACCCCACAAAGCGCACGGAGGTGAACTCCTCGTCCACGATGAAGCGGATCGGCCGCCGCACCACCATCGTCAGGAACAGCGCATCCGCATACGTCACGTGGTTCACCACCAGCAGCGCGCCGCCGCGCTCCGGGATGCGGTCCACGTTCAGCACGCGCGCACGGTAGAACAGGTGCATGATCCACATCCCCAGCATGCGGATGAAATCCTGCGGTATCAGGCGCAGCGCCGATATCAGGATGAACAGGCTGATGAGGAAGAGGACGAAGAACTGCATCTGCGGGGAGGCGCCGCACTGGTACATCAGCCACATGAGCCCCACGGCCACCAGCCCCATCAGGTTGTCGATCAGGTTGCCCGCGGCGATGATGTTGCCGCGGTTGGAGGGGTCGCAGTTGTCCTGCAGGTAGGCGTTGAGCGGCACCAGGTAGGCCGCGCCGAAAGCGCCCGTGAGCCCCAGCAGGATGTTGCTGGCAAGCGTGTTGACCGGCATCATGGCCAGCAGGAGGGTGCAGACGGTGATGCCGATGGCGCCGAAGGGGATGAGGCCGAGCTCGTTCTTGCCCTTGCAGAGGCGGGAGGCGGTGACGCCGCCGACGACCACGCCGCCGGTGAGCCAGGCCATGAGGATGCCGCACTCCAGGCTGAAGTTCACGTCCGGGTCCGCGGCCTGCATGGCCTTGGCAATCTGGATGAGGATGAGGAAGAGGGAGCCGGCCAGGCACCAGAAGTAGCAGATGCCCATCTCACTGAGCCGCAGGTTGCGGTCGCGCCACAGGTACTTCACCTGGGTGAAGTGCTCCCAGAGCAGGCTCCAGCTGAACGCGCGCGGCGGCTTGGGCTCGTAGCGCGGCAGCAGGAAGGATGCCCCCGCCACCACGCACGCCAGGCTCAGGAACACCCATGTGGGCAACATCACCGCGCTCCACCCGGCCTCCGTCGCGCCGTCCGGCAGTGCGCTGTAGGCATCCAGCAGGTAGCTGAACCAGAAGAACACGCCAATCTGCGCCACCAGCAGCACAAACACCATGCTCATCTCAATGATGCCCGAGCCGAACGAGATGTAGCGCGACCCCAGCAGGTCCTTCACGATACCCTTCTTGGCGGGGGAGAGGATGGTGGCCTGCGTGGCGAACACCGTGAACCAGATGATGGCCGCCGTCATGTCGTGCACGTAGAAGCAGTACTGCATGCAGCTCATCACGAATATCTGCAGCAGGCACATCACCTGGATGATGCGCGTCTTGCAGAAGCAGTCCGTCAGCCACCCCACCAGCGGGGAAAACAAAATGTAGGGCAGCACGAAGATGGCGCCCAGCGTGTACTCCAGCGTGCTGCCGGACGCCCCCCACAGCCACACCCCAAGCGGTATCAGCAGGAATTGAACCGCCTTTTCGTTGAACGCGTTTTGCGCCTGCACGGCCACAAGCGTCCAGAAGCCCGCCCATTCCTTCTTGGAAGGCTCCTTGTAGAACTGTTCTATTTCGTCCGCCATGGAAGAGGTGGAGGTACGCGCCCATTATCTCACAGCCCCACCGTTTGGCAAGCGCAATCTGTAGCAGCGCGGCGGCGCGTATGACGCGCGCAAGTCTTTCTTGCGGCGCGCGCGGCGATTTGGTAGAATGTGCGGCGAGTTATGAAAACCGCCTTTGCCGTAATGAGCCTGTTGGGCGCGCTGGCCGCCGCCGCGCCCGCCGCCGTGAGCCCCGTCTACCCCACCCCGCAGAAGTGCCAGCTGGGCACGGAATACACACGCGTAACCGAGGTGGTCATCTTCCCCATCACCAGCAACGAACGTGGGAAGGACGACCCCAGCTCCAACCTGCCCGCCAAGGAAGGCTCGTACGCCTTGCGCATCACCCCCGGCAAGCTGGAGGTGTTCGTGCATGGACAGCCGTGGTCCTCCGAGCTGGACGAGCTGGGCCTGTACTACGCCAAGCAGACTGTTTCCCAGCTGCTGAAGGATGTTCCCGGTGCCAAGGACGCGCAGAAAGACCCGTTCCCGGACAAGGGAATCGAGGAGGTGGCGAAGCTGGGCGAACTGCCCTGCGGCACCATCCTCGACTGGCCGGACCTGGCGTACCGCGGCACGGTGGAGGGCTACTACGGCATCCCGTGGGGCGGCGAGGCCCGCATGTCGCAGTTCGCGTTCTACGGCCGCAACAAGATGAACTTCTACCTCTACGCGCCCAAGGACGACCCCTACCACCACGGTAGCGGCTGCTATGAGCTGTACCCCGCGCAGCAGGCGGCGGAACTGAAGGCGCAGATTGACTGCGCGCGCAAGAACCACGTGCGCTTCGTGTGGGGTATCCACCCCGCCAACACCGTGAACTGGAACGACAACGGCGGTGAGAAGCAGCTGGAGGGCCTGTGCGCCAAGCTCCAGCAGCTCTATGATTTGGGCGTGCGCGATTTCGCGGTGCTGGTGGACGACTCCGGCGGCGAGATCTGCAAGCCGGAGCGCCAGGTGCAGCTCTGCAACTACATCCTGGAAAACTTCATCCGCACCCACAAGGACGTGAACCAGGAGCTTGTGATGTGCCCCACGGGCTACAACCGCGCCTGGACCAACCCGCAGTTCCTCGGCGCGCTCGGCAGCGGGCTTGACAAGGCCATCCACGTGATGTGGACCGGCGATTCCGTGGTGCACGACATCACGCTCTCCGGCCAGCAGTGGGTGCATCAGGCATTGGGCCGCCCCACGTTCATCTGGTGGAACTGGCCGTGCTCGGACTTCAAGGCGTCCCGCCTGTCCATGGGGCGCACGTACGGCAACGGCCAGGAACCCGAGATGCGCGGGGAGATGAGCGGCTTTGTGGCCAACCCCATGGAGCGCGCGGAGGCCAGCAAGGTGGGCCTCTTCGGCGTGGCGGACTACACCTGGAACATCTGCGGGTTCGATTCCGAGAACTCCTGGCACCAGGGCATCAAACGCCTGTACCCCGGCTGCGCGGACGCCATGCAGGTGTTCTGCCACCACAACTCCTACCTGCTGCCCAACAACCACGGCTACTTCCGCGAGGAATCCGCCGGCATTGCGGACGACGCCAAGGCGTACACGGAATCCGTGGCCGCGGGCAAGCCGGATGCCGTCAGGGCGCAGAAGCTGCAGGCGGAGTTCGAGGCCATGGCCGCCGCGGGCAGGGAGCTGCGCCGCGCCAAGGGCATCGAGCCCCTGCAGCGGGACATCGCCCCGTGGCTGGAGGCCTTTGAGCTCACAGGACAGGCGGGCGGGCGCATCATCGGCGCCCTCGCCGAGCAGGAGACCGCCCCCGCGCTGGAGAGCCTGCTCTACACCGGAAACATCCTGGAGCGCATCGGCGGCATGACGCGCACCTGTTGGCAGAACGGCAGCGTGGGCACCACCACCGGAATCGAGGTGGCCGCCTACGCCATGACACCCGCCATAAAAGAGACCCTCAACTTCGTCAACGCACGCGTCTACAGCCAGCTCGCCGGAACGAAGGGCGACGCCTGCAGGCCCGTCTTCACCAGCTCCGTGGGCGATGCCCAGAAGGATGCCAAGAACGTGGCCGACGGCGACCCCAAGACCCTCTGGC
>JAKSOU010000029.1 GCA_024405435.1 Akkermansia sp. | reverse complement strand
TCACCTTCCTCTTCTGCATCTACATCCTGGTGCAGCTGGTCATGCCCTCCTGGCACGTGCTCAACGGGGATTAGCGCCAACACCCCCTCACCAATCATCCTGCGGCGCGGTTTATTCGCGGTTTTCCCTTTCCTGCAACCAGCGTTGCCGCGCCTCCTCGAACTCCTGGGCTTTCTTGATGTGGACGGCCCAGGGCAGTCCCTCTTCCAAGCCCTTTTTGAGCATGGCGTCGGCAATATCCTTGCGCCCGGTCTCCATGTACACGAGCCACAGGCCGCCGGGCGCGGACTGATCGCCCGCGGCCTCTGCTTTGTTGAACCATTGCTCCGCCTGCGCCAAATCCTTCTCCACGCCCTCCCCGAGCCTGTACATCGAGGCGACCTGGTACATGCAGTACGCGTTATTGCGCAGGGCGGCTTCCCTGTACCAATGGAAGGCACTCAGCTGCATTTGCCTCCGCGCCGTCTTGTCGTCGGGGCGGCTGTAGTCGTAGAACCGCGCCAGGGTCTCCATGTGCTTTGGGTTTCCCTGCCGCGCGGCCGCCAGCAGCCACTTCTCGCTCTTGGGGCCCCTGTCCTTGATGGAGGAATAGCGGTTGGGGCGATATGGGGGATACGTATCCAGCTCGCGCCCCAGATAGCTCTGTGCGTCCGCATCCCCCTTCTGCGCCGCCACCAGCCACAGCACATCAGACAAGGTGTCGTCCGCGCGGCCCAGCGTACGCGCGTACGCCAGGCAATCCTCCGCCGTCCGCTCCTCCTCCGCCAGATAAATCTCCGCGGCGCGGTACTGCCGCAGCTCGTCGCGCATGCCGCTGTTTTGGTACAGCAGGATGAGGGACAGCACGGCCAGGGAGATAATCCCGGCCCTCTTGATGGTGGTCGCTTTCATGGCTCTTCCCACACCCTATAATACACGACCCGCCCCAAATGCACAAAGAAAATGAAAAATGACAAAATTAGGGAGCGTCTGCCCCTGCATAATGCCGCAACGCGCGCTTGACACGCGCGCGGGGGATGATAGGATGGCGGCAATCATAGTTGAACCATTCAAGATTATGAACCGCATCATCACCCCAATCATTGCATTGGCCCTCACGGTGCCTGTCATGCAGGCGCAAACGGCCGCCCCGGCGGCCCCCGCCCCCACGCAGCAGGCAGCACCCGCCGAACAGGCAGAGGCCCCACAGCAGCTGCAGGCCCTGCAGCAGGACCCGCAAGCCCTCACCGGAGAGCTGCCCAACGGCGTGCACTACATCATCCGCCCCACCACGGAACCGGCAGGGCGGGCGTGCATCCGCCTGTACACCAAGCACGGCTCACTGAACGAGGACGAGAAGACGACGGGCATTTCCCACTTCCTGGAGCACATGATGTTCAACGGCAGCCGCCACTACAAGCGCGGCGAGCTCATTCCCGCCATGCAGAAGCTGGGCCTGGAGTTCGGCGGCGATGTGAACGCCTACACCGGGCTGGAGCAGACGGTCTACATGATGGACCTGCCGAACCTGAAGGACGAAACGGTGGACTTCTGCTTCACGGTCATCCGTGATTTCGGTGACGGCTCCCTGCTGGAGGACGACGCCATCGATCACGAGCGCGGCATCATCGTAAGCGAGCTGAAGGCGCGCGATTCCGCAAGCTACCGCGCCAGCATCGCGGCCATGCGCTTCCTGCTGAACGGCACCCGTGTGCCGGACTTCCTGCCCATCGGCACGGAGGAGGTCATTCGCGGCGCCACCTACGACACCATCCGCAACTTCTACAAGGAAAACTACCTGCCGCGCCGCATGACCGTCATCGTCACCGGCGACTTCAAGCCGGAGCAGGCCAAGCAGTGGGTGGAGAAATACTTCGGCGACATGCGCGACGTGCCCGGCCGCCCCAACGAGGACCGCGGCAAGATCGCCAACCTGGGCCCGGACCAGACCGTCATCCCCAACCCGGAGAACGCCCAGACCTCCATCTCCATCAACGTGGTGAACCACTACACGCAGCGGCCGGACACCATCGAGCAGCGCGTGAAGGACTTCCCCGGCAACATGTGCCGCGCCATGCTCAACCAGCGCCTGGCCCGCATGACCCGCAAGCCGGACTGCCCGTTCATGGGCGCGCGTATCGGCAAGGGCAGCACCTACCAGGTGATGGACGCGTTCAGCGTGGACCTGGTGGCGGAGCCCGGCAAGTGGAAGGAGGCCCTGCGCACCGTGGTGGAGGAGGTCCGCCGCGCCGCCAAGTACGGGTTCTCCAAGCAGGAGCTGGACGAGGTCATCACCTCCGCCCGCGCCGGGCTCACCCAGCTGCAGAGCACCTGGGCCACCGTCTCCGCCAAGGAGATGGCCAGCAACATCGTTGACTGCCTGGACGAGGAGGAGGTCATCACCGCCCCCGCGGAGGACCTGCGCGCCTTCGAGGAAGGCGTGAAGGTGGTGCAGGCGCACCCGGAGCTCTGCCAGCAGGAGCTGCAGAAGGACTTTGAGAGCGGCCGCGCCAAGCTCATCCTCACCGGAACCGTGCCGGAGGGCGTGGACGCCCAGCAGCTCCGCAAGGCATACGATTCCGCCCTCAAGACCGAGGTGGCCAAGCCCGCCGACCAGAAGGAGCTCAAGTTCGCCTACGACAAGGTGGGCGAGCCCGGCTCCATCATCGTGCAGGACACCATCGAGGACATCGGCGTCACCACCCTCACCCTCTCCAACGGCATCCGCGTCAACCTGAAGCCCATCGACTTCAAGAAGGGCAGCATCTCCGTGTCCGCGGCTGTGGACGGCGGCTCGCTGCGCCTGGCGAAGACGCCCGGTCTGAACACGATGGCCGGCGCGGTGATGCAGATGGGCGGCCTGGAGGCGCACTCCACCACGGACCTGGACCGCCTGATGGCGGGCCACGTGGTGGGCGTGGGCTTCGAGGCCTCGCAGGACCGCTTCATCTTCGGCGGCGGCACCACGCCGCAGGACTTTGAGCTGCAGTGCAAGCTGGTGGCCGCCAACATCATGCACCCCGGCTGGCGCAAGGAGGGCGAAACCCTGCTGCGCCGCGCCCTGCCCGCCACCTACAAGCGCGTGCTCACCACCCCCAACGGGGCATTCTCCATGCAGTCCGGCCGCGCCATGTTCGGCAACGACCCCCGATTCGTGATGCCCGAGCAGAAGGAGGTGGAGGCTTGCTCCACGGAAATGGTGAAGAAGGCCATGACCCCCTACCTGAAGGACGGCGCCATGGAGGTCACCATCGTGGGCGACTTCAAGGTGGCGGACGTGCTGCCCGTGATTGAGCGCACCTTCGGCGCCATGCCCAAGCGCGCCGCCGAGTTCACCGCGCTCACGGACGAGGAGCGCACGGTGAACTTCCAGTCGTGGGGACAGCGCAAGTTCCTGCGCTACGACACCGAGCTGGACAAGACCATCGTGGCCCAGGTGCGTCCCGCCGGCGACGGCATGGACCTCAAGCGCAACCGCCGCCTGGAAATCCTCTCCGACATCGTGCGCGAGAAACTGTTCGACGGCCTGCGCGCCGAGCTGGGCGAAACCTACTCCCCCAGCGTGGGCGTGACCGGCAACCGCAACTTCAAGGACGCCGCCTTCATCACCTGCGCCTCCGCGGGCGTGAAGGGCAACCGCGAGAAGGTCAACGCCGCCATCGATATCATCCTCAACAAGATCGGCCAGGGTGAAATCTCCCAGGAGGACGTGGACCGCGCCGTGCTGCCCATGATTTCCGGCACCGAGAAGATGTTCCGCGACCCCGGCTTCTGGGGCAGCATCCTCACCAAGCTGCAGAGCGACACCAAGCCCCTCCAGACCCTCCGCGAGGTCCTGCCCGACCTCAAGTCCGTCAAGCTGGAGGAAATCCAGCAGCTCGGCAAGGAGGTCTTCGGCACAGACAAGACCAACTACTTCTTCACCGTGCCCAAGGACTTCGACAAGGACACCCCCGTGAAGGAGGAGCAGCCGTCCGTCACCAAGGGCCCCAAGTGCCCCGCCACCAAGGGCGCACCCTACCACATCGTCGTCACCAAGGCCACCATGGCCACGGAAGGTTGGCCCGCCGTGGTGGAGGCCCTGCAGGCCAAGCATGAAGGCGCCACCGTGCATGAGGTGGCCGACCTGAAGCAGGACACCCTCAAAAACGCCCTGCACGGCACGGAGGCCCACTACGTGGCCTTTGTGCTGCGCCCGCAGGAAATCACCCAGCCGCAGGTGAACGTGCTCAACCGCGTGGCACGCCAGATAGACGACGACCCGTGGGGCGACTGCCTGTGGGGCATGGTCACCGGGTACGAGCCGAAGGACGCGCTGCGCATCGCCAAGGACAACACGCCGCTGGTGGTGAAGCGCATCCTGGGCAGCACGAACGTGGACCCCTCCCGCTACGAGCACAGCTACTGCATCACGGACTGGGGCGGCTTCCCCATCCTGGAGCAGACCGGCTACACCAAGCCCAAGGAGACCAAGTACGACCCCAACACGCCGGAAGGCAAGAAGGTGTACGAGGAGGGCGTGCAGGGGCTTTTCGCCAACCAGCTCGCCACCCAGAAGCCCCAGATGATCGTCTCCGCCAGCCACGCCACGGAGTTCAACCTGGAGATGCCCTTCAGCAAGGGTATCATCTTCCCCGCCAACAACCGCTTCTACCAGCTCCCCGCCAACCGCTTCCGCGACTTCACGCCCGCGCTCAGCCGGGCCATGAACGGGCAGCCGGAAGCCCTCGCCAAGCTGGCGGCGGACAAGAAGTTCCCCGTGATTGAGCCGGACGGCGTCACCCGCATCTGGCTGCCCGTGGGCAACTGCCTCTTCGGCGATGCCTACGGCACCAACCAGAGCATGGCCATCACCGCCATCTCCGCCTACACCGGCAACCAGCTCGTGGGCTACACCGTGCCCTCCTGGTACGGCAAGGGCGGCTGGGGCACCCTCGGCACCTTCACCAACAGCGTCGCCGGCATCACCCTCGCGGAGGCCGTTGCCATCAACAACCAGTTCATCCTGAACGAGACCATGCAGCTCAACCCCAAGCTCATGGAGGTTTCCTTCGACGAGCCCCAGTTCTCCCCGCAGATTCTCATCGGCAGGATGATCAACAAGGGTATCGCACTCAACCAGGAGAAGGTCCAGGACTACCTCGGCCTCGTCCATGACCGCGATGTCATCGCCTTCTACGGCGACCCCGCCTGGAGCGCCACCGTGGACGAATCGCACGTGCAGTCCCCCTACACCGTGGAGTGGACAGGCCAGCGCCAGTTCACCATCACCGCCAACCGCGACACCAAGGACCGCTGCGCCGTCTGGTTCCCCAACACCAGCATCGGCCACACCGGTGCCAAGGGCTGTGATGCCAAGGACGCCGTCTACACCAACGATTTCATCCTCTTCCCCACCATGGACATGAAGAAGGGTGAGAAGAAGGTGGTCAACATCCGCTGACGCCCCGCGCAACCGCATTTGACAATCAAAAGGCCCGCCGAAAGGCGGGCCTTTTTTCGCATGTGGCATCGGAGTAATAACGCTCGGAGATGCAAACCTTATAGTGTCACGAACCACCCCGGCAAGCGGGGTTATGGGGATTGATTGGCATGCGGGGACACCCCACAGGTTGACACCTGTGGCTACGCATAGGAGAACACCGCCCCCTGCCTGCGGCAGCGTGGGGTTCAAGAAAAGCGCGCCTATCGGCGCGTGGTATCATGTTTCATCTGGCGGAACGCCAGATGAAACTCACCGCAGCCGCGCCGGATGGCGCGGCAAGATACAGGCGCCCCTCCCGAAGGGGGCGGCGCAATCTTATATGTAGCCACATGGTGTCAACCTGTGGGGTGTCCCCCTCCGCGCGTCAATCCCCTTAACTCCGCCCGTCAGGGCCGGAGTGGTTCGTGACACCATGGGTTGCATCTCTCATGCACTCGTCCGCGCCAATTATTGCATGCCACCTGTCTCGGCGTAGCCTTGGCGAAAACGGAACGCCCTTTCCCCAAATTTCTTTGGGTCACATGTGGCGGCAGACCGTATTTTGTACAGCAGTGATTTCCCTGTACACCTGTTGTACACCATTTTGTACACCTTTCCGCCTCCACGCCGCGAACGCCCGCAACCCAAAAAGCGCGTCCGACAAGGGCTTGCAAGCCTTATCGGACGCTAACATTCTCTAATTTTGCTACAGGCTACAAGATTCGAACTTGTGACCCCATCCGTGTGAAGGATGTGCTCTACCACTGAGCTAAGCCTGCGTGTCCTGTCTGTTTGCCCCCGCGGGGCGGGTGCGGGGCGATTATAGGGGAAGCTCCGCCGGTTTGCAAGACTTTTTTGAATGCTGGCGCAAAAAAAACGCGTGCGTGTGCCGCGGGGGAACCGCCTGCATGCCGTGATTGCTACTTGCGGGCGGGCGGGTTGTATGTTAGGATGCGGGAATGCAACGTGCCGCAAGACACCTGATACTGCTGCTCGCCAGCCTGGCCTTTCTGTGCTGGGGGCAGGCGGAAGCTGTGCTGATGGCCCGCACCACGCCGGACCTCAAATGGGCTTATGTGCCGCTGGCAGACGGATTCGACTTCCCGGTGGGCAAGCCCAACGGGGACGGCTACTACAAGTCCCGCGGGCTGCGTCTGGCCACGCCCCGCCACATGGGCGAGGACTGGAACGGCGAGGCCGGCGGCAACACCGACCTGGGGGCGCCCGTGTACACCATCGGCACCGGGCTGGTGACCTACGCCGCCGACGCGCGCGGGCGCTGGGGGAAGGTGGTGATTGTGCGCCACGCCTTCCGCGAGCCGAAGACCCGCAAGGTGCTGTGCTGCCAAACGCTGTACGCGCACCTGGACCGCATTGACGTGAAGGTGGGGCAGCTGGTGAAGCGCGGGGCGCAAATCGGCACCATCGGCAACAACCACGGCATGTTTACGGCGCACCTGCACGCGGAGCTGCACTTCAACATCCTGGCCAACTGCGGGCAGCAGGGCATTCCCAAGACCGCCTCCAACTACGGCAACCTGACGAATTTCATCCGGTACTACCGCCGGCTCACGCCGGAATCCAAGTACGTGAAGCTGCCCATCGGCTGTTTCCTGCCGTACAAGGACACGGAGGGCCTGTAAAGGACCGGAAACGGCCGAGGCCCCTCCCCATCCCCCCTGCCCCGCGTATGAAGACGTGCCTGTTCGGCGGTTCATTCGACCCGGTGCACTTGGGGCACCTGCAGATGGCTGTGAACGCGCAGCGCACCTGCGGGCTGGACGAGGTGGTGTTCCTGCCCGCCGCGGAATCCCCCTTCAAGCAGGGCAAGCGCATGATGTTCAGCGATGCGGACCGCCTGGCCATGCTGCGCCTGGCCACGCAGGAGCTGCCCTGGGCGCGGGTTTCCGAGCTGGACCTGCAGCTGCCTCCGCCCAGCTGGAGCTGGCGCATTGTGGAGGCCTGGAACACCGCCCACCCCGGTGCCGAGCTCTACTGGCTGCTGGGCACGGACCAGTGGGACGAGCTGCACCGCTGGGGGCGGTACGACTACCTGGTGGAGCATCTCACCTTCATCGTGTGCCACCGCGCCCACGCCCCCGCCCCGCGGGAGGGCGTGCGCGCCGTCTTCCTGCAGGGGATGCACCCGGCATCGGCCTCGGAAATCCGCCGTCGCCTGGCGGAGGGCGCCCCCGTGCCGGAGGGATGGATGCACCCGGCGTGCGAGGAGTATGCACGCCACTCCATTTAGGGTTTAGGATTGAAGATTCGGGATTTAGGATGTAGAATCCAGACAGTTCAGAGAGAAAACACCGCCATGTTACGCCATACCGCCGCAGCCGTTTGCCTGGCCCTTTCCGCCGCCTTTGGAGCGGATATCTGCCAGCCCGCGCAGGATGTGATCCAGCGCTTCACCGGGGGCACCGTTCCCGTGAAGCTCCACGCCGTGAAGGACAATGAGCCGGACCACTACCGCGTGGAAGTGAAGAACGGCACCGTGGAGGTGAGCGGCAACTCCCCCGTGGCACTCACCCACGGCTTCTACGCCGCACTCAAGCAGCAGGGCCGCGGCATCTGCAGCTGGAGCGGCAACCGCGTGGAGCCCGGCGCCTGGAAGAACGGCTCCGCCACGGAGGGTTCCACGCCCTTCCAGTTCCGCTACTATTTCAACGTGGTCACCTTCGGATACTCGATGGTGTACTGGGACTGGAAGCGCTGGGAGAAGGAAATCGACTACATGGCGCTGCACGGCATCAACATGCCGCTGGCGCTGGTGGCGCAGGAGGCCATCACCGCGCGCGTGTTCAAGCGCCTGGGGCTCACGGAGGATGAAATCCAGAACTACTTTGTGGGGCCGGCGCACCTGCCGTGGATGCGCATGGGCAACATCAGCGCGCTGGACAGCCCCATGCCCGGGGAGTGGCACGCGGACCAAATCGCGCTGCAGCACAAGATACTGGAGCGCATGCGCTCGCTGGGGATGACCCCGGTGTGCCCGGGCTTTGCGGGCTTTGTGCCGCAGGCGCTCAAGCGCCTGTACCCGGATATCAAACTGGTGGAGACCAACTGGAACGGCGGCCTGCCGCACAACTGGATGATCACGCCGGACCAGCCGCTCTTCAAGAAAATCGGCACCATGTTCATCGAGGAATGGGAGAAGGAGTTCGGCAAGTGCTCCCACTACCTCATCGACAGCTTCAACGAGATGGACCTGCCCTTCCCGCCGCACGGGCAGCCCGCGCGCTACGAGATGCTGGCGGACTACGGCCGCGCCGTGTATGATTCCATAGCCGCCGCCAACCCGGACGCCGTGTGGATGATGCAGGGCTGGATGTTCGGGTTCCAGCGCCGCATCTGGGATTCCCGCAGCCTGGAGGCCCTTATCAGCAAGGTGCCGGACGACAAGATGATGCTGCTGGACGAGGCCGTGGACTACAACAAGCACCACTGGCACAACCAGGTGAACTGGGATTTCCACAAGGGCTTCTACAACAAGCCGTGGATTTACAGCGTCATCCCCAACATGGGCGGCAAGTGCGGCCACACCGGCGTGCTGGAATTCTACGCCAACGGCCACCTGGAGGCCCTGAACTCCCCCAACCGCGGACGCCTGGCGGGCCACGGCATGGCACCGGAGGGCATCGAGAACAACCAGGTCATCTACGAGCTGGTGAGCGACGCCGCGTGGTCGCAGAAGCGGATGGACCTCACCGCGTGGCTGAAAAACTACTCCACCTGCCGCTACGGCTCCTGCCCCAGGGAGGTGGAGGAGTTCTGGGCGCTCATGTGCAAGTCCGTGTACGGCACGTTCACGGACCATCCGTACTACAACTGGCTGCGCGGCGCCGGTGCCGCCAACAAGGGCAGCATCAACTCCAACGCAGACTACTTCAAGGGCATCGAGACCCTGGCCAAGGCCGCGCCCAAGCTGCACGGCAGCCCGCTCTTCCGCGCGGATTTGGAGGAGTTCGCCGCCGGATACCTGGGCGGCAAGGTGGAGCTGCTCATCATGGCCTGCGACCGCGCCCTGCAGGAGGGCGACAACGAGGAGGCCAAGAAGCTGGACGACCAGGTGACGGAGTACATGCTGGCCATGGACCGCCTGCTGGAGAGCCACCCCAACTTCCGCCTGGACCGCTGGCTCGCCTTCGCCCGCAAGCACGGCAAGGACAACGAGAAGCTGGCGGACTACTATGAGAAGAACGCCCGCCGCCTCATCACCGTCTGGGGCCCGCCCGTCAACGACTACGCCGCCCGCACCTGGAGCGGCCTCATCCGCGACTACTACCTGCCCCGCCACCAGCTTCACATGAAGGGCCGCTTCAACCCCGCGGAGAAGGTGAACGTGGCCAAGTGGGAGCTCAACTGGGTGGAGCAGAGGCACGGCGTTTCCCAGGCCAAGCCGTACAAGGACCCCGTGGAGGCCGCCGTCAAGCTCATCGCCAAAACCGCGTCCATCACCGCGGATGCCCTGAAGCCCAAGGACAACAGCAAGCAGGTGGCCACGTGGTCGCCGGACCAGGTTTCCACCGAGTGGAAGGAGATTTCCTGGCCCGTCTCCACGGAGGATTTGCGGCAGGCGGGGGCCGTGCGCTTCCGCTTTGTGCGCGGCAGCCACCGCCTGGACATCTCGGAGGTCAAGATTGAACTGGACGGCCAGATCGTGGCGGATGTGAAGCAAGACGGCTTCACCGGCGACACCTCCTCCAACAGCGTGTACCGCTTCACCCTGCCCGCCGGAACCGCCGGCAACAACAGCTGCCACATCATCGCACGCGTCCGCTCCAACGGCGGCACCAACTCCTACGGCTCCGTGGAACTCCTGCCGAAAAAGAAATAGCGGCCAACCCACCATGAGCACACCCGCAGACACGCTGGAGGATTGCGGCGGACAGGCAGGAAAGCCCGCCCGCCTGGCGAGCCTGGACGCCCTGCGCGGGCTGGACATGCTCATCATAGCCGGGCTGGACACCCTGGCGTACGCCATTGCCGGGGCCGCGCCGGACAGCGCGGCGGCGCAGGGCTTGCGGCAGCAGCTCACCCATGTGGATTGGGAGGGCCTGGTGGCGTACGATTTGGTGTTCCCCCTGTTCGTGTTCCTGGCGGGTGCATCCATGCGGCTCTCACTGGCACGCCGCGCGCAGCAGGGAATTGGGTGGCCGCGTCTTCTCGGGAAAATGTGGGTGCGCGCCGCCATCCTGGTGGTGCTGGGCTGGGCCGTGAACGGCATGGTCAGCCTGGATGCCGGCATGCGCTGTGCGTCCGTCCTGGGCCTCATCGGCCTATCCGGCGCGCTGGCGGGCTCCCTGGCCCTCCTGCTGCGGCGCAGCGCGCTTTCCTGCGCGGTGTGCGGCGGCGTCATCCTGCTGGCGGTGGGGCTCTGCCAGCACCTGGGCGGGGATTACACGGTGGCGGGAAGTTTCAACGCGCAGGTTGACGCCCTGCTGTGCCCGGGGCGCCTGTACCGCGCGGAGTTCGACCCGGAGGGCCCGCTCTGCATCGTCTCCGCCACGGCGCTGTGCCTGTTCGGCTTTGCGGCCGGCAGCCTGCTCTCCCGGCCGGCGCGGAAAGGCCTGGGGCTGATGGCGGCGGCGGGCGTGGCGCTCATCGCGGCCTCCATGTTCCTGCCGTGCATCAAGAACATCTGGACCGCCGGGTTCGTGCTGGCGGCGGCGGGAGTCTGCTCCCTGCTGCTGGCCCTGTTCCATCTGCTGCTGGACATCCTGCCGTGGCGCAAGTGGGCTTTCCCTCTCCAAGTGGTCGGGTGCAACGCGCTGTTCCTCTATTTGCTGGTCAACCTGCTTCCCATGGAAAACCTGGCGCGCCGCCTCACCTGCGGCGTGTGGCAAAGCCTGCTGGAGCCCCACTGGCTGCCGGTAGCCTACGCCGCCACCGCCCTGCTCCTGGTCTGGCTGGCGGCGCTGTTCCTCTACCGCCGCAAGGTGTTCATCAAGCTTTGAGCGTTCCGGCAGCCCATTAACCGCGGAATCGGCTTCCCGGCCTTGACAATGAGGGTTCCCGCCTATATCATGGCCATCGTATGACGGCCCGGTCCACAATATTCGGCGCGTGTGTGTGCGTGTGTTCCGCCGCGGTTGCGGCGGAAACGCCGCAGCAGGCGTGCTGCGCGCTGGAAGAGGCCCTCTGCCAAGAGACGGCCCTGCTGGCCGGGGTGACCGATGCCGCCTCCGCGGCGGCGGTGCTGCCGGAGCTGCGCGCCTGCCTGCAGGGGCTGGCGGCCATGCGCGGCGCGGATGAGGATGCCCTCTGGAACTACATCGACAACACGCCGGGGGTCAAGACGCGCCTGGCGGAGGCGGTGCAGCGCCTGGCCATCCAGTTCCAGCGCCTGGAGCAGGCGGAATTCTACCGCTGCGCCGAGCTGGCGGACGCACTGGCGCCGCAGCTTCAGGCCCCCGCGGAGTAGCCGCGCTCCTTCTCGCGCAGGATTTGCTGCACGTTCTCCAGCTCGCGGTCCATGAATGCCTCCAGGTTGTTGCGGTTGGCCGCCATCTGCGCGAAAATGCTGTCCCGGTACTCCAAGGCCTGCCTGTGGGCCTCCTCCTCGGACCCGCACTGCAGGTCGGAGAAGTAGCGGGTGATGATCCTGCCGCGGCGCTGGATGCTGACGCGCCAGCCCTGGAAATCGGTGTTCTCGTAGGTGTAACGTGTGATGTTCTTGTTGTTCATAATCGGATGCGGATTGACTCCGCAGCAATGACAACGCCCCCGCCAAACAGGTTCAATAACAATTATGCCGCGACACATGCGCGCGAGATGGCGGCGCAACGGATTAACGCTTGACATCCGCGGGCGGGCGGGGTATGGTGGGCGGCGTCACAACCCGACACATCAAAAGCTATGTCACGTACACCGATTATTGCTGCAAACTGGAAGATGAACATGGGCCCCAAGGAGGCCCGCGAGTTCATGGCCGCCCTCAAGGAGGAATTCAAGAGCGCGTGCGCCTGCGAGAAGAAGGCCGATGCGGTCATCGTGCCGCCCTTCGTGACCATTCCCGCGGTGATGGACGCCCTGAACGGCTGCACCTGCGTGGGTGTGGGCGCGCAGGACGTGAGCGACCGCGACAACGGGGCGTTCACGGGTGAAATCTCCACGGCCATGCTCACGGAGCTTGGCTGCAAGTACGTGGTGGTGGGCCACAGCGAGCGCCGCCAGTACCACGGCGAGACCAACGCCTACATCAACAAGAAGATCAAGAAGGCCCTCGCCGCCGGCATCATCCCCATCTACTGCATCGGCGAGACCCTGGAGCAGCGCGAGGCCGGCCAGCTGGAAACCGTGCTCAAGACCCAGGTGGTGGAAGGTATCGCAGACCTCACGCCGGAACAGGTGGCGGGCATCGTGATCGCCTACGAGCCCGTGTGGGCCATCGGCACCGGCAAGACCGCCTCCGCCGCTGACGCCCAGGCCGCCCATGCGTTCATCCGCAGCGTGCTTGCCGACACGGTGGGCGCGGAGGCCGCGGAGAAGGTGCGCCTGCAGTACGGCGGCTCCGTGAAGCCGGCCAACGCCGCGGAGCTGATGAGCCAGCCGGATATCGACGGCGCCCTGGTGGGCGGCGCATCCCTGAAGGCGGATTCCTTCGCCGCCATCATCCGCGCCGCGAAGTAAGGCACCCCGCCAATTCCCTTTTCCAGCCCGCCCGGTGCACGCCGGGCGGGCTTTTTTACGCCGCGCAAGATGGAGTTGCCCCAAACAGTTGGGCTAAAATTTGTCATTGTATTTGACAAATGGCCGGATGCGGGTAAAATCTGCGGCGATTTATGAAGCATGCTTCACATCCTAACAAGGAAACGCGCAGCCACACGGGGTTCCAGATGAAGATGATCGTGGACCGCGCGGAGGCGCTGTACGCGGAGATGGAGGGGTCGCCGGACATCACGCCGGCGCAGTGCCGCGTGCTTCTGTACCTGGAAAGCCGCCGCGGGGATGCGGAAGCGGTGTCGCAGCGCGACATCGAGCACCACCTGAACGTGAGCCACACCACGGTGAAGGGGCTGCTGAGCCGCCTGGAGGAAAAGGGGCTGGTGCGCACCGCGTTCGACAGCGAGGACGGGCGCGTGAAACACGCGTACCTGACGCCGTACTACCACAAGAGGCACGAGCAGGCGCGCGGGGCCATCGAGCGCCTGGAGGCGCGCATGCTGGCGGGCTTCACCGCCGCGGAGAAGAGGCAGCTGAACGATTTTCTGGGCCGCATGGCCCGCAACATCCTGCAAAACACTTGAACAAAATGAACACCAAGACGATATTGACGATAGCCGTGGGCGGGGCCGCGCTTCTGTGCGGCACCGGATGCGAGAAGGAGAACGCGCAGCAGGCGGCGCAGGCCATGCCGCCCGTGAAGGTGAGCGTGATGAACATGGTGCAGCGCGACGTGACGCTGTACCAGACGTGGTTCGGGCACCTGCGCGGCGTGGAGGAGGCGGATATCCGCCCGGAGGTTTCAGGCCGCCTGCTCAAGCAGGTGTACAAGGACGGCGCCTGGTGCCAGGAGGGCGATGTGCTCTTCCAAATCGACCCCGCCAGCTACAAGGCGGCGGTGGACATGGCGGAGGCCAACGTGGCCGCCGCCCAGGCCAGCGTGCAGCGCGCCCAGGCCACCTTCGAGCAGGCGGAGCAGGACGTGAAGCGCTACACCGGCCTGGTGAAGTCCGGCACGGTTTCCGAGAAGAACTATACGGACGCCCTGCAGGTGCGCAAGGAGGCCAAGGCCGCGCTCACCGCCGCAGAAGCCCAGGTGGGCCAGGCCAAGGCCAACCTGGAGAACGCACAAATCAACCTGGACCGCTGCACCATCCGCGCGCCCTTCACCGGGCTGGCCTCCAAGTCCACCGCAAGCGTGGGCGAGCTGCTGAGCGCCAGCGGGCTGCCGCTCACCACCATGTCGTCCATCGACCCCATCCGCGTGGACTTCGCCGTGCCCACCAAGCAGCTGGTGCCGAATCTGGCGGACAAGGATTTCAACCCCGAGAAGCAGGGCCCGGCCATCACGGATTTCCAGCTTGTGCTGGATGAGAACACCGTGTTCCCCCACTCCGGCAAGGTGGTGGCCGTTGACAGCGAGGTGAGCCGCAGCACCGGCACCATCTACTTTATCGGCCACGTGCCCAATCCCGCGCACACCCTGCGCAGCGGCACCGCCGTGCGCGTGCGCGCCGTCACCGGCGTGGAGAAGGACGCCTTCCTGGTGCCCGCCCGCGCCCTGATTGCCTCCATGAGCCACCGCTACATCTACATTGTGGCGCCGGACAAGACGCCCGCGGGCATTGACGTGCGCCTGGGCGACAGCGTGACGCTGGAGATGCCGGACGGCAAGGGCGGCCGGGCGCCGATGCTGATGCAGGTGGTGTACGCCACCAGCGGCACCATGGCGGAACGGCTTAAGGAAATCGGCTACGAGAACCCGGCGGATGCACCCGTGGTGGTGGAAGGCACGCAGATGGCGGAACGCTACGCCAAGGCCAACCGCACCATGCGGGAGCACGGCTTGAAGGAGGGATTCGGCACGCTCGCCCCCTCCACCTTCGAATACACCGTGCCCGCCTCCACAACCCCGTCCGTCACCGCGCAGGGCAGCCAGCTCTAAACCCGCCGCACCATGAGCGCCTTTTTCATCAAGCACCCCGTCATTGCCACGGTGATAGCCGTGGTGACCACCCTGCTGGGCCTGGTGTGCCTGCAGAACCTGCCGATTGCGCAGTACCCGGAAATCACCCCCACCATTGTGCAGCTGTCGGGCATCTTCCCCGGCGCGGACGCGCAGTCCGTGGCGGATTCCGTGGGCACCCCGCTGGAGCGTGAGGTCTCCGGCGTGCAGAACATGAACTACATGACCTCCGTTTCCTCCAACAACGGAGTCTACAACCTGGTGGTGGTGTTCGACCCGAAATCCGACCCCGACCTGGACCAGGTGTTCACCAACATGCGCTACGGGCAGGCGTCCTCCCGCATACCGACGGAGGTGCTGAACTCCGGCGTGACCATCCGCCAGATGCCGGGCCTGCCGCTGGTGATGTACGCGCTGACCTCCCCGGACAACTCGTGGGACCCGGTACACTTCTCCAACTACGCGCAGATCAAGATGGTGGACGAGCTGAAGCGCGTGCCGGGCGTGGGCGAGGTCAACGTCTACGGCGCCGGCCGATACGCCATCCGCGTCTGGCTCGACACCGTCGCCATGACCCACCTCAACATCTCTGCCGCGGAGGTGCGCCAGGCCATCCAGCAGCAGAACACCACCAACCCCGGCGGCAAGATCGGCGCGGACCCCGTGCCCGGCGGCCAGGAGAAAACCTACACCGTGCGCACCCAGGGGCGCCTCAGCTCGCCGGAGCAGTTCGGCGATATCATCGTGCGCCAGGAGGAGGACCAGATTGTCTACCTCAAGGACATCGCGCAGATTGAGCTAGGCTCGGAGAACTACTCCGTGACAGGCCGCGTGAACGGCCGCGCCTCCGCCAGCGTGGTGGTCTACCAGGCCCCCGGCTCCAACGCCATCGAGACCGTGGACCGCCTGAAGGAAGTCTTCGAGAAGCAGGCCGCCGCCATGCCTCCCGGCCTAGAGGGCGAGCTGGTGCTGGACACCACCACCGCCGTGCGCGCGTCGATCAAGGAAATCCGCGCCACGCTGATAGAGGCCGTGGTGCTGGTGGCGCTGGTGGTGTTCGTGTTCCTGCAGAGCTGGCGCGCCACGCTGATTCCGCTGATTGCGGTTCCGGTGTCGCTGCTGTCCACGTTTGCGGTGTTCCCGATTCTGGGCTTCACGCTCAACACCATCTCCCTGCTGGGCATGGTGCTGGCCATCGGCCTGGTGGTGGACGACGCCATCGTGGTGGTGGAGGCGGTGCAGCACCACATCGACAAGGGGCTGAACCCGCGCATGGCCGCGTTCGCCGCCATGCAGGAGGTGAGCGGCCCCGTGGTGGCCATCGCGCTGGTGCTGGCGGCGGTGTTCCTGCCGTCGCTCCTGCTGGAGGGCATCACGGGCACGCTGTTCAAGCAGTTTGCCATCACCATCGCCATCTCCATGCTGATTTCCGCGTTCAACGCGCTCACGCTCTCGCCCGCGCTGTGCACCATCCTGCTGCGCCCGAGCACCGTGGACCGCGCCAGCGGCCACAGCCGCCTGAAGCGCATCTACATGCGCCTGCACGACGCCACGCTCGGCCTGGCCTTCCGCATCTTCAACAAGGGCTACAACGGCGTGGCCAACACCTACACGGCGGTGTGCGGCAAGCTCTCCCGCTCGCTGGTGATTTCCATCCCGCTGCTGGTGCTGTTCTGGGCGAGCATCCACCCGCTCTCCAACAAGGTGCCCGGCGCCTTCCTGCCGGACGAGGACCAGGGCTTCCTGCTCGCCGCGCTCATCATGCGGCCCGACAACTCCCTGCAGGTGTCCTACGACCAGGCCGTCAAGCTGGAGAACGCCATCTGGGGCTGCGACTACGCCAAGGAGCCCGAAAAGGCCGACCCCGACCTCAAGCACGTCACCAGCGTGGTGGGTATCAACATCCTCAACTTCGTGCAGACCCCCGGCGCCGCCGTGGCTTTCGTGGAGCTCAAGGACTGGAAGGACCGCCCCGGCGTGACGCTGGAGGAGGTCAAGAAGCGCATCGAGGCGCGCGTGTACATGGCGGGGCTGGACGGCCTTCCCATGGTGATGCAGCCGCCGGCCATCCCCGGCGTGGGCGTGTGCAACGGCGTGTCCATGGTGCTGCTGGACCTGGAGGGCCAGGGCGTGCCGTACCTGCATGAGAACGTGGAGAAGTTCAAGGCGGCGGCGGAACGCCTGCCGGAGGTGGCCCAGTGCATGCACATGATGATGCCGGACACCCCGCAGAAGTTCCTCACGCTGGACAAGGAGAAGTGCCTTTCCCACAAGGTGGACATCGGCGCCGCAAACGCCATCCTCTCCACCTACAACGGCTCCTTGTTCGTCAACTTCTTCAACAACTTCGGCCAGCAGTGGGCCGTCTACCTCCAGGCCCGCGGCGAAGACCGCACGGATATCGACAAGATGGAGGGTTACTTCATCACCAACCGCGACGGCGACCGCGTGCCGCTCGCCGCCATCGTGAACGTGCAGGACGTCTCCGACACCGAGTTCGTGATGCACCACAACATCTACAACGGCGCCAAGCTCACCGTCATGCCCAAGCCCGGGTACTCCACCCAGCAGCTCATGGTGGCCCTGGAGAAGCTCTACGCCACGGAGATGGACACCACCCGAATCGGCATGGACTACGAGGACATGAGCTTCCAGGAGAACAAGGTGCGCCACTCCGCCAGCATGCTGGAAATCTTCGCCATGTCCGGCGTGTTCGCGTTCCTCATCCTGGTGGCGCTGTACGAGAAATGGACGCTTCCGCTCTCCGTGTTCATGACGGTGCCGATAGCGGTTGCGGGCGCGTACGCGGGCCTGTGGGTGATGGGGCTGGAGCTCAACCTGTACGCGCAGGTGGGCCTGGTGATGCTGGTGGGTCTGGCGGCCAAGAACGCCATCCTCATCGTGGAGTTCGCCAATCTGGAGCTCCAGCGCGGCAAGGGGCTCATGGAGGCCACGCTCTCCGCCGCGCGCCTGCGCTTCCGCCCGATTGTGATGACCTCTCTGGCGTTCATCCTGGGCTGCCTGCCGCTGATGTTCTCCACGGGCTCCGGCGCCTTGGCGCGCGAATCCATCGGCACCGTGGTGGTGATGGGCATGGCCGTGGCCACCGTGGTGGGTGTCTTCCTCATCCCCTGCTCGTACGTCTTCATCATGCGCCTCTTCCGCATCACCTTCAAGCTCAACGAACTTGCGGAGGACCCCGACGAGGAGGGCGCACGCCGCTATCTGGCCGCCGATAGCCAGCACTCGAAGCAAGACGGAATTTGACCTTTATTTCTTATTGTTTTTTAACTATAATCCAACCCGTAAACGCACGAGACAATGAAACAGACTGCGATACTCACCTTGACCGGCACCGTGATTCTGCTGAGCGCATGCGCCATCGGCCCGCGCTGGCAGGAGCCCAACATGCCCGTGCCCGCGGAGTTCAGGGGGGCCCCCATCTCCGAGAGCACCATGGCCGACCTGCCCTGGCAGGTGGTCATGCCGGACCCGGACCTGCAGAGCCTGCTGCGCGATGTGTTCACCCACAACCGCAACCTGGAGGCCATGCAGCACAACGTGAACGCCGCACGCCACTTCGTGACCGTGCAGGCCGCCCCGCTCTTCCCGTGGCTGGGCTACGGCGCGGGCGCCAGCAAGGGCATGAACAACTCCGGCGGCTCCGCCATCGCCCACACCTCCAGCACCACCACAGCCCCCGGCAGCGCCAGCCTCAGCGCCTCCTGGGAACTGGACCTCTGGGGCAACACCCGCAAGCGCGTGGAAAGCGCCACCGCACAGGCACAGGCCGCAGAGGAGGACTTCAACAACATGCGCATCTCGCTCATGAAGTCCGCCGCCTCCGCGTACCTGCAGCTCATCATGCTGGACGAACAGCTGGCCATCGCCAAGAACGCCGTGCAGTCCTACTCCGAATCCCTGGACCTCTTCAACAACCGCCTCAAGGGCGGCATCGGCACCTCGCAGCAGACCGCCGCCGCCCAGGCCTCGCTCTCCTCCGCCGCGGCGCAGGTGCCGCAACTGGAAAGCCAGATAGCCGCGCTGGAGAACACGCTCTCCACGCTGGCCGGCCGCATGCCCGGACCCATCCCCCGCAGCAAGTCGCTTGACGACTACGTGAACGCGAGCGACGTGGCGCCGGGCATTCCCGCCCACGTGCTGGCGCGCCGCCCGGATATCCGCTCCAAGGAGCTTGCCCTGCGCGCCGCCAATGCGGACATCGGCGTGGCCATCACCAACTTCTTCCCCAAGATCAGCCTCACCGGCGCCATGGGCTACGCCAGCTCAGACCTGCGCCATGCCATCTCCGGCCACCGCACAGGTTGGGGCGTGCAGGCCAACCTGGCCGGCCCGCTCTTCCGCGGCGGCCAGCTGGTGGGCGACTACAAGATGAAGAAGGAAGCCTTCCTGGCGGCCAAGGCCAACTACGAGCAGACCGTGCTCAACGCCATGTCCGAAATCTCCTCCACCCTCACGGAGCGCCGCAAGATGAAGGATGTGCTGGCCAACCAGGAGAAGGCCGTGGAATCCTACCAGGAGTACGTGCGCCTGGCCAAGGAGCTCTACACCCAGGGTCTCTCCAACTACTACGAGGTGCTCACCGCCCAGCAGGGCCTCTTCCCCGCCCAGACCCAACTGGCCGCCATGCGCTTCAAGTACGCCGCCTGCATCCCCACCCTCTACACCCAATTGGGCGGCGGCTGGCGCGACCAGCAGAACGACCACCTGGACGCCTACGGCCAGTCCACCATCCCGCAACCGCAGCAATAGCGGGAACGCCACATTTCCCCATGCAGAACCGCCCGGCGCACACCGCCCGGCGGTTCTTTTTATCTCAGCCGGCTCAATTGGAATCAATCCGCATCCGAGGCCTCCGGTCGTTCACCCGTGGCCGCGGGGCAACCTGCTCGCTCAAAGGCATTGTCGAGGGTGCCGAATTCCCTTTCATACCCCTCAACGGAACGGAAATGACGGTAGAGGGCAAAAAGCGTGCCCATGGCACTCAAGTCCTCCAGCCCGGCGATGTCTTTCTCAACATCCAACTGCGGCTCCCTGTGGAAAACGCGGCTGAACTCCTGCAGGGAAGTCAGGTGGATGTCGCGCGGCTCATCACCCTGCGGGCGGTTGTCCATGTAGGCGCGGTGGTAGCAGTCGCCGCACACGTTGGCATAGAGGTTGACAAAATAGAGGGAGTAGCGGCAGGGATAATATGGTCCGGTGGTGAAAGCGTCTTTCTCCAGGCTGAATGAACTGCCGCAGCAAACGCATTCGCGCGGCTCGGACACATGGGCCATCAGCTCCTGCAGGCGTTTCAGGGCCCCGGCGTTCAAGCCTGGATGATTCCGCATGGCTTGGTGGCAGGCCCTGCACACGCAGGGGCGAACACCGAAGCGGCGGAGGTGGGACGGATGGATTTCCACACAGAGTTGCTCCTTGCCACAGAAGCCGCAGATGTATGTTTGCTCCCTGTGCTTCAGGAAAGAATCAAGCCACATCTTCCGCGTGTCCGCCTGGGCATACAGGCGCGTGAGCAGGAAATACTCGTAATAACGGCAAATTTGAGAGATATTCACATGGTGGCGGCGCTTGATGGTCTTGGCCACGTCATCCAACCAAGCCAGCACGAACGCACCATGTTCTTCCATGGCCTGGCGCAGGATGACATCGAACTCTGGCTGCCAGACACGTACGAGCGCATTGCGCTCCGGTGCGTACTCGCCCTTGGTCGTCGCGTACCACAGGGAGGCTATGTCCGCCCACGCCGGGCTGTAGAATCCGGTGCTTTGCAACATTTCCCCATCAATTGGGCATCTCGGTTTTCCATCGGGGATAAAAAACCGGCGGGCCTCCAAATCATCATCGCGTTTGCTCATGTGGGTATCGGGTGCGCGGAGGCAAGATAGCACATTACGCGACACAGGGCAAAACAAAAAAGCCCCGGTCATGAACGGCAAGAGAAAAACAATTGAGCGGATATGGGCGGCTTCCTCCCACAGCGCGGCTTGCCAGACGGCTACCTCTCCGCTCAAGGGCGAACATACCACACCCCGCCGCAGAGTCAACCCCAAATGCAAAACCGGTGAGGGCATCCCGCGGATAACTTGCGTCCCATACGGCTTCTAGCCCTCACCGATTTCAACCCCATTAGAGCAAATTCCCCCCGCCGCGTCAACACAAAAACAATCGGGGAAACGCGCGCATGCGGCAGATAAACCGGCGCGCCTATGTTCGCCTTGCGCTGGGGGGCGGGCGGGGTTACAATGCGGGCATGGCCATGTTCGATATGATGGGCGGCTTCATGGAGCTGGAGCTGCCGGAGCACGACAACTTTCCCCACGAGGAAGGCGCTTCCTGCGCGTTTGTGAGCAGCGGGCGCGCCGCGCTGCAAACACTGCTCGCGAACCTGCCGAGGGAGCCGCGGTTCGTCTTTGTGCCGCGCTTTGTGTGCGATACCGTGCTGCAGCCTCTCAAGCGCCTGCGCCTGCGCGTGCGGCGATACAACTGCGACGAGCAGCTGCGCCCGCAGCTGCCCGCCGACCTATCGGAGAACGACGTGCTCATCCTGGCGAACTACTTCGGCCTCACGGGCGGGGCGGTGGAGGATGCGGCGCGGCGGCACCCCGGCCTGAGCATTGTGGATGCCACCACCGCGCTGTTCTACCGCACGGAGCGGCCCTGCTTCTACAGCCCGCGCAAGTTCTGCGGCGTGGCGGACGGCGGCGTGGCGCGCGCTCCCTTCCCCCTGGACCTGCTGCCGGAGGAGGAGGACACCTCCGCCGTGAGGGCCCTGCACCTGCTGGTGCGCCTGGAAGAGGGCCTGGAGCCGGCGGCCCCCGTGTGCGACGCCGCGGAGGAGGACCTGAACCGGGGGCCCCTGCTCATGTCGCCCCTCACCCGCCGCCTGCTGCAGGCGTACGATTTCGAGTCCATTGCGCGGCGCCGGCGGGAGAACTACGCCGCCCTGCACCGCCGCCTGCGCGGCATCAACCGCCTGGAGCTGCCGGACGAGGCGCCCAGCGCGCCCTTCTGCTACCCGCTGGCCAGCGGCATACCGGACCTGCGGGACGAGCTGGTGGACAGCGGCGTGGCCCTGCCGCTGCTGTGGCCGGAGGTGGTGAAGGCCACAAGCGCGGAAACCGCGGAAAACCGCTTGGCGCGCACCCTGCTGCCCCTGCCGCTGGACCAGCGCTACTCCGTGGACGACATGGAGGAACTGGCGGGGCTCATCCTGCATTGATTTTTCTTGCAAAAAATCCGAGTCTGGGCTTGCATTTGACAGGTTCTGTGCTATCATGATTTCAAGTATGAATTCCGACCTACAGAAACTGGTGCGAGCGGGTAAGATTCCGGCCGACTTCGCCACCAGACTCGACAAGTTCTCTCCCGGAAAATACGTTTTGCATCAGGAAATGGGCGTGGGCAAGGTTGCCGCCTGGAGCCTCCCACAGCAGAAGGTCAAAATCGCCTTCGAGGGCGGCAAGGACCATGTGATGGGCCTCAAGCTCGCCTTCAACTCCCTCACCCCCATCCCGGAGGGCCACTTCCTCATCCCCTGCTACGACGACCCCAAGGGCTGCTATGAGAAGGCCACCGACAAGAAGACCATACTGGACTTCATGCGCGACATCATCAGCGGCAACAAGTCCCTGCGCGAGGGCATCGACGAGGTGCTTCCCCTGCTGCCGGACGACCTGGAGCGCTTCCTGAGCGGGCGCGTGATACCCGCCAAGGAGTGGAAGGGCTGGTGGGACAAGGCCCGCGCCGCCATGCGCGAGGACCCCGGGTTCCGCCTGCCCACCAAGCGCGGCGAGGCCATCGTGACGCGCGAGGCCGCCTCCGCCGCGGAGGCCCTGCTGGCGGACTACCGCGATGCCAACACACTGGAGACGCGCGTGCGCATCCTGGACCAGGCGCACCTGGACGTGCTGAAGGGCGAGCACGACATTGTGGCGGAACTGGTGCAGCTGATGGAGAACGACATCGAGGCCAGGAACGAGGAGCCCCAGCGCGTGCTGGAGCTCATCATCATCCGCGATGAAATCCTGGAGGCCGTGGCCGGCAGCCAAGAGGCCAAGGCCAAGCTGGACGAGGCACTGCAGGCCGCCGGCGGCATCACCGTCACCACCCTGGCAGACAAGCTCAAGACCATCTCCTCCGAGGAAATCGTGGACTACATCGGCGAGCTCAACGCCTCCCGCCAGAAGGAAATCTACAAGGCCCTGGTGGAGGCCTACGGCGACGCCTGCCTCTCCTACGCCATCAACATCTTCCTGTTCGGCGGCGGTAAGGTCACCGCTCCCGTGGCAGACTTCATCGTCTCCCGCGGCGCCAAGGAGCAGCTCTTCTCCGTCATCTCCAACGGCCTTTCCCGCCAGAACCTGGCGCCGGACGTGCTGATCTGGGTCTGCAAGGAGCGCAACGGCGTGGCCAAGGAACTGGTGGACGCCACCAAGATGACTCTGGGCTCCGCGCTGATAGCCGCCATCGAGCGCGACAACGCGGAAGGCGGCCCCAACCGCGCGCTGCGCCTGCGCAACATGCTGCTGGAGGACAAGACGCTTGCGCCGGACCTGGTGAGCGGGCTGGACGAGCTGGAGGCCCGCCCGTTCGCGAAGGCCATCTACAACTCCTCCGTGCTGCCGGAGCTGGACCGCAACCTTCTTCTCGCCAACATGATGAAGGTGCAGGAAACCCTGCACGACATCGTGAAATCCCGCATCGGCAGCAAGGAGAAGCAGGCCATGTACGTTTCCCTCCGCTCCTTCGCCGCTCGCAAGGCCGAGTACGAGGACATCATCAACGTGCGCATCCCCAAGAACAAGCACGACCTGGAGGTCACGCGCGCCGAGGGCGACTTGCGAGAGAACGGCGGCTACCAGGACGCCAAGGCCACGCGCCAGGTGCTCACGCGCCGCTCCGTGGAGCTCTCCCGCCTGCTCTCTCAGGCCGTCCCCACGGATTTCGCCAGCGTCTCCTGCGATGAGGTCAACATGGGCACCAAGGTCACCTTCGTCACGGAGGACGGCCAGGAGGTGGTCTACATCGTCCTGGGCGCCTGGGATTCCGTGCCGGAGAAGCACATCATCTCCTACAGCTCCCGCCTGGGCGCCCTGCTTGTGGGCCACAAGGTGGGCGAGGAACTGCGTCTGCCGCTGGAAATCGGCGGAGAGCAGGTCAAGATGACCATCAAGAGCATCGAGCCCGCTCCCAAGGAGCTCATCTATCCGGACGAAACGCCGGAGGAGGCCTGATGCCACCCACGCCAAACGCGACTTTCAACCACCGCCCGGTTCCGCCGGGCGGTGGTTTTTTCAGTGTGCCGTTTTGCATACGCCTGCATGGGTGCGGCGTTTCATACGGCACTGGGTTTGGGGCGGGATATGGCGGCGTCTGTATGCCACCGCGCGGGCGGTCGGGGGTATGGGAAAAGTGGTGCTCCCTATGAATGCGATTCTCCCTCCACGCCCCCGCGGCAGGCGGCGGCACCGCTCCCGGTGCCCGCGCGTGCCGGCGCACTCCCGCAACAGCCCAAGCCAACCTGCATACCCGCACCGCCACCGTGGCGGGGGATGCGCGGCGGGTTCCGATGAAGGCATGACAACCGAACGGAACGCGGCAGCATGAAGAAGGCGGAATACGAGGCGCTGCTGGAACCCACGGGGCTGAGCCTGATGGAGTGCGTGTGCCTGGGCAAGAGCCTGAGCGAGCAGCGGCGCGCGCTCCGCATGTCGCCCAGGCTCTCGCTGGTGCGGGATGCGAACCTGTACGGCGAGGGGCTGCGCAGCTGGGCGCTCACGCGGAAATCATGCAGCTTCCGGGAGGCGGTTCGGCTGCACGTGGAGCGCAAGCGGGGACGGCGCGGGCGCACGCTCGGCGAATGCCGCGGCATGCTGCTGCGCATGATGCGCGCGGTGCCGGGGCTGGGGCGGCGCAAGGTGCGCGGCATCACCGGCAGCCAGTGCCGCGACCTGATTGAGCAGGTGTTCCCCACGGCATCCACGCGGGCCAAGGCGCGCCGCATCCTGCACAGCTTGTTCGAGACCGCGCGCCGCAACGGCTGGTGCGATTCCAACCCCGTAGCCAACGTGCAGTTCGACCCCGCGGTGGAGGCCACCATCTCCATCCTGACCCTGCGGCAGACCAAAAGCCTGCTGCGCACGCTGGCCCGGCCGGAACACGCGCCCTGCACCGCCGCCGTGGGGCTCATGCTGTGGGCGGGCGTGCGGCCGGACGAGGTGGCGCGGCTCACCTGGGGGGACGTGGACCTGGCGGAGCGCGTGGTGTACCTGAGCCCCAAACACACCAAGACGGGCGGGGCGCGCCAGGTGAGCCTGCGCGCACCCCTTCTGCACGTGCTGCGCGCCGTGGGCGCCGGCGCGGAGAAGACCACGCGCATCACCCCGCCCAACTGGACCCGCCGCTGGAAACGCCTGCGCCGCGCCGCCGGGTTCGCCCAATGGCGGCCGGACACCCTGCGCCACACCTTTGCCAGCTACCACTTCAAGCACTTCAAAGACCCCACCCTGCTGCAGTGGGAGATGGGCCACCGCAGCATGGAGCACCTGCGCTCTCGCTACCTCAACCTCAAGGGCCTCACCGCCGCCGATGCCAGGAAATTCTGGTCCGCAGAGTGGGGCGCACTCCCCCTCAACATGGAATAATTCTAAAATTCGCGGCAGTTTTTCCTTTTGTGCTTGACGGCTCGCGTGCGCGTGACGTAGAATGGTGAGTGAGTCAGGGGCAGGCCGCGCGTCTGCGCGGTTCCGCTGCACGCCCGCTGCCGAATGGCAAGCGAAACCTGTGCAGCCTATGCCTTAACGATTTAACCTAGATTGCAATGAAATTAACAGACATACCGCAATACGAGCAGTGGAACGGCTTTGAAGGCCGTATCTGGAAGGAGGAAGTCAACGTGCGTGACTTCATTCAGAAAAACTACAAGAACTACGATGGCGACGAGTCGTTCCTGGCCGGTCCCACCGCCGCCACGGACAAGCTGTGGGGCGCGCTGCAGAAGCTGCAGAAGGAAGAGCGCGCCAAGGGCGGCGTGCTGGACTGCGAGACGGAGGTGGTGAGCACCCTCACCTCCTACGGCCCCGGCTACATCGATGAATCGATGAAGGACCTGGAGAAGGTTGTGGGCCTGCAGACGGACAAGCCGCTGAAGCGCGCGTTCATGCCGTTCGGCGGCATCAAGATGGCCGTGCAGGCGGCCGAGAACTACGGCTACACCGTGAACCCGGAGCTCAAGCGCATCTTCACGGAGTACACCACCACGCACAATGATGCCGTGTTCGCCGCCTACACCCCGGAAATGCGCCTCGCCCGCAAGACCCACATCGTCACCGGCCTGCCGGACACCTACGGCCGCGGCCGCATCGTGGGCGACTACCGCCGCGTGGCCCTGTACGGCATCGACTACCTGATTGCCGCCAAGCAGGAGGACCTGCTCAACTGCGGCTGCGGCAACATGTACGACGACGTCATCCGCCAGCGCCAGGAAATCTCCATGCAGATCAAGGCGCTCAACGAGATGAAGCAGATGGCGCAGGCGTACGGGTACGACATCTCGCAGCCGGCCAAGAACGCGCACGAGGCGTGCCAGTGGCTGTACTTCGGCTACCTGGCAGCCGTGAAGACCCAGAACGGCGCCGCCATGAGCGTGGGCCGCATCTCCACCTTCCTGGACATCTACTTCACACGCGACCTCGAGAACGGCACCCTCACGGAAGAACAGGCGCAGGAAATCATCGACCACATGGTCATGAAGTTCCGCATGGTCAAGTTCGCGCGCATCCCGTCCTACAACGAGCTGTTCTCCGGCGACCCCACCTGGGCCACGCTGGAGGTGGGCGGCACCGGGCTGGACGGCCGCAGCATGGTCACCAAGACGGACTTCCGCTTCCTGCACACCCTGGAGAACATGGGCCCCTCCCCGGAGCCCAACCTGACCGTGCTCTACTCCCCGCGCCTCAACGAGAGCTTCAAGCGCTACGCCGCCAAGGTCTCTGTGGCCACCAGCTCCATCCAGTACGAGAACGACGACGTGATGAAGCCCGTGTGGGGCGACGACTACTCCATCTGCTGCTGCGTGTCCGCCACGCAGACCGGCAAGGAGATCCAGTTCTTCGGCGCGCGCGCCAACCTGGGCAAGGCCCTGCTGTACGCCTTCAACGGCGGTTTCGACGAGAAGCACCGCATCCAGTGCGGACCCAAGACCGAGCCCATCACCAGCGAGTACGCGGACTTTGACGAGGTGATGCAGAAGTACGACTTCTGGCTGGACTGGATTGCCGACATCTACGTGAATGTGCTCAACCTCATTCACTACATGCACGACAAGTACTACTACGAGGCCGCGGAGATGGCGCTCATCGACACCGACGTGCGCCGCACCTTCGCCACCGGCATCGCCGGCTTCTCGCACGTCATCGATTCCCTGAGCGCCATCAAGTACGCCAAGGTGAAGATCCTGCGCGACGCGGAAGGCATCACCACCGGGTTCGAGGTGGAGGGCGACTTCCCGAAGTACGGCAACGACGACGACCGCGCGGACGAAATCGGCGTGTGGCTGCTCAAGACCTTCGTGGAGAAGGTGCGCCGCCGCCACACCTACCGCAACAGCACCGCCACCACCTCCATCCTCACCATCACCTCCAACGTGGTGTACGGAGAGGCCACCGGCGCCATGCCGAACGGACGCCCCGCCTGGACGCCGTTCTCCCCCGGCGCCTCCCCCTCCTACGGCGCGGAGCAGAACGGCCTGCTGGCCTCCCTCAACAGCGTGGCCAAGATCCCGTACCACTGGTCGCTCGACGGCATCTCCAACACCCAGACCATCAACCCCGATGCCCTGGGCCACACGGACGACGAGCGCGTGACCAACCTGGTGCAGGTGATGGACGGCTACTTCAGCCAGGGTGCGCACCACCTGAACGTGAACGTGTTCGGCGTGGAGAAGCTGCTGGACGCCCAGGCCCACCCGGAGAAGGAGGAGTACGCCAACTTCACCATCCGCGTTTCCGGATACGCCGTGAAGTTCATCGACCTCACCAAGAAGCAGCAGGACGACGTGATCGCGCGCACCTGCCACAAGACGCTCTAACCCCAACCCGCGGGCGCAGGCGTGGATTTCCGCACCTGCGCCCGCATTGTCTCTATACCACATGCCGGATATCAAGGGCCGCATCAGCAAGCTGGAAACCTTCGGCCTGGTGGACGGGCCGGGCGTGCGCTTCGTCGCCTTCACCCAGGGCTGCCGCATGCGCTGCAAGTTCTGCCACAACCCGGAAACCTGGAAGCTGGACGGCGAGGCGGAGGAATGGTCCGCGCAGGACCTCTTCAACCGCGCCTACCGCTACCGCAACTACTGGGGCAAGAGCGGCGGCATCACCGTCAGCGGCGGGGAACCCCTCGTGCAGGTGGATTTCGTGGCAGAGCTCTTCCGACTCGCCAAGGAAAAGGGCGTGCACACCACGCTGGACACCGCAGGCAACCCCTTCACCACGGAGGAGCCCTTCTATTCCTCCTTCTGCAGGCTGATGGAATACACGGACCTGGTGATGCTGGACCTCAAGCTCATGGACGCGGAACCCCACCGCGCGCTCACCGGGCGGGACAACGCCAACATCCTGGAGATGGCGCGCTGGCTCTCCAACCACGGCAAGCCGCTATGGATACGCCGCGTGCTCGTGCCCGGCATATCGGACGACCCCGCCGAGCTGCAGCGCTGCCGGGAATTCATCGATTCCCTCAAAACCGTGGAGCGGGTGGAAATCCTGCCCTACCACACCCTGGCCACCGCCAAGTGGGAGCAGCTCGGCATCCCCTACCCCCTGGACGGCGTGCCCACTCCCACCGCGGAACAAATCAAGGCGGCGGAGGATATCCTCTGCAAAGGCACGAAAAAGGGGTGCTGAAGCGCTATGAGTTCGCCGGACGAACCATGGCGATGGTGGCTTCAACACCCCGTGGCCACCCACCGGACCGCGCTCGAAGAGCGGGGCGCCCGCGCTTTAGGTGGCCTGTTGCGGGTTCAATCTACCACGCCCCGCAGAAATGTCAACCGCATTTTCCCGCCATACCGCATGGCGCGGCTTTATTCCCAAAGTTGCAAACCGTAAATCTCAAAAGTCTTCCCATTCCGGGGGAAGCGTGGTAGAATGCCGCGCGCAAACAATCCGCGCCGGAGAACAAGACCATGAGCGACCCCACCAAGTACCGCAACCTAGCCATCATCGCACACGTCGACCACGGGAAAACCACCCTGGTGGACCAGCTGCTGAAGGCTGGCGGCACCTACCGCGAAAACCAGGAGGTGCAGGACCGCGCCATGGACTCCATGGACCTGGAGCGCGAGAAGGGTATCACCATCAAGGCCAAGAACACCTCCATCCACTGGAACGACTACACCATCAACATCGTGGACACCCCCGGGCACGCGGATTTCGGCGCCGAGGTGGAGCGCGTGATGAAGATGGTGGACGGCGTGATTTTGGTGGTGGACGCGTACGAGGGCCCGCAGGCGCAGACGCGGTTCGTGCTGCGCAAGGCGCTGCAGGAGGGTTTGCTGCCCATCGTGGTCATCAACAAGATCGACCGCCCGCACGCTGACCCCGCGAAGGTTCACGACCAGGTGCTGGAGCTTCTGCTGGAGCTGGACGCCACGGAGGAGCAGTTCGAGGCGCCGTTCGTGTACGGCTCCGCGCGCGACGGCTATTTCATGAACAGCATGGAGGGCGAGCCGCCCGTGGACTGCTCTCCCCTGCTCCACCAGATTGTGCAGCACATCCCCGCGCCCAAGGACGCCGACCCCGACAAGCCGTTCCGCATGCTCATCTCCAACATCGACTGGGACGACTACGTGGGGCGCGTGGCCGTGGGCCGCATCAGCAGCGGCCGCGTGCAGAAGGGAGACACGCTCTACCTGCTGCGGCCGGACGGTTCCCGCGTGCAGGGCAAGGTGACCAAGCTCTTTGAGTACAGCGGGCTGCAGAACACGGAATCCGCCGTGGGAGAGGCCGGCAACATCATCGGCCTCTCCGGGTTCGAGGACGTGGACATCGGCGAGACGCTCGTGGCCGACCCCGAGGGCGAGGCCCTGCCCTTCGTGGAGATTGAGCCCCCCACCGTGCAGATGGAATTCAGCATCAACGACGGCCCGCTCGGCGGCAAGGACGGCAAGAACGTCACCAGCCGCATCATCCGCGACCGCCTCATGCGCGAGATGCGCACCAACATCTCCATCAAGGTGGAGGACACGGACCTGGCGGGCGTGTTCACGGTGTCGGCCCGCGGCACCATGCAGATTGCCATCCTGGTGGAGCAGATGCGCCGCGAGAACTACGAGGTGCTGGTGTCCCGCCCCAAGGTCATCCTGCGGGATGTGGACGGGGTGAAGCAGGAGCCGTTCGAGACGGTGTACATCGAGGTGCCGGACGAGTACGTGAACGGGGCGGTGCGCATCATGGGCAACCGCCGCGGCATCCTGGAGAACATGGAGGCCAACGGCAACGGCCGCACCTTCATCCAGGCCACCATGCCCACCCGCGGCATCATCGGATTCGAGTTCGAGCTGGTGAACCTCACCAGCGGCCACGGCATCTTCTCCCACCTCTTCAAGGAGTACGCCCCCTACGCCGGGGAAATCACCACCCGCCAGAGCAGCACCCTCGTCTCCATGGAGAACGGCATCGCCAGCCCGTACTCCCTCCAGGCCATGGAGGAGCGCGGGCCCCTCTTCATCGGCCCCGGCGACGAGGTGTACGAGGGCATGATCGTGGGCGAGAACCCCAAGCCCATCGACATCCCCGTGAACCCCACGCGCGAGAAGCACCTCACCAACCACCGCTCCGCCAACAAGAACATCTCCATCCAGCTCACCCCGCCGCGCGTCTTCTCCCTGGAGCGCGCCATCGAGTACATCGAGCCGGACGAATTGGTGGAGGCAACCCCGCACTTCATCCGCATGCGCAAGCGCATTCTGGACGCCACCGCACGCAAACGCGCAGCCTTCGCGGAGCAGCAGCTCGGATAAATTTCATTCAAACAATCACCAACTACCGTTATGTGGGATATCATACTATACACCGTAGCCGTCATCCTGTGCGCCGTGGGCCTGGTGGGCTGCGTGCTGCCCTTCCCGGGCCACCTCTTTGTGCTGGGCGCGTGCGTGTGCGCCAGCATAGCGCACGGCGAACCCCACCCCGCCTGGTGGATGTGGGCCATCATGGCGGTGCTGGTGGCGCTGGGCATGACGGTGGACACGCTGTGCTCCATGGCGGGTGCCAAGAAATTCGGCGGCACCAAGGCCGCCATGTTCGGCGTGATTCCCGGCGTGATTGTGGGCGCGTTCTTTGCCCCCATCGGCCTCTTCGTGGGGCCATTCCTCGGCGCCTTCCTGGCAGAGGTGATCATCATGCGCAGGGAGCTCGGCAAGTCCACCGTCTCTGGCGTGGGCGCTACCCTCGGATACATCGCCGGCGCTCTCTCCCGCTCCGCCGTCGCCATCGTCATGCTCCTCTTCTACTTCATCTTCATGTGGTGATGCCACAGCCATGGCCGCCACGGAAGATACCGATGCTCAGGATGTGATACGCCATGCGGAGACCGGCGTTTGTTTCCGCATGCGCTTGCCACACTATACAAACGCCCGCTCTTTTGGCGGCGGGGAACGCAACCTCCGACACCAACATCAGGGTAAAAAAGCCCCACAGGAGGCTATTCCTGCGGATGCCCGGGCCTGCTCTGGCGTGATAGCCCACACAAACAAGCAGCGGGAACAACGCAGACCTACCACCACCCCATCACCAAGTCAACACCAAACTGCACCAACCATCACGCGCGTGCCGCGTGGAATGCATGTGCACACGCGGAATTTGGGATTGGGGATTTCGGATTTAGGATTTGGGATTTGATAAGGGCGCACGCCCAGCACGCCCAGCACGCCCAGCACGCCCAGCACGCCCAGCACGCCCAGCACGC
>JAKSOU010000028.1 GCA_024405435.1 Akkermansia sp. | reverse complement strand
TGGCCCGCATGTGCAAGGTGGACGGCCCGTTCGGGCGCGAGTTCGACTCGATAGCGGACGTGGTGTCCTTCGGCATCGCGCCGGCCATGCTGCTGGCAAGGGCGGTGCTGTTCAACATCCCGGTGCCGCACCTGGGAGACGCGATAGCGGTTCTGTACCTGCTGTGCGCCGCGCTGCGCCTGGCGCGCTTCAACTGCATGGCCGCCGCGCCCAAGAAGCCCAACCAGAGCATGGACTTCGTGGGCCTGCCGGTACCCATGGCCGCCGGCGCCGTGGTCAGCACCATGTACCTTGTCATCGACATCACCACCAACCGCAACCTGGAAATCCACCTCGGTTGGCAAATCACCATGGCCGTGATTATGACCGTGGTGGCCCTGCTGATGATGAGCCGCGTGATCTACCCCAGCTTCAAGCACGTGAACCTGGAGAAGAAGGGCACCATCACGGCCATGCTGCTGGCGGTGGCCGCCGTGTGCGCGTTCGTTGTCCTGCCGTGGATCGCCCCGGCCATCATCTTCCTGTGCTACCTGCTGTATGGGCTGGTGGTGCGCCCGTTCCTCACCCGCCGCATGCGCCGCACCATCGAGGCGGAAGACGAGGACGAGGATAACGACGAGGAAGGCACCCCCACCGAGCTACACTGATTTTCCACCTTTCCCCACTATGAAACAATCCACCATCTGCGTGCAGAGCGGCTGGCAGCCCGGCAAGGGCGAGCCCCGCGTGCTGCCCATCTACCAGTCCACCACCTTCCGCTACGAAACCAGCGACCAAATGGCGCGCCTCTTCGACCTCAAGGAGGCCGGGTTCTTCTACACCCGCCTGCAGAACCCCACCAACGAGTGCGTGGCCAAGAAGATTGCCGAACTGGAGGGCGGCGTGGCGTGCATCCTCACCGCATCCGGACAGGCCGCCTCGTTCTACTCCGTGTTCAACATCTGCGAGGCCGGCGACCACTTCGTGTGCTGCTCCGCGCTCTACGGCGGCACGTACAACCTCTTCGCCGTCACCTTCAAGAAGCTCGGCATCGATGTCACCTTCATCGACCAGGACGCGCCATCGGAGGAGATTCAGAAAGCCTTCAAGCCGAACACCAAGTGCGTGTTCGGGGAGACCATCTCCAACCCATCGCTCAAGGTGCTGGACATCGATAAGATGGCGCGCATCGCGCACCGTAACGGCGTGCCGCTGATTGTGGACAACACCTTCGCCACCCCCATCAACTGCCGCCCGTTCGAGCACGGCGCGGACATCGTGATGCACTCCACCACCAAGTACATGGACGGCCATGCGCAGCAGGTGGGCGGCGCCGTCATCGACAGCGGCAAGTTCGACTGGAACAGGTACGCCGACAAGTTCCCCGGCCTCACCAAGCCCGACGAGTCCTACCACGGCCTGGTGTACACGCAGGCGTTCGGGGAGGGTGCGTACATCACCAAGTGCACCGTGCAGCTCATGCGTGACTTGGGGTCCATCCCGTCCCCGTTCAACGCGTACCTGCTCAACCTGGGGCTGGAGACGCTGCACCTGCGCATGCCGCGCCACTGCGAGAACGCCCAGAAGGTGGCGGAGTTCCTGGAGAGGCAGGAGGACGTGGCCTGGATCAACTACTCCGGCCTGCCCTCCAACCCGTACCACGCGCTCGCCCAGCGCCAGTTCGACGGCGGCCGCTCCTGCGGCGTGGTCACCTTCGGCATCAAGGGCGGCCGCGAGCGCGCCATCAAGTTCATCGACAGCCTCAAGCTCGCCGCCATCGTCACCCACGTGGCGGACGCCCGCACCTGCGTGCTCCACCCCGCCAGCCACACCCACCGCCAGCTCACCGACGAGCAGCTCATCGAGGCCGGCGTGAAGCCGGACCTCATCCGCTTCTCCGTGGGCATCGAGGACGCGGAGGACATCATCGCGGACCTCCAGCAGGCCCTGGATGCCATCAAGTGACCGCGCACGCCATTCTATAGAACCGCCCTGCTTCCTTGGTGAGGCAGGGCGGTTTCGCTAGGCACACACCCCAGTGGCAAGGAGGGTGAAATCCTAAATGACGTATTTACAATAGAAAGCCAATACACAATCACGTTTTTCGGGGGAACTTTTGCCGTTACTCACACGTTTTTCTGGGGAACTTTGTGGCTCATCGTCACGTTTTTCGGACGAACCTAGGGGGAAAGGAGGTTCTCCCGCACGCAATCGCGGGGCGTTTCGCCTTGGTCGTTCTTGATGTTCCAATCCGCGCCGCAATCCATGAGCGCGCCGAAGAAGGAGAATTCAACAATGCCCTCGTGGTAAACCCCGGCGGCCATGTGCAGGGGCGTGTTGCCGTGCAGCACGTTGATGTTGGGGTCCGCGCCAAGGTCCACCAGCAGCTCGATGAGCCCGCAGGCCGCCTTGGTTTTCTCCCAGTCGGGGAAACCGCCGCCATAGTGCCAGATGACCTCCGCCAGCGGCGGCAGGGAGATGCGGCTCTCGTACATCCTATATTCCGCGCGCCGGTTTGGTGAGGTCCCGGACTGGATAATCCGTCTCACGGCCTCCTTGTCGCCTTTCATGATGGCTTGCGTGAGCGCGTCGTGGGCAACAACGCCCACACCCGCGCCGTCCCGGTAATTGAAGAGCAGGCGCACATAGCCGAGCAGCTTCTCGTCCACCACCAAGAGAAAATCGTCTATCACCACCCGCACGGAGGGCGGCAGATCCACGCCCCGCGCCTTCAGCTGCCCGCGCACAAAGGCATCGTATGCCTGGCGGGCCTCGGGCGCCTCCAGACAATGCATCTTTTTCTGGGGATTGTACCACTGGCTTGCCTTGAAGAATTGAACGAATTCCTCCCCCCAGCGGGGCGTCTCGACCATCTCATAGCTCAACTGAAAAAAGTTGTCGCCCTCCCGGCGTTGGCAGTACCGGATGGCGGTACACAGGAAATCCACAATCTCCGCTGCAGATGCGCCTTTCTTGAACCGGATGCTGTAGGTTGTGTAGGCCGGCCACGGCTTCGCCTCCAGGGTTGCCTTCTCGCAGGTAGGCAGAGGCGGCGGCGCCGCCGGCTCATCGGCCAGGGTATTGCAAAGCAGGCATGCCGCCGCGGCCACGGCTGCCAAACATGCCGCCGCCAATCGGCGGGCTGGTTTCTTTATCGCGTCAATGGGGTGCGCTTTCATCGTGCTTCTATACCCGATAATACACGGCCCGCCCCAAATGCACAATGAAAATGCAAAAATGACAAAACAAACGGCTCCTAGCCGCCTTTCCCCCGCCTTGCAGGGAAACCGCTCATGCAAAAAACGAAAATTTGACAAAATGTTGTAAAATATGCATATTTTGTCTTGACATACCAATGAAAACCAGCTATTTTTCATTGGTATGGCCTTGCCGAAGGGAGAGCGAAGCCTGGAACAGAAAATCCTGGCCAGACTGGTCAGGAACGGGAAGGGCTATGTCTTTTCCAACCATGATTTCCTGGATTTGGGCAAGGACACCTCGGTTGCATGGAGCCTGATGCAGCTCAAAAGGCGCGGGGCCATCCGCCAGCTGCAGCGAGGATTGTACGATTACCCGAAGCACAGCCAACTGCTCAGGGAAACTCTCGCACCGGACCTGTACAAGGCGGCGCAAGCGCTGGCGCGCAAGTTTGCGTGGACCATACAGCCGAGCGGCGGCACCGCACTCAATGCGCTGGGATTGGACACCCAGGTTCCCATACGGCTTGTCTTCCTGTCCAACGGCCCCAGCCGCACCTACCATTTCGGGAACCGCGACCTGCGCTTTGTCCACGTTGCCACGCGGAAAAGCCAATTTTCATCGCCGCAATCAAGCCTTGTCATCCAAGCCTTGACGGAACTCGGCAAAAACCGCATCACTCGGAGCACCATATCGCAGATTGCCGACACCATCACGCCCGCCACCCGCAAAGCGCTGGCCAAGGACCTCGTGCACACCTCGGAATGGTGCCGCCACGCCATTAGACAAATCATCACCGAATACGACCATGAATAACATTGCCGCCATGCCGCCGGAAGAGCGGCGGGAAATTGTCCTGCAAACATCCGCACGCACGGGGATGAGCCCCGCCATCATCGAAAAGGATTTCTGGGTGTGCTGGGTGCTCGACCGCTTGTTCCGCTCGTCCCTCAAAGACAAGATTATCTTTAAGGGCGGCACCAGCCTGTCCAAAGCCTACCACCTCATCAACAGGTTTTCCGAGGACATCGACCTCATTCTGGATTGGAGCGATTTCACGGCGCTGAACCAGGGCGACCCCGCGCAGCGCCTCGGTAAGAGCCCGCGAAAGAAAATGCTGGACGCGCTGGATTCCTGGGGTCTGGACTGCATTGCATCCGTTGTTCTCCCCGTGGTGCAGCGGGAGTGTGGGAAGCACTGCGCCGCACACGTGTCCGACACAGCGCCGGAAACCATCGTGATTGAGTATCCCAAGTCATTCGAGACGGAGTATGTGAAAAGCACCATTCTGCTCGAAATCGGTCCCAAGGCAGCGTGGAACCCGCACCGCACGGTACAAATTTCCCCATATATCGCGGAGGAATACCCGAAACTGTTCCAATCTCCCTCTTTTCCCGTAACCGTCACCACGGCTGAACGCGCGTTCTGGGAGAAGCTCACCATCCTCCACGCCCAGGCGCAACGTCCGTCGCCACTGCCGGAACGATACGCCCGCCACTACTACGACAGCATCATGATGGCACGCAACGCAGAGTTGAAGGCGTCCGCTTTCGAGCAAGTGAAGCTCCTGTACGCCGTGGCATCGTTCAAGCACTACTTCTACCACGCGGGGTGGGCCGACTACCCGAACGCCGTTCCGGGGCGGATGCACCTCATGCCCACAGGCCATATTCTGGAAGGATTGGTACGCGACTACGCCAAGATGAAAGCCACCATGCTGCCCAATGATGCCCCGGCGCTTGGTGATATCCTGGAGGAACTACAGCTGCTTGAAGCCGAGGTCAACGCGCTGCCGCCCCTGCCGCTGGATATCAGGAATTATCCGGATATGCAGCCGTAGCGCAGCGCGGATTTATTCCCAATCACTCGGCCTTGAGGATGGCCAGTTTTTCCGGGTCCAGCTGCTCCCAGGGGAGGTTGGGCTTGGTGAAGTGGCCGTAGTTGGTGGTTTGGCGGAAGATGGGCTGGCGGAGGCCGAGCACGCGCTCCATGTCGGCCGGCTTGAAGGAGAAGGCCCTCTTCACGCGCTCGATGATGGTGGCCTCGCTCACCTTGGCGCTGCCGAAGGTGTCCACGTCTATCATGATGGAGACGGGGTCCGCCTTGCCGATGGCGTAGGCCACCTGGAGCTCGCAGCGGTCGGCGAGGCCGGCGGCGACGATGTGCTTGGCGACCCAGCGGCACATGTAGGCGCCGGAGCGGTCCACCTTGGAGCAGTCCTTGCCGGAGAAGGCGCCGCCGCCGTGGCGTCCCATGCCGCCGTAGGTGTCCACGATGATTTTTCTGCCGGTGAGGCCGGAATCGCCGTGGGGGCCGCCGACGACGAAGCGGCCTGTGGGGTTGATGAAGAATTCGGTTTCCCGGGTGATAAGCTCGGCGGGCAGGACGCTCAGGATGATGTCCTTGCAGAATTTGCGGATGGTGGCGTTGTCCACGTCGTTGCTGTGCTGGGTGCTGAGCACCACGTTGAGGATGCGGGCGGGGCGACCCTGCTCATCGTACTCCACTGCCACCTGGCTCTTGCTGTCGGGCCGCAGCCAGGGGATGCCGCCCTCATGGCGCACGCGGGCCAGCTCCATCATGATGCGGTGGGCGTACATGATGGGGGCGGGCATGAGCTCCGGGGTCTCGTTGGCGGCAAAGCCGAACATGATGCCCTGGTCTCCGGCGCCCTGTTCCGCGCCGTCCTTGCCCTCCGCCGCACGGGCGTCCACGCCCTGCGCGATATCCGGGCTCTGGGTGGAGAGGTAGTTTTCAATTTTCACCGTCTCCGCATTGAAAAGCTCGTCGTCCTCGGAGGTGCGGTAGCCGATTTCGCGGATGGTGTCGCGCACGATTTTCTCGTAGTCGATTTCAGCCTTTGTGGTGATTTCACCGGCAAGGATGACATGGTTGTCCTTCACGAGCGTCTCACAGGCCACGCGGCTGGCGGGGTCCTGCTCCAGGCAGGCGTCCAAGATGGAATCGGAGATAAGGTCGGCCACCTTGTCGGGGTGGCCTTCGCCGACGGATTCGGAGGTGAAGATGTGCGGGTGGTTCATTTATTCGTAATTGGTAAAGGAGAAATCGGTGAGGCCGCTGGGGAGTTGGTCCTTGGCGCGGCCGAATTCGGCCATGGCGGAGGTGGAGATGACGGCGGCCTTGTTGGAGATGTCCGGGGAGCGGTCCAGCATGCACTGGAAGACGTCCCAGAGCAGGGTCATCTCGTTGCGGAACTGCGAGCTCTGGATGAGGTAGTGGCGCATGCCGCGGTTGTAGAGCGCGCGGATCTCGTCGTGCGTGAGGTTGCCGCTCTGCTTCTGGTGGAGTTCGGCGGGGTCCTGCTTCTGGCACTCCGTGCGGGCGATGAGGTTGGCGCGCTGCTGCATGAGGCGCACATCGTACGCATCCTTGCGCATGGCGGCCAGCAGGCGCAGGTGGTCCTTGCGAACCGGGCAGGTGCGCAGGCAGGAATCGTTGATGACCACATCGAACCGCGCGGGCTCCTTGATGGCATCCAGGATGGAGGGCTTCACGGCGTCCGCGGGGTGCAGGGCCACGCGGGCGTAGCGCTGGGCCAAGCGGTTGTAGAGGTCGGCGGTGCGGCGCCCGGGTTCCGCCACCAGGCGGTTGTAGTGGCACAGCACGGGCGCTCCGGGGATGGCGGTGAGGATTTTGTCGCGCAGCTTGTCGCTGGCCACGGAGATGGCGTTGCGGTGGTTCTGGTTGTGCTTGAGCAGCTCCTGCACCAGCATCATGCCGTAGGGGTCCTCCAGGTCTGCATCGCTGATGAACGGGTTGTCGAACACCAGATGCACGCCGATGTTCATCTTGGCGTACTCCTCCAGCAGGGAGGAATAGCGGTCGAACGCTATCGGGCGGCGCTGCACGAACCAGTCCAGCGTCCACAGGCAGGGCGGCGCGCCCATCACGTTGTCCATGCGGCGCACGCCCAGGTGGGCGCCCAGGTAGTTGCCCACGAGCTTGAGCGAGCGGTCGTAGCGGAAGGCGCCGCCGATGGTCCAGGTGGCCTCCGGCACGTAGTTTTCCGTGAGGTAGGCGAGCCGCTTGA
Source organism: Akkermansia sp. (assembly GCA_024405435.1). GTDB lineage: Bacteria > Verrucomicrobiota > Verrucomicrobiia > Verrucomicrobiales > Akkermansiaceae > Akkermansia. Next base: position 25,340 of record JAKSOU010000028.1, on the reverse strand, counting down.
GCGCCTCCTGGTCGTTGATGGCTTCGGGGTCTTGTTCGTTCTCGCTCATGACTCGGGGTGTGGCAGGATGGATTCCCAGAAGAGTTGTCCGTTGCGGTGCATGGCGTTCTCGTCCTCGGCGTCGTTGCGGAGGGCGATGCGCAGCAGGTCGAACACGATGGACGAGGCGTTGGAGATGCCGCGCCCCTGCAGCTTGAAGTGGCGGAAGCCCATATCGTACAGGCGGGCGATTTCCGGCGTGTTGAGGGCCAGCACGCTCTTGGTCTCGTGCGCCAGCAGGGTGAAGAGGTTCTGGCAGCCGTTCTTGCTCTGCTTCTTCTCGAACTCCGAGCTGTCGTAGCCCGTGAAGTTGAGCGACATCTCGGACAGGCTCTTGTAGTGGAACGGCCGCAGCGGGCAGTTGCGGATGCAGTACTCGTTGATGAGCAGGATGTAGCGGTCCTTGTCCTCCAGCTGCTCCAGAAGGTCGTAGTTCAGCACGTCGTCCGGGTGCACCATCACGTCGTCGTACTCGTCCGCCAGCCTCTTGTAGGCGTCCAGCTTGCCCTTGCCGCCCCCGTTGGTGATTTTCAGGATGGAGGAAATGAGCCGCAGCTCCGGGAACTTTTCCCTGATGTGGTCGCGCAGGAGGTCGTTCGCCAAAATGACGGAGTTGCGCTTGGTGGGGTTGTGGCGGGAGAAGAAGGTGCAGATGGCGTTGCCCAGGGGATCCTTCAAATGCTCCTCCTGCAGGGCCAGGTTGGTGAAGGTGAGGAACACGGCGATCTTGCGGGCCTCGTACGCCAGCCCGGCGGCGCGGATTTCCTCCGCGCTGCGCAGCAGGTGCTGCAGCACGCGCCCGCTGTTCCACAGGCACAGCGGCGCGCCGTGAACCATGTGGAACGGCTCGAACCCCAGCAGCAGGCGGCAGTAGTCGAAGAACGACAGCAGCTCGCGGTCGTGCGTGAACGCGCCGGAGACGTCCCAGTCCGCCTCAGGCCACAGCGGGTTCAGGTATGGTGAAATGCCACTCATGCGTGCCTATGGTAGCACACCCGCCAACCGGGTTCAAGCGGTTTCGCGCGCGCATGGCGCACGCCCCCGCACACCGCCCTGCGGGAACAAGGCTTTGGCATGCTCGTCCACAGAGTTTTCTTTTTTGAAAAATTTTCTGAATTTCCCCCGGGTCGTGTATTAGTGGTGTAGAAAGCCATGAAAACACTATACCTCACAATAGCAGCGGCGGTGACCTTCCTTGCATCGAGCCTCGCCACGGCCTGGGCCGTGGTGGAGTACCCCGGCGGTGACCCCGGACCGGCCAAGGTAAGGGAGACCAAAGAGGAAATCACCCTCTCCAACAACCTTTTCAGCCTTACCCTCGCCAAGTCGGGCGATCCTGGCACCAAGCCGGTAAGACGGCCTGACGGCCGCGGCGGGGTGATGTCGTCGGGCGGCCAACGTTTGAAATTCAAGCAAATGAATTTGTCGGACGGCAGCGAGGTTTTTATGGTGATAAGCAATCTCTTTGATGTGAACGGCATCGAGTGGAACTCAAGCATGATGGAGGTGGAAAAGCTGCGCGTGGAGAACCTGAAGGCGGAGCCGAAAAGCCCGCAGCTCTCGCGCCGCGTGCCGGGCAAGGCCGTGTCGGCGGTGTTCATCGACAACAATACCGACGATGCCTACATCGTGGAGTGGCGTATGGAGCTGCGCAACGGCTCGCACTATCTGCGCGAGGAACTCACCGTGAAAGCCAAGAAGGACACCACCCTGACGTCCATCTCTCCGTGGTGGTTCGTGCCCCACGCGCATGGGAAGCTGGTTCTTTCGGGAGACACAACGTACGGCAAGCTGATGACGAACGACATCATTTTCGCCGCGCTGGAAACGCCCATGTCCACCCTCACAACGAAAGAATACACCTCGCCTCCCTGCACCGGGTTGACGCGCACCCTGGAGAGCAGCAAGCCCCTGCGCGCCGGGGAGACCTGGCATGTGAGCGCGGTGGTGGGGCTGATTGCGCCGCAGCAGGCGCGGCGTTCCGTGCTGGCGTACCTGGAGCGGGAGCGGCCCGCCGCCTATCATCCGTTCATCCACTACAACGACCGGTACGCGCCGCGCGATGAGAAGAACCGCACGGACGAGACGATGTGGACGGAGCTGCTGGACACGTGGAACGCGGAGCTGAACACGCAGCGCGGCGAGCGGGTGGACGGCATGGTGCTGGACAGCGGGTGGGACAACACCAACGGCCTGTGGAGCGTGCACAAGGGCTTCGCCAAGGGGCTGGCGGACCTCTCCAAGAAGGCCGCCGGCATGAAGACGGGGCTGGGCGTGGGAATCTGCCCCACCGGCGGCACCGGGAACGCACGCCAGCAGCGAATCGACGCCTGGAACAAGAAGCATCCTTCTGATACCGACGACCCTTTCCGCCTCTCCAACAAGTCGTATTTCAACACCCTTGTGGGCCGCTGCAAAGCCCTGATGAAGAGCGGGGACATCCGCTACTTCAAGCTGGATGCCCTCGCCACGCAGGCCAAGTCCAAGGGTCCCGTGAACGTGGAGGAATCCAACGGCGTGCTGCAGCTGGCCACCGAGCTCCGCAAGGCGCGCCCGAACGTGTACATCAACACCGCCGCCGGCGCGTGGGCCAGCCCGTTCTGGTGCTTCTTCGCGGATGCCGTCGGCCGCCCGGATGCGGAGTTCGGCCAAACCGGCACGGCGGGCGACGCGCGCGACAAGTGGATGACCTACCGCGACGGCATCGTGCATGAAACCTTTGTGGAGGGCGCGCCGCTCTGCCCGCTCAACTTCGTGGCCTACGGCCCCACGCTTGTCACCGCCAACGGCCGCCCCGGCGAACTGGGCAACAAGCCCGCCGACTGCGTGAAGGACATGCGCTGCGCCTTCGGCAACGGCTCCGCCCTGCAGGAGATCTGCGTGGACCCCGAACTCATGGCGCAGGACAACGGCGCGCTCTGGGATGCGCTCGCGGAGTGCATCAAGTGGATGCGCCGCAACGCCGACGTGCTGGCCGACACCCACTGGGTGGGCGGCAAGCCCTGGGACGGCACCGACGGCAGCGTGTACGGCTGGGCCGCCTGGAACAAGAAAAAGTGCACCCTCACCCTGCGCAACTCATCCGCGTCGGAGAAGACCCTGCACACCACCCTGCGCCAGGTGCTGGACGTGCCGCCCAACGTCACAGGCACCGTCACCCTGAAAAACTCCTACGCCGACCAGCGCGCCCTCCCCAACCTCACGGATCGGCCCGTTGACGTGGACGCGGAGATAGACATCACCCTCCAGCCCCTGGAGGTGCTGGTGCTGGAAGGCACGAATGCGATGGGCAAGTAGCGCGGGGCGGGAGAAAGGAGCTTGAAAGGCGGGGGGCGGTGTGCTAGGATGGGAAAGGTGCCGCGGCGCATGCCGGCTGCACCGCACGGTTTTTATGAAATCCACCGCCATCCACGCCTGCCTGCTGGCCCTGGGCCTGGCCGCGCTAGCCGCGCCGGCCCCGGGGAACGATTGCGGCGTGTACCCCACGCCCCAGCTGGTGAAGCTGGGGGAGAAGACCGTGCGCGCCACCAAGGTTTCCGTGGAGCTGCGCGGACCTGATAGCCGCGGCGGCATCTGGGACAAGCTGCCCACCGCCGCCAGGGGCGGGTACGGTATCAACGTGGATGAGGACGGCTCCGTGACCGTGTGCGCGAACGACGACGACGGCGTGTTCTACGCCAAGCAGACCATCAGCCAGCTGCTGCGCGGCGTGGAGGGCGCCAACGGCGCGCAGAAAGACCCCTACCCCGACAAGGGCGTGCAGGAGGTGGCGCAGCTGGGAGAGCTGCCCGTCGGCAGTATCGTGGACTGGCCGGACGTGCCGTTCCGCGGCGTGATAGAGGGCTTCTACGGCATCCCGTGGAGTTTCGAGGCGCGCAAGTCGCAGTTCGAGTTCTATGGGCGCAACAAGATGAATTTCTACCTGTATGCGCCAAAGGACGACCCGCTGCACCACGGGCAGGGCTGCTATGAGCCGTACCCGCCGGAGAAGGCGGAGGAGCTGCGGCGGCTGGTGGAGGTGGCGCGCGCTAACCACGTGCATTTCGTGTGGGCCATCCACCCCTCCAACACGGTGAACTGGAACGTGAACGACGGGCGCGACCAGATGAACGCGCTCATCCGCAAGCTGGAGTCCATGTATGAGCTGGGCGTGCGTGATTTCGGCGTGTCGGTGGATGACTCCTTCGGGGAAATCAGCCGCGCGGAGCGCCAGGTGCAGCTCTGCAACTACATCGTGGAAAACTTCATCCGCAAGCACAAGGATGTGAACCAGAGCCTGGTGATGTGCCCCACCGGGTACACCCGCCAATGGGCCCGCCCGCAGGATTTGGAGACCCTGGGGCGCGACCTTGCGGAGGGCACCGCCATGTTCTGGACCGGCAACGGCGTGGTGTGCGACATCACGCTGGAGGGCCAGCAGTGGCTGCGCGATTGCCACAAGCGCCCCGCCTTTATCTGGTGGAACTGGCCGTGCAACGATTTCAAGCCCTCCCGCCTGTCCATGGGCCGCACGTACGGGCTGGCGCAGGAGCCGCAGATGCGCACCATGCTCTCCGGTTTCGCCGCCAACCCCATGGAGCGCGCAGAAGCCAGCAAGGTGGGCCTCTTCGGCGTGGCCGACTACGCCTGGAACATCTGCGCCTTCAAGTCCGATGAAGCGTGGAAGGACGGTATCGCGCGCCTCTACCCCGGCTGCGCGGACGCCATGCAGGTCTTCTGCAACCACAACGCGGACCTGCTGCCCAACTGCCACAACTGGCCCAAGGAGGAATCAAAGGAGGTCCGCCCCGTCATCAACCGCTTCCGCCAGTGCCTCTCCCAGGGCGAGCCGGACACCGAGGCCTGCGCCGCCATGCGCGCCGAATTCCAGCGCGTGGCAGAGGCCGGGGAAACCCTGCAATCCGCGCCGGACGCCGCAGACCTCGCCAAGGACATCGCCCCGTGGCTGCGCCGCTTCACCATGACCGGCCAGGCCGGCGTGAAGCTCGTGGATGCCCTGACGAGCAACGAGAGCGACACGGAGGGGCGCATCGAGGCCTTCCTGCAGGCGGGCGGCATGATGGACGCCATGGGCGGCATCTCGCGCGATGCCTGGCAGAACAACCAGGTGGTGCGCGTGCAGGACGTGCAGGTGGGCTCCCGCGCCGTCACGCCCGCGCTCATGTCCGTGTACCGCCACCTCAACGCGCGCCTGTACGCCAAGATGTCCGGCTGCAACATCAACACCCTCGTGCCCGCCTTCTCCAGCAGCTGCCCCGACATTGCGGACGCCGGAAACGTGCAGGACGAGGACCCCGGCACCTACTGGACCAGCACGGAGCAGCAGCAGTCCGGCGACTGGATCTGCCTGGACATGGGCGTGCCCGTCACCATCCGCACCGTCACCCTGGCCATGGGCAGCGAGAACAGCCGCCTGGAGGTGGCCGCGGAGGGGCAGTTCGAGACCTCGCTAGACGGCAAGACCTGGCAGCCGCTGGGCGATATCCAGAACCGCCCGGCCATGAACCTGGACCTGCGGAAAACGCCCGTGACCGCGCGCATGCTGCGCTACCGCGTCATCCGCCCGAACCCGCGGCGGCTCACCGTGGCGGAGTTCGCCATCAACCGCCCGCTGCCCGTCAACATCCGCCAAACCCTGCAAGACATGCCGGGCATCGCCGCGTACAACGAGAACTCGTCCGTGGGGCTGGCGCGCCAGCTGGAGGTGGTGAAGGCCGTGCCCGGCAGCTACCTGGAGATGAGCTTCCCCTCCCCCATCATCTGCACCGGCGTCAACATCAACCTGGACAATTCCGGCATCGGCAAGTGGGGCCGCGTGGATTTGGTGCTGGGAGACGGCACCACCGTCACGCCGCAGCTGCACCAGCGCGGCAAGGATTTCTTCCTGCCTTCGGAGAAGGTGCCGCAGCAGGGAATCGCCGCCGTACGCCTCACCAACATCTCCGAGAACACGGAGGAAATCAAGATCAACACCTTCCAGCTCACCTTCCCCACCATTGACGACGACGTGATGGTAGAGAGCATGCGCGACCGCGATTTCGCCACGGCGTACAACTGCGGCCGCAAGGCGCTCAACATCTCCATGGACGTGCCGGAGGGGCGCACGGAGCTGCTGGTTGTGGGTAACGCGGAATGCACCGTGGACAACAAGCCCTGCGCGGAGCGCAACGGCCGCCTGCAGCTCTTCAAGCTCAAGCCCGGCGCCAAGCAGGTGCGCCTCCGCGCCCCGCAGAAGGACGACACCGGCATCAACGAAATCATCTTCCGATAAAATTTCCCGTTCATCACCATGGACCTTTCCCTCTTCCGCGAAGAATACCTGAAGGACACCCTGCACCGCAGCTCGCTGGCGGATTCCCCGTTCGAGCAGTTCGACATCTGGTTCAAGCAGGCGCTCAAGGCCGGCATACCGGAGCCCAACGCCATGAGCATCGCCACCGCCACGCCGCAGGGCATGCCCTCCCTGCGCACCGTGCTGCTGAAGTACTACGACGACCGCGGGTACGTGTTCTTCACCAACTACACCAGCCGCAAGGCGCAGGAGATAGCCGCCAACCCGGAGATGTGCATGCTCCTGCCCTGGGTCACCCTGGAGCGGCAGATCATCGTGTACGGACGCGCGGAGAAAATCAGCCGCGCGGAGACATTGAAATACTTCCTCACCCGCCCGCGCGAGTCGCAGCTCGGCGCCTGGGTCTCCCACCAGAGCCAGGTCATCTCCACCAGGAAGCTCCTCATGATGAAACTCCAGGAGCTCAAGGACAAATTCGCCAACGGCGATGTCCCGCTCCCGGATTTCTGGGGCGGTTTCCGCATTGTGCCGCACCATGTGGAATTCTGGCAGGGCGGCCCCGGCCGCGTGCACGACCGCTTCATGTACTCCCTGCAGCCGGACGGCTCCTGGGACATCCAGCGCCTCCAGCCCTGAGCCGGCGGCTTCTCACGGCATGCGCCCCCCTACCCCTTCTTGTGGTGGGGGTGGGTGGAACGGCGGGCGTGCAGGCGCTGCTCCATCTTGGGGCGCAGGTTGGTTTCAATCCAGGCGAAGGCGGCGTCCAGGCCCTCCGCCTTGTAGACGCGGCCGATTTGGGCCTCCACGCCGGTGGCGTTTCCGGTGAGGCGCAGGAAGTTGTTGCTGGTGACCTCCACAAAGAAATCGCCGTCAATCTCGCCCTTGAAAGAGAGAATCCACTCGCGCACGTAGAGCGCGAGGACGGCATCCCCCACCCAGGCTTGGGCGCGGGCCACGGGGTCGGAATCCGGTGAAAGCTGCATGGCAAGAAAAAAGGCCCGGCGGGGTGTGCCCGCCGAGCCGGTGAAGGTTTGTTGGAATCAGGCGCGGGGATGGGGTTCGCGGTCCGCGGCGGTCTTGCCGGGGGCGGTGGTGAAGGGGCCGCCGGCGGTGGGGGCCACCTGGGTGAAGGCCATTCCGGCCTGCTCGAACTCCTTGCCCTGCACGGGGAAATCCTTGCGCAGCGGGTGGTAGGGGTAGCCCTCCCACATCATGATGCGGCGCAGGTCCGGGTGCCCGGCGAAATCGATGCCCATGAGGTCGTACTGCTCGCGCTCCAGCCAATCCGCGCTGGCCCACACGGGCACCACGCTGGGCACGGAGGGTTCCTCGCCGCCCACGGGGCAGCGCACCAGCATGTTCGCCCCGGTCTCCGCCTGGGTGATGGTGTAGTTCACCTCGAAACGCGGCTCCTGCCCCAGGTTGTCCACGGACGACACGCACACGAGCATGTCGAACCCGCAGGCCTCCTTGGCGTAGGTCATCACGCGCACCAAGTCGTCCGGCTGGACGGTCAGCGTGGTGTCGCCGCGGAATTCCTTGCGGCCCAGCTGCGGGAATCGCGCGCACAGCTTGTCGGCCGCGGCGCTCTGAAGTTCGGTAAGGGTGGGTTTTGGCATGGCGTGCAAGGGGGTACGGGGTTAGTCGAGGATGACGTCGGTGGGCACGGAGGCGGCGTTCTGGGCCTCGCGCAGGTTGTGCGTCTTGAAGAAGTCCTTGAGCGGGTGGTCCGTGGCCATGATCTTGTCCTGCAGGGTGATGAGCCCCTGGAGGAGGGCCTCCGGGCGCGGGGGGCAGCCGGAGATGTACACGTCCACCGGCACAATCTTGTCCACGCCCTGGAGCACGGAGTAGCTGCGGAACATGCCGCCGGAGCAGGCGCAGGCGCCGCAGGCGATGCACCACTTGGGCGCGGGCATCTGGTCCCAGATGCGGCGCACCAGCATGGCCATCTTGTAGGTGATGGTGCCGCAGATGAACATGAAGTCCGCCTGGCGCGGCGCGTAGCGGTTCACTTCCGAACCGAAGCGCGAGATATCGTACCGGGAGCAGGATGCGGCCATGTACTCGATGGCGCAGCAGGAGGTGCCCATGGGCATGGGCCACAGGGAGTACTTGTGCACCCAGTTGATGGCGGCCTCCACCGTGGTGTAGACGAACCCGCCGTCGGCGTCGGGGTCGCACATGTAGTTCTGCTCGATGTGTTGAAGGTTGTCCTGTGACATAGCGGGGATAGGGGCATGGTGACACCCCTGCGCGGAGAATTGTACGCGAACGGCTGGAAAAATCAAGAACAATGTTTGGCTTGAAACGGTAGGCGTGCTGTGCTATGAAGGGGGCATGACGTTCTACGTGGTGGCCGGGGAGAAGAGCGGCGACAAGCAGGGGGCCCTGCTTGTACGGGAGCTGCTGGCCCGGCGCCCGGATTTGGAAATCAAGGGGCTTGGCGGCAGCCAGATGCACGCGCTGGTGCCGGAGATAGAGGATTGGGCGGACGCCGCAGGCGTGATAGGCTTTGTGGATGTGCTGCGCAACATCCGCTTCTTTGCGCGCAAGCTGCGGGAAACGACGCGGCGCATAGCGGAGGAGAAGCCGGACTGCCTGCTGCTCATCGACTACCCCGGGTTCAACCAGCGCCTGGCGGAGCGCGTGAAAAAGGCGTCGCCGGGCACGAAGATAGCGTATTTCATAGCGCCGATGGTGTGGGCGTGGCACCGCGGGCGCATCCCGAAGCTGGCGCGCGTGCTGGATTTGATGCTGTGCACGTTTCCCTTTGAAAAGCCGCTGTTCGAGGCGGCGGGGCTGCGCACGGAGTTCGTGGGGCACCCGCTGGTGGAGGATATCCTGGCCAAGCGCAACCCGGACGTGCGGGAGAAAAACCTCATCGGCCTTTTCCCCGGCAGCCGCCGGCGCGAGGTTGAGCGCCACTTCCCCATCTTCCTCCAGGTGGTGGCGGAAGCCCGCACCCTCCACCCCGATTGGAGATTCATGACCTCCGCCAGCAACGAACAGCTGGCGGAAACCATGCGCCGCATGGCCGACCGCGCAGGCGTGCCGCAGAGCGCCGTCAACATCACCCCCGGCCTGTACCACGACCTGATGGACCGCGCGGAGGCGGCGCTGGTGACCTCCGGCACGGCCACCATGGAAGCCGCTCTGCACGAGCTGCCCTTTGCGCTGGTGTACAAGGTGGCGCCGCTCACGTACCTGCTGGCGCGCATGGTGGTGGACATCCAGTGGATCGGCATGGTGAACATCCTGGCCAACCGCACCGTCACCACGGAGCTCATCCAGGGGGATTTCACCGCGGAGAACTGCGTGATGGAGCTGGAAACCCTCACCGACCCGCACGAGCGGGCCCGCGTGCTGGCGGAGATGCAGGAATCCATCTCCACCCTGGGCCACGGAGGCGCCGCCGCCAAGGCTGCGGACGCCATCCTCAGCCTGTTTTGAGAACTATCATTCCGGGAGGATTTCCAGGAAGATGAGCGCGTCGTTGTCCGCGTTGTCCAGCACCTCGAAATCAGCCTCCGTGTGGATGGGGTAGCATGCGGCGCCCCAGAGGGCGGCCAGGTCTGCCACGCGGAATTCCTGCGGCTGGCAGAGCAGGCGCTCCAGCTCGGGGTCGTCCTCCGCGTCTTGCAAGGCCTGCTCCGCGCCGTTGTTGGCGAGCACGGCAATCACGCGCTTCCCCGGCGGCAGCTGGGGCAGGATGGCGGGGGCGGCCATATCGCGCAGCAGCGCCAAATCCCCGATGAGGCAGAAGGCGCTTTCCGCGCCTGCGGAAAGGCCGAGGAAGGTGGAGAGCACGCCCTGGGAGCCCATGGTGTGCAGCGAGCGCAGGTAGAGGGTGGGCACCTGCCACTGCGCGTAGCGGTTCCAGAGCGCGGATGCGGTGGGGCTGCCCAGGCAGGTGCATTCCGCCAGGGCGGCGTGCATGGAGAACGCGCGCACCAGCGCGGGGGCGGATTCCTGGCTCTCCAGCAGCAGCTCCTCCGTGCGCCCGGACGCCTGGCGCGAGGCGGGCAGCAGGCGCATGGCATCGCCCACGTGCGGCACATCACCGAGGGCTTTCATGATCTGCTCCGGCTCGCCCTCGATGACCTCGCTCTGTCGCGTGAGGCCGGAGAACCCGCTGCGGGTGATGGAAAAGACCCGGGTGTCCGGCATATCCTCCAGCATGGGCCAGAAGGGTGATTCCGGCACGGCTCCCACACGCAGCACGTAGGGCGGCGGGGTCTCGCACAAGATGTCCTCCGCATCGTGCAGGCAGTAGGCGGCAAGCTCCTCGCGCAAGCCGCTGGCGGCATCCGCCACCACGGGCACGCGCAGGGTGCGCGCCAGCCACAGCACGGGCTCCTGCTCCGCCGGCTCCAGCGCGCCTATCATGAGCACCAGACCCTCCTGCGCGTGGAAACGCAGCATTTGGGAAAGCGCCACCAGCGAGCCGCGGAACGGCGGTGTTTCCGGCGGTTCCGCCACGGTGAGCGTGCTCATGTCGCGCGCGGGCATCACGGCTTCCGCATCCACGCGCAGCTGCAGGTGCACCGGAAAACCCTCCGCCAGCTGGCCCGCCAAATCCGGCAGGTCGGAGACCGGGCACGGCAGCTCCAGCCGCACGGTGGGGGCGTAGATGCCGAAGAGTGATTCCTGCTCCACGCAGCCGGGCGCGCCGGTGCCGCCGCCGTTGGCGGCATCGTCCACGGTGACGATGAGCAGGGGGTGGCGGCCGTAGTAGGCGTTCGCGGCGGCGGGAAGCATGGCTGCGGCCTCGTTGCCGCTACCGGCCACCACCGCCACCGGACGCCCCGTGGCCTGCACGCGCCCCAGAGCGAAGAACGCCGCCGCCGCGTTGTCCGCAACATCCCAGCGGTGGACAGCGGGGCATGCGGCCAGCGCGCGGTACAGCGGGGCGTTCAGCCTGCCGGGGCAGCAGACCCATTCCGCAATGCCGGCCAGCGCGGCGCATGAGACGAGCGAGTACATTATTCGGGAAGCGGCACGGGGTCGCCGAGGTGCCTGGGTTGGCTGCCGAGGATGAAGTCGCACACCATGGCGATGCGTGCGGCGCGCTCGCGGATGCCCTGCTTGAGGCGTGAGGCGCGGGTGATGGACGGCAGGGAGGCCTCGAATCCCTCGGCATCGATGTCATGGTGGCGTGCGATGGCCACGGCGCGCTCCACATGCTCTTTCTGGCTGATGATGGTGAGGGGCTCCGCGCCGAAGACTTTTTTGGCGCGCACCACGGAATCCAGCGTGCGCAGGCCCGCGTAGTCGCACACGATGCGGTCCTCCGGCACACCTTCCGCCACCAGGGCGTTGCGCATGTCGCGCGGCTCGTTGTAGTTGGCGGCGCGGTTGTCGCCGGAGACGATGATGCAGCGGAGCTTGCCGGCGCGCCAGAGTTCGGCGGCGGCCTTGATGCGGCCGGTGAAGTAGTAGTTGAGCCTGCCGCGGGCGATGTACTTGCTGCAGCCGAGCACCAGGCCCACGGAGCCGTCGCGGCAGTCCTGCGCCTCGCTGTGGCAGTACGGCGCGGACGGCAGCTCCGTGCGCAGCTCGCACACCGCCACCACGGCGAGCAGCGCCAGCACCGCGATGCACGGGATGCGGCAGAGCTTCAACAGGCGGCGCAGCAGCTTCTTCATCGGATAAACGGGGTGTCAGGCAATGTCCACCAGCTCCACGTGCATGGTGAGCTGGTGCGTATCCCCGCAGCGCAGCAGGATGTTCTCCGCGGGCACGGCGGTGGTTTCCACGCAGAGCATGCCGCGCTCGTTGCCGGCTCCCAGGTCGCCCATGCCCTCCGCCAGCTTGGCGCCGGGGTTCCAGACCACGGCGCTGCCGGAGCCGGAGCGGGTGATGCGGATGCTGCGGCCCCACGCGGGGTCGTGGATGGTGATGTCCGCGTGCTCGTCCACGGGGCAGTAGATGCGGTCGATGTGCCCGGCGGGTATCAGCGGGTCCTCCGAATGCTTCACGGGGTCGTCCGCGAACTCGGTGAACGCGCATTCCTCCAGGCCCGTCACGGCCGCCTTCTCATAGTCGCTCACGGCAAAGTAGGCGTGCAGCGCGGCGGAGAACGGCATGCTGCGAGGCACGTCCAGCGTCATCAGGCTCACCGTGAGCGTGCGCCCCATCTCGATGGCCAGCGCCGCGCTGGGCATCAGCTCCGCGGCGGGCGGCAGCGCCAGCAGCAGGCGGACCGTTCCGTCGTCGTCCACCTCCTGCTTGGCGAGCTGCCAGAGGGCGGTGCGTGCCACGCCGTGGGACGGCAGGGAGGGATCCTCCGTGTTCTTGCCGAACCAGGGCCAGCAGACGGGGATGCCGCCGCGCAGGGCCTTGCCGGGCTTGAAGGCCATCTTGGGGCTGGTGAAGAGCACGGGCTTTGCGCCCTTGGGTGCCCATTCCAGCACGTGGCCGCCGTACAGGGAAACGCTTCCGCTGCACAGCGGGGTGTCGATGCGCAGGATGGGGAATTCCTCTCCGTGCGGGTGTTCGGTGGTAATCATGGCGGTGGGGAGTGACAGAAAATACGTTAGGCTCCGGCGGTTGCTTCCGCCTCGGTGTCGTGCACGCGCTTCACCACGGCGCCAATGCTCAGCAGCTTGTCGTCCAGCATCTCGTACCCGCGGTCGATGTGGTACAGGCGGTGGATTTCCGTGGTGCCCTCCGCCGCCAGCGCCGCCAGCACCAGCGCCGCGCTGGCGCGCAGGTCGCTCGCCATCACGGGCGCGGCGGACAGGCTGTCCACACCGGTGATGATGGCGGTTCCGTTGTCCACCTTGATGTTGGCACCCATGCGCTTCAGCTCGGAGCAGTGCATGAAGCGCTGGGGGAAGATGGTGTCCTTCACCACGCTGATGCCGGGAGTGACGGAGAAGAGGGCGGTCATCTGGGCCTGCATGTCCGTGGGATATCCGGGATAGGGGGCGGTGGTGATCTTGCCGCTGAGGCGCTTCTCGCCGGGCTTCACGAACACCTCCGTGCCGTCCGCGGAGAACTCCACGCTGTGCCCGCACTCCACCAGCAGGTCCGCTATGGCCTGCACGTGCTCCCGGCAGATGCGGCAGATGCGCAAGCCGTCGCTGACCAATGCGGCGGCCACCATGAAGGTGCCGGTCTCGATGCGGTCGGGGATGACGGCGTGCTCGCAGCCGTGGAGGCTCTCCACGCCGTGGATGGTGATGGTGCGGGAGCCCGCGCCCTCGATGCGCGCGCCCATCTTGTTGAGGAAGTTCGCCAGGTCCACCACCTCCGGCTCGCGGGCCGCGGATTCAATCACCGTGGTGCCGCGCGCCAGCACGGCCGCCATCATCAGGTTGTCCGTGCCGAGCACCGTCGGCCCGTTGTCGCCCCGCATGTCAACCGTGGTGCCCACCAGCCCGTTCGGCGCCTCGATGAGCATGTTGCCGCCCTTCACGCGAACCCGCGCACCCAGCGCCTGGATGGCCTTCACGTGCAGGTCCACCGGGCGGTCGCCTATCACGCAGCCGCCGGGCAGCGGCAGCGTGCAGCGCTTCATGCGCGCCATCATCGGCCCCAGCAGGCAGATGGACGCCCGCATCTTGCGCACCTGCTCGTACGAGGCGGAGGAGGAGATGCCGTCCGGCGACTCGATGCGCACGGTGCCGCTGGAGCGCTCCACGGAGGCTCCCAGCTGGCTGAGGATTTGAATCATGTAGTTGGTGTCGGAAACATCCGGCACGCGGGAGATGCGCACGGGGTCGTCCGTGAGCAGGGAAGCCGCCAGGATGGGCAGGGATGCGTTCTTGGAACCGCTGATGTTCAGCCGCCCGCCCAGCTTGTGGCCGCCTTCTACGATAAGTTTGTCCATGGAGCTTTGAAAGGGATGAGGATTGCTTCTTCTGCGCGGCATTCTAACACGCCCGCCCACCCCGCGCAAGCGTATTCAATCCGCGCGCGGGATGATGCCGCAGGCCGTGCGGATTTCATCATAGGTGAAGGGCTTCCTCTGCATGTCGGAAAGCCATTCGTCGGTCTCCGGCAGGCGTGCGGCGCGGGCAAACATCTCCGGCCGCGTGATGCGTGTGAAGATCAGATGGTGCATCTCCTCCGCGGGGGTGGATTTCACGCCGTAGCCGTCCGGCGAGTTGGAGGACCAGTAGCGGATGCAGGGCTTGCCGTCCTTCATCTCCGTGCCCAGGTACACCACCTGGTGGCCGCGCTCGCGGCAGCCGATTTCCTCCGTCCAGAAGAACTTCAGGAAATCGCCGGGGCGCGCCAGCCGCACGTCCTCGAAATTGCGCCCGGCCTGCAAGTCGTGCACCAGCTTGGCGAATCCCGGGCCGTTCGCGTTCGCGCGCCCCCACACGCCTATGCCGTCCTTCTGCTCCGTTATGTCCAGCGCCTGCCACGCTTCCGGCGGCAGGTGGCGGCGGATGTGCTGCTGCCACAGCTCCAGCGCGCGCAGCAGCGCCACATAGCACGCCGACGAGCAGAACGAGGGCTGCGCCGCCGCCGGGTCCACGTGCAGGCGCTGCGCGGCGGCGTCCCAGTACACGGCGGTGGCGGAGAGGTTGCGGATGGTGTCGGTGTTGGCGGCGTACCCGCCGCCGCGGGGCATTTGCGCGCAAGCCTTCACCACGAAGGAGGAAAAGGAGACGGCCTGCTGGCGGGACGGCACGCGGGTGGAGGTGCGGCGCGCCTTGAGGGCGCCGCCCTGCTGCTGCGTGCCGCTGATGCCCGCGCCCAACGCCGGGCCGACGCCCAACAGCAGGGCCAGGACGCACAGCAAGGCTGTAATGTTCCCAATCACCGCCCGCAGTATACCAAGCCCGCACGCACGCTGCAAGCAGATGTGCGTGCCCGGCGGGAACGGAGGGTGGCGGTTGCCCTCCATCATGCACTCTCTGCTTGACGTGCATTGGCGGTTGGTGTACAAGTATCAGCATGGCAAACAGAAGAGACTTTTTGGCGAAGGCGGGCGCGGCCGGCGGGGCGCTCGCGGCGGCCGCCCTGGGCGTGGAGGCGGCGGAACCCGCGGCCGCCGGCACTTCCGGCACCTGCAAGGTGCTGCTCATCAACGGCAGCCCGCATGAGAAGGGCTGCACCTACACCGCGCTCTCCGTGGTGGCGGAGGAGCTGGAGCGCGCCGGCGTGAAGGCGGAAATCATCCACGCGGGCAGCGGCCCCGCGTTCGATTGCGCCGCTTGCGGCTACTGCCACCGCAGCGGAACCGGCAAGTGCGTGTTCAAGGACGACGCCTGCAACGACATCATCGAGAAGGCGCGGGATGCGCAGGGGTTCGTGTTCGGCTCCCCGGTGTACTACGGGCATCCGAGCGGGCGCCTGATGGGCCTGATGGACCGCCTCTCCGTGGCGGCGGGCGGACTGCTGACGGGCAAGCCTGCGGCGGCGGTGGCGTCATCCCGCCGCGCGGGTTCGCTCGCCACGCTGGATGTCATCCAGAAGCACTTCACCATCAACCAGATGCCCATCGTGTCCTCCTTCTACTGGAACGAGGTGCACGGCAACGCGCCGGAGGAGGTGCTGAAGGACGAGGAGGGCCTGGCCATCATGCGCCAGCTGGGGGCCAACCTGGCGCGCGCGGTCAAGGCCTTTGCAGCCCTGCCGCCCGCGGAGAAGCTCCCCCGCGCCACCACCAACTTCATCCGCTGAGCCTGAACACCCCCCCTGTCATGGCGGAACGCCCCATCTTCATCCTCGGGCCCACGGGTTCCGGGAAATCCGCGGTGGCGGTGGAGCTGGCGGAGCAGCTGGGGGATGCGGAGATTGTGAGCGCGGATGCCTACCAGGTGTACCGCGAGCTGCCCATCCTGACCGCCGCGCCGGGCGCGAGGGAGCGTGCGCGCGTGCCGCACCACCTGGTGGGGTTCATGGGGGTGGAGGAGAACAACGATGCCGCCCTGCACGCCCGCCGCGCACTGGAAGCCATCCGGGACATCGCCGCGCGCGGCAAACGCGCCATCGTCACGGGCGGCTCCGGCCTGTACGTGAAATTCATCAGCCACGGCATCTCCCCCGCGCCGCCGAGCGACCCCGCCCTGCGCGCGAAACTGAACGCCCTGCCGCCGGAGGAGGCGGTGCGGCGGCTACAGGAGGCCGACCCCGCGGGCGCGGCCGCCACCAACCTGCAGAACCCGCGCTACGTGGTGCGCAACCTGGAGATTGTGCTGCTGGGCGACAAGCCGCTCTCGTACTGGCAGCAGAACTGGCGGCACGGGGCTGCCGGGCCGGGTTTCGTCATCACGCGCGAAACGGCGGAGCTGGATGCACGCATCGCGCACCGCACGGCGGCCATGCTGCAGGGCGGCGCGCTGGACGAGGTGCGCGCCGTGGCGGGAAAGCCCCTCTCCGCCACCGCGGCCAAGACGCTCGGCCTGCCGCAAATCATGCAACACCTGCAGGGCGGCGAAAGCGACACGGCGCAGCTGCAGGCGGACATCCACCTGGCCACGCGCCAATACGCCAAGCGCCAGCGCACCTGGCTGCGCCGCGAGGACTGGCTCACCCCGCTTGCGGCGGATGCCGCCGCCACCCCCGCCGGGCTGGCCGGGCGCATCGCGCAACTACTCTGACCATCATGGAGCTTGCAGGCAGCCCCGCGGCCTGATACAATGCGTACAACTTAATCCCATCGCAAAGCCATGTCAGAAGAAAACCTTCCTCCCATCCCCGCGCAGGTGCCGCAAGAGAAAGAAATGTCCGTTGTCCTGGGCGTCCTCTCCATCATCGGCTCCCTGTTCTGCTGGATTGTCGGCCTCATCCTCTCCATCATCGGCCTGTGCAAGTACCGCAAGGGCAGCACGGGCCGCGTGCTCAGCTGGATCGGCCTCGTCATCTTCATCGTCGTCACGGCCATTTCCGGATTTGTCGCCTATGTGGGCATAGAGGCCACCAAGGATGCAGTGGAGGCCATCAAGCGCGACCACCCCGAGTTCACCGAGCAGCAGCTCCTGGAGTACGTGCAGGATCCCGACAACAAGGCCGAGGTGGAGCAGTACACGAGGGACAGCTTGAAGGTCAGGCTCAGCCTTTGACGCCTGCGCCGCGCCTGCGCGGATGGCGAATTGCGCGTTTTGTCTTGCCGCGCGCGGGTGCGCGTGGTAGGATGGTGCGCGTATGACAGACACGATTTTCCCCGCATTGGAGCAGGCGGTTGCGGAAGGCAGGCTGCTTGCATCGTCCCTTGAGAACATCAGGCTGCTCACCGGCGGCACGGCGGATCCCGTGGTGCCCGCCGCCATTGCCGAGCTGGTGCAGGCCGGCGAGTGGGACGAGCTCAACAACCGCTTCTACAAGACCCTCGCCTTCGGCACCGGCGGCTTGCGCGGACGCACCGTCGGCAATATCGTCATGCCCGCGGAACAGGGCAAGGGCGGCGTGAACGGGCGCCCGGAGTTCCCCTGCGTGGGCACCGCCAGCATGAACTACTTCAACGTGGGGCGCGCCATGCGCGGCCTCATCACCTATGTGCGCCGATTCGTGGAGGCGGAGGGCACCGGCCGCAAGCCGCTCATCGTCATCGGGCACGACACGCGCCACTTCTCGCGGGACTTCGCGGAGCTGTGCGCGCGCATCTGCACGGACCTGGGATGCGACTGCGCGCTGTTCGACGGCCCCTGCTCCGTGCCGGAGGTGTCCTTCACCATCCGTGAGCTGAACGCGGACACCGGCGTGATGATCACCGCCTCCCACAACCCGTCGCACGACAACGGGTTCAAGGCCTACT
Organism: Akkermansia sp.; assembly: GCA_024405435.1. Classification (GTDB taxonomy): domain Bacteria; phylum Verrucomicrobiota; class Verrucomicrobiia; order Verrucomicrobiales; family Akkermansiaceae; genus Akkermansia. Next base: position 7,293 of record JAKSOU010000028.1, on the reverse strand, counting down.
TCAACGACGGCGCGCAGCTGGTGGCCCCGCACGACAAGGGAGTGATCGCCGAGGTGAACGCGCTCACCAGCGACACCTACGAGCCCCTGCCCGCGGAGCAACAGGGCAAGCTGCGCGTGCTCGGCGCGGAGGTGGACGACATCTACATCAAGCGCCTCAAGGGCATCGTGCTGCGCCCGGAGGTCTTCGGCAAGGCGTCCGCCAAGGTGGTGTACACCAACCTGCACGGCACCGGCAAGCGCTGCATCGTCCCCATGCTCAAGAGCATCGGCTGCCAGCTCTCCACCGTGGCGGAGCAGGATGTGCAGGACGGCCGCTTCCCCACCGTGGCCAGCCCCAACCCGGAGAACGCACCCGCGCTGGACATGGCCATTGCCCAGGCAGACCGCGAGAACGCGGACCTGGTGATTGCCACGGACCCGGACTGCGACCGCATGGGCATCGCGGTTCGCGACAAGGCGACGGGCAAGATGCAGCTGCTCACGGGCAACCAGACGGGCTGCCTGCTGGCGTGGTACCGCTGCATGAGCATGCGCGAGCTGGGGCTGGTGACGCCGCAGAACATCGAGCACGCGGTGATGGTGAAAACCTTTGTGACCTCGCCGCTGCAGGATGCCATCGCGGAACACTTCGGCATTGCCACGGTGAACGTGCTCACCGGGTTCAAGTGGATTGCCGCCAAGCTCGGCAAGTATGAGGACGCCATCCCCGCGGAGAAGCGCAAGGGCTACCGCTCCATGACCGAGGAGCAGACCCGCGCCCTGCGCCTGGAGTGCAGCAAGTACTTCGTCTTCGGCGGCGAGGAGAGCTACGGCTACCTCGCACAGGACTTCGTGCGCGACAAGGACGCCAACTGCGCCGCCCTCTGCCTGGCGGAGATGAACGCCTACCTCGCCACCCAGGGAATCGGCCTGCTGGAGTGCCTCAACAACATCTACAGGGAGCTCGGCTACTACAAGGAGCTCGGCAAGAACATCGTCATGGAGGGCGCGGACGGCGCAGCCAAGATCGCCTCCCTCACCAAGGACTACATCGCCAACCCGCCCAGCGAGATGGACGGCGCCGCCGTGGTGGCCGTGCGCGATTTCTCCTCCGGCAAGATGGTGGACGCGGAGGGCGACCCCGTGCCCGCGGAGAAGATGCTCTTCATCGATTTGGCGGACGGCCGCAGCTTTGCGGTGCGCCCCAGCGGCACGGAGCCCAAGATCAAGTACTACCTCTTCGCCCACGGAGAGAAGGGCGCAGACGTGGCAAGCGCCAAGGCCGCCGTGGAAGCCGGCATCGACTCGCTCTGGAAGGCCATCGAGGCGGATGCCCACGCCCGCATGGCGTAACACGAAGCACGCATGCAGACCGCGCTCTTCATCGGATTCGGCAGCTTTGTGGGGGGCATCCTGCGCCACCTCACCGGGCTTCTGGTGAAGAACTGGGTGGAAACCACCGCGTTCCCGTGGCACACGCTGGCCATCAACCTGGCCGGCTGCCTGCTGCTCGGCCTGCTCACCGGGCTGTTCGAGCGCGGGTTCTCACTGCACCCGGATCTGCGCGCCGCGCTCACTGTGGGCGTGTGCGGCGGTTTCACCACATTCTCCGCTTTCGCCAATGAGAACCTAGCGCTCGTGAGACAGGGCGCCATCGGGCTTGGTCTCGCCTACATACTGGCATCGCTCGTGTTGGGCGTGCTGCTGCTGTTTGCCGGGTACGCCCTCACCACCCGCATCTGAATTTCCCCATATCCCCACCCCGCCATGAAAGACAGACTGCAAATCCCCCAGTACGTGATGGCCCTGGCCCACGTGGCCGCCCTGCGCTCGGAGGACCCCTACCGCAAGGTGGGCGCCGCCGCCCTAGACAAGGACAACCGCGTCATCGGCACCGCCTACAACGGCCTCTTCCCCGGCTTCACCGCCCCGGAGGGCTTCTGGGACTCCCGCGAGGAGCGCCAGAAGTTCATGCTCCACGCGGAAATCAACCTCTGCAGCCTCTTCAAGCGCGGCGAGGCCAAGGTGGTGGCCTGCACCACCATGCCCTGCACCTCCTGCATGCAGGCCCTCTGCGCCCACGGCGTGAAAACCATCTACTACGGCGAGGACTACCCCGCCTCCCAAGCCCCCGCCATCGCCGAGCTCTACGGCGTCCAGCTCATCCACGTGCCGGACTACCCGCTCTCCGATTCCTTCCCCCTCCGCTCCTAAGGGCACGGGCCTTTTGCACAACACAGAGCTTTTGCAGTAAACGTTTTATATAATCTTGTGTAAAATTTGAAGTTTTACTTGAAATTTTACACAAGGCATGCTAAGTTATTGGCGATGAGCGATAAGAAGCCATACATCGAGCGCCATGTCAGCAGCCACTTCCAGAGGCTTCTGTCCATGTACCCTGCCGTGACGGTGAGCGGGCCGCGGCAGTCGGGAAAAACGACGCTGGTGCGGCATTTGTGCCCGGAATACGACTATGTGAGCATGGAGGATGTGCACCAGAGGGACCATTTCCGTGCGGACCCGCTGCATTTCCTGGAGGTGCACCGCGCGCCGTGCATATTCGATGAGGTGCAGAACACGCCGGACCTGCCGAGCTATCTGCAGGGGCTCATCGACCGTGAAGACCGCCCCGGCATGTATGTGCTGACGGGGAGCCGGCAAATCGAGTTGCAGGAGGCGGTCAGCCAATCACTTTCCGGGCGCACGGGGCTGGTGGATTTGCTGCCGCTCTCCCAGGCGGAGCTGAGGGATGCGGGCATCAGCCTGCCGCGGGACGAGATGCTGCTGCGCGGCGGTCTGCCGCGTGTGCATGCAGGTGGTGTGGAGAGCGAGTTCGCGTATGCGGACTACATCAGCACCTACCTGGAGCGAGATTTGAGGCAGCTGGTGCAGGTGCGCGACTACCACGCCTTCTTTCTCTTCCTGCGGCAGCTGGCATCGCGTGTGGGGCAGGTGGTCAACCTGTCATCACTCTCGCAGGGAGTGGGCGTGAGCACCACCACGCTTCAAAACTGGCTTTCCGTGCTGGAGGCCTCGTACATCGTCTTCACCCTGTACCCCTACTACCGGAACTTTGGCAAGCGCCTCACCAAATCCCCGAAAATCTACTTCACGGAGCCGGGAGTGGTTGCCTCCCTGCTGCGCATCACCACGGCGGAGCAGATGGGGCGCGACCCCCTCCTGGGGCAGATATTCGAGAACATGGTGGTATCCGAGGCCCTCAAAACGCGCTTCAACGCGGGCAAGAAGGCGGACCTCTACTGTTTCCGCGACACGCGCGGCTTCGAGGTGGACCTCATCTGGGACGAGGCCCGCAGGCCCCATCCCATCGAGATAAAATCCGGCACCACCTACATGGACAGCATGGGGCAAAACGTGCGCAAGTTCGCGGCAGGCGTGGCGGAGTCGGCGCCCCCCGCGCTTATCTACGGCGGCCGGGAAAGCCTTGGCGAGGTGAACGGTGTCCAGGTCCTGGCCCTGGCGGATTTGGCGAAAGCCCTGCTTTGAATTCAGCCATGATGGAAACATGCCACAGCATTGACGAGCTTGCGCGCGTTCTCAACGGACGCCGCGCAAGCCTGGCCATGGGATTTTTCGATGGCGTGCACCTGGGCCACCGCCGCGTGCTGGATGCCGCCGATGCGCCGGATTCCGTGCGCGCCGTGATGAGTTTCGCCAACCACCCCGCCAGCGTGCTGCGCCCGCAGGCGCACCCCGATTTACTCACGCCCGACCCCGAATACAAAGCCCACCTTCTGGAGCAGGCGGGCATGCAGGTGCACCTGTGCATGCCGTTCACGCGCGAGCTGGCGGACACGGAGGCCGAGCCGTTCCTGGACTCCCTGCGCGGCGCGCTGAACATCGCGTGTTTCTCCGTGGGCGGTAACTGGCGCTTCGGCAGCCAAGGCAGCGGCAACGCGGACACCCTGCGCGCCTACGGCGAGCGCCACGGCATCCGCGTGGCGGTGAACGAGTTGCTGGAGCGCGGCGGCGCGCGCGTTTCCTCCAGCCGCATCCGCGAGCTGCTGGCGCAGGGCGGGCTGGAGGATGCCACCGCGCTGCTGGGCCATCCCTTCGCCATTCACGGCGTGGTGGAGCATGGCCGCCACCTGGGCCGCACCATCGGATTCCCCACCGCCAACATCACCCCGCAGCCGCACTCCTGCCTGCCCCCCTTCGGCGTGTACGCCGTCTCCGCCATCATCGATGGAAAGGAAATCCCCGGCATCGCCAACATCGGCCTCCGCCCCACCATCCACGAATCACGCAAGCTCCCGCGCCTGGAAGCACATTTTCCCAACTGGTCTGGCAACCTCTACAACTCCCGCCTCGCCGTGGCCCTCCACCGCTTCATCCGCCCGGAACAGAAATTCGCAAGCGTGGATGAATTGCAAAGGGCCATCCGGCAGGATTTGCGCGCGCTGTAGCGCTTACAGGCCGAGCTCGTCGGTTCCCCTCCTCGTCGTCCTCCTCCGGCTCGCCCTCGTACACGCGGTCTTCAATGGGATTGCCCGTGACGAAGCATCCTTCCGTCATGGGCATGGTGACGCCCATTTGATACTCGCCGCCGTCCACCTTCGCCATGGCCAGATGCGCCACGCGCGGCATGAGCTTTTTCTCCTCCGCGGTGAGCCCGGTGAACTCCTTGCCCTTGGCCTTCTTGATGCAGTCCAGATAGGAGAGCGCCATAGACGCCACCTTCCGAGATTCCACCACCAGGGGCTTGTCCTTCTGTTCGTACTTGTAGCTGATCTGCACCACCTGCTGTTCAGCGGACTCGATGGCGGCGTTCCACTGCTTGCGGGGCAGAGCCTTGATTTGCGGCACCACCTTGTCCGCGTAGGCGTTGATTTCCTCCTTGCACGCCTTGTACAGGGCGCTCCTCTTCCGCTCCAGCTCCTTCCGCTGCGCCATTAAGGACTCCAGCTTCTTCTCGTCCACCACGCGGTGGTACAGCTTCTCCGCCGCCGCATCACGCACCGCCTCCCTTTGCCGCTCCATTTCCCTGATGCCCTCCCGCAGCATGTCCTGCGCAGCATCCCCGTCCGCATCAGCCACAAAGGGCAGGTCCAAGTACGGCTCGATTTCCTCCCGGATGCGGTCGCGGATGTCGGGCAGCAAGTCACGCTCGTCCTCCGTGACGAATGTGAACTTGGATGTGCGGCCGCAATTGGCAACGATGTTGTTCATGGGTTTATTCACTTCCTTCCGGTAGCGGCTGCGGAAATTAGAGGTCTTGATCTTGTAGTCGCACTCGCATGCCTGAATGCGCTTGTATGCGTCCGACTGTGCCTTTGAGACATCGTCTATGGGTGCGGCCTTGGCCTTGGCGATGCCTTCCCGGGCGATGCGCTCCATGGTCTGCAATCCCTCCGCGGGGATGGCAGCGTACTCCTTGCGCATGCGCTCCGCCTTCTGCATGAGCTCCACCATGCCGCTCTGCGCGCGCACCTTCTCGTACAGGGCCTCCATGTTGGGCTCCCGTTCCGTTTCCCTCTGCCGCTGCCCCTCCTCTTGCCGGGTTGTTTCCTGCCGGTCTCGCGCGGCTTGGTGTCGGTCGATGACATCCTGCAGTTTGCCGTCTTCTTCAACCTGCGCCGCCGACAGGTGGTCGATGTTGCTCAGGTAGTACAGGCCGGAGTTGCCGCACGCCTCGTTCATGCGAGTGTTGATACGTGAGGAGACGGCATGCGTGAGCGCCAGCTTTTCCAGAGCGGAAAGCCCCTTCCAGCCATGCCCGCTCTTCATGGATTCGAGGATGGCCTCGTACGGCTCAATGAATCCCTTCTGGTAGCGGTTTTCCAGCTCGTCGATTTGCTGTTGGGCTTGCTTGTAGAGTTCCGCGAACGCGCGGCGCGGCACGTCCAGGTGCTCGGTCACGGAGGGGTCGCGCCGGAAGCGTTCCAGCAAGGCTGCGCATTCCTTGCGGTAGCGGGATATGATTCCCCGCTGCTCATCCACGAACGGCTTGCGCTTCTCCAGCAGCTTGTCCAGCCCGTAGTGCTTCCACGCGCGTTCCGTGAGCGCATCCAAATCCACCTCCCCGTCGGCGGTTTCCGCGGCGTGCGATTCCTCGTCCTGCGCGGGCGGCGCGGCGTCTTGGCCCCCCACGCACCAGCCCAGCACGGCGGCCGCCAGCGCGCACGCCCACAGCAGGCTGCGGAGCTTCCCTTTCCGGCGAGGCTTGCGCGGTTGGGGCCTGCCGTCCAGCATGGCCAGCCATTCCGCCGCGCTCTGGCAGCGCGCGGCGGTGCGCAGCTCCAGGTTGCGCATGATGCCCGCCGCCATGCGCGGCGCGGCGTGCACGCGCGCCGGCACCAGCTTCTCCAGCGGGGCCAGGCTGTCCTCCATCATGCGGCGCACGGTTTCCTCCGCAGCGCAGTTGGAGAACACCTCGTACCAGGTGGCGGCCAGGGAGTAGAAGTCCGTCCACGGCCCGATCTTCCCCTTGCCGGAAATCTGTTCTGGCGCGGCGTATGAGGCGGAGAAGGCGCCCTGCGTGAGCGTGTGCGTGAGGCGCGAGATGTTGACAGCGGAGCCGAAATCCACCAGCACGGGCCGCCCGCTCTCGTTGAACATGATGTTCTCCGGCTTGATATCGCGGTGGATAACTCCCTGCGCGTGCATGTAGCCCAGCGCGTCCAGCAGCTGCCGCAACCACTCCTCCACCTGCTCTGGCGGTATGAGTGCATCCTCCGCCTCCGCGGCATCCAGGCGGTCGCGCAGCGTGTCGCCCTCCAGCCAGTGCATCACGCAAAACAGGCTGCCGTTCGCGGCGAACACGTCATGCACCTGCACAATGTTCGGGTGGTTGAGCCCGGCCAGCAGGCGCGCCTCCTTCTGCAGGTCCGCCATGGCGGCCAGGTACGCTTCCTGCAGCGCGGGCGTGCGCGGTGCGATTGCCGCGGTTTCCGCGTCCCTCACGCAGATGTCCTGCGGGAAACACTCTTTAATGGCCACGTTGCGCTCCAGGGAAAAGTCCCACCCGGCGTAGGTGATGCCGAAGCCGCCCTGGCCGCGCGCAACCAGTATTTTGTACTTCTCATTGCCGAGGATGGTGCCCGGCGGCAGTGCGGCGACCTCTTGCATTTCCCTGTGCGGTTGGCCGTTGGCTGCTACTCGGCGGGCTGGTTGTCGCTCTCGCCCAGGCGCGGCACCTCGTCCGCCAGGAACTCCGCCAGCGTCTTGCCGCAGCGGAACGCCTTTTGCTCCAGTGCTTTGCGCGTGGCCGGGTCCAGGCTCAGCGTCACCAGCGTCTCCTCCTGAACCTTCACGCGGCTCGGCAGGGAGATGGGCAGCTGCTTGATGAGTT
>JAKSOU010000027.1 GCA_024405435.1 Akkermansia sp. | reverse complement strand
CTCAATTCCTGCTCTTGATATCCAGCAGCAGCTGCGCGTTGGTGGGGCACTTGCGCAGGAAGAAGAGCAGGCGCTCCATGGCCTCCGTGGGCTTGTAGTTGGCCAGGCCGCGGCGGATGAGCCGTATTTTCTCCAGCATCATCTCCGGCAGGATGAGCTCCTCCCTGCGTGTGCCGCTCTTCAGGATGTCCACGGCGGGGTAGATGTACATTTCCGCGATGCGGCGGTTGAGCACCAGCTCCATGTTGCCCGTGCCCTTGAACTCCTGGAAGATGAGCTCGTCCATGCGGCTGTTGGTCTCGATGAGTGCGGTGGCCAGGATGGTGAGGGAGCCGGCGTTGCGGGTGTTGCGCGCGGCGGCGAAGAGGCGGCGCGGGGTTTCCAGCGCGCGGGCGTCGATACCGCCGCTCATGGTGCGCCCGCTGCCGCGCTCGGCGTTGTTGTAGGCGCGTGCGAGGCGGGTGATGGAATCCATGAGGATGAGGACGTGGCGTCCGTTTTCCACCAGGCGCTTGGCGCGCTCGATGCACATCTCCGCGATGCGGCAGTGCTCGCGCACGCCGCTGTCGTTGCTGGAGGCGAAGATTTCCGCGCCGGGAAGCGTGCGCTTGAATTCGGTCACCTCCTCCGGGCGCTCGTCCACCAGCAGGATCATCAGGTGGATGTCCTCCTCGTAGTTCTCGCGCACGCCCTCTGCAATGTGCATGAGCAGGGTGGTCTTGCCGGTGCGGGGCGGTGCCACGATGAGCCCGCGCTGGCCGCGCGCCACGGGCGCCACCAAATCCAGCGTGCGCGTGGTGTAGCGGTTGGAGTTGGTCTCGAACGCGAGGCGGTGGGTGGGGTTCACGGCCTTGAGGTCCTCGAAGTGCGGGCTGGCGGCGGCCTCCTCCGGCGGCAGGCCGTTCACGCTCTGCACGGAGATGAGCTGGTGGCCGCGCTCGTACTTCTGCGCCATGCCGGTCACCTCCACGAACGGGCGCAGGTGGTGCTGGGCGATGATGTCCGCCGGCACGTACACCGCGTTGTCGGAGGGCGCCCAGCCGGTTTCCTGCGTGCGGATGAAGCCGAACCCCTTGGCGGTGATTTCCAGGATGCCGGTGAGTTGTTCCGGCTCGCCCACGGGCACGTATGCGCGCCCCTGGGGTATGGGTTCCTGCTGCTGGCGGAAGTTCTTTTTGTTTCCGCCCTTCTTGCGGTTCTGGTGGCGGTTGCGGTTCTGGCGGGCATCCCCGTTGGCGTTGTAGCCGGGGTTGTTGTTGCCGTTGCCGCCGCCGTTGCGGTGGCGGTGCCTGCCGTTGCGGCCGTTGCCCTGCTGCTGCGCGGAATCCCCGGCATTGCGCACGTGGACGCTGTGCCGGTGTTCCTGCATGCCCTGTTCGTTCGGCTCGCTCATGACCGCTCGCGCGTGGTTACAGCTGGTCCAGGATGGCCTCGTCTATCTCGAAGTTCGTGAACACGTTCATCGTGTCGTCGTAGTCGTCGAGCAGCTCGTAGATGCGCATCACCTTGTGCGCCGTGTCCACATCGGATATCACGGTCGGGTTCTGCGCCACCATGATGAGCTTCATGCCCGTCACGTTCTTGCCGGCGGCGCTCAAAGCGGCGGACACCGCCTGTAGGTCCGTCGGCCCGCAGGTGAACACCCACTCGCCATCGGAATCGCCTTGCTCGAACTCGTCCGCACCGCAATCCATGGCAAGCTCCATGGCCGCATCCTCGTCCAGGGACTCGTCGATCACGCGCACCTCGCCCTTGCGGTCGAATTGGTAGGAGACGGAGCCGGGCGTGCCCATGTTGCCGCCGTTGCGCGAGAAGATGGTGCGGATTTCAGAGGAGCAGCGGTTCGTGTTGTCCGTGGCTACCTCCACGATGATGGCGGTGCCCACCGGGCCGTAGCCCTCGTAGGTCACCTCCTGGATGGTGGCGCCCTGGAGCTCGCCCGTGCCCTTCTTCACGGCGCGGTCGATGTTTTCCTTGGGCATGGATGCCGCCTTGGCGCCCTCGATGGCGGCGCGCAGGCGCGGGTTGGTGTCCACGTCACCGCCGCCGCTCTTGGCGGCCAGCGTGATTTCGTGGGAGAATCGGGCGAATATCTTGCCCTTCTTCGCGTCGGCTGCCGCCTTCGTGAACTTAATCTTGGACCATTTGTTATGACCGGACATAATCTTGGATTGTGTTGTGGAATGAGGGTGCGGCTAAGCGGTTTGCGGTGGGGCCCGGAACGGGGAATGCGGCGCGTGCGCCTGGGGTTCGGCGGGGGGCCGCCTGTGCCGTGGTGCTGCCCATGCAGCGGTTCCGGGCTTTCAATGTGCATCGAGCTGACAGGATTCGAACCTGCGACCTCTTCGTCCCGAACGAAGCGCGCTACCAGCCTGCGCTACAGCTCGTTGTTAGCCGCGCTCATTATACACACCTCGCAACCCTTGGCAAGCACAATTTGCAACTATTCCCGAGAATGCCGCAAAAAATCGCACGCCCCCCGCGGGGGCAGGTGCCGCGAACCACACCACCATGGGATTTACAATTGACGATTGACGATTTGGTTTGGTCGGGCGGGGTGGCGAGTGGTAACGAGCCACGGAGAGCTGCGACCCATGGCGGGGCGGATTAGAACTCCGCCCGCCTACCAACCGCGCCCGATACCTTCAATCAAATTCCCATGTTGCGGGCATTGCAATGGGGTGCGATTTGCGGTATAATCGCGCACCGTTGTTGTATTCCGGCACGCACTCGCCATGAAAATCCGCTTGCCACATTTGCTGATGGCCGCCCTGCTGGGGGCGGTGACCGTTCCGCACGCTGCCCTTGCCGCCGTTTCGATAACCGATGTAAAAGTGAGAAGCGCGCAGGATATAAGCGACCATTCCGACGTGAACGCGCATTACGAGCTGCTGAATGACGTGGATGCCAAGGATAAGGGCGTGCGCACCACCGGCAACTACCAGCTGTGGGAGGGCAACGGCTGGGTCCTCACCCTGGGCGGCAACAAAGTGCAGGATGCCGGCGGCAGCGTGTTTTTCAAGGCATTCTGGGATGGAGACAGGCTCCTGGCGAGCGGGTTCAGAGACTTCCGCCAGCTGGGCATCAACGGCAACTCTGTTTCCGGGGCGAACGGCGGCGCCATTTCCGGCGAAAGGGGAGCCGCGCTGGAAATCAAGGACAACATGCAGGTGGACATGTGCGGCAACTCCGCATTGAGCGGCGGCGCCGTCTATGTGCGCAGCGAGGGCGATGCGGGCGGCGGCTGGTTCGGCTCCCTCACGATTTCCGGCAACGGGGACATGCTGTTTGACGGCAACACCGCCACCGGCGGGTATGGCGGCGCGCTGTACTGCACGGCCATCACCATCAGCGACAACAATGGCACCCTCAGGTTCATCGACAACACCTCGCAGGAGGGCGGCGGCGCCATTGCCGTGGAAACCAAAGGGTTCGGCTCCCTCGATTTCCTGCGCATCACTGACAACGAGACGTTGGTGTTCAGCGGCAACTCCGCCAAGCACGGCGGCGGTGCCATCTGCGCCGACGGCACCGCCAAGCTCGAAATCAGGGGCAACGAACTCGTCTCGTTCACGGGCAACAAGGTTACCCAATCCGGCGGCGCGGCCATTCTGGCCAACAAGGCCATCATCTCCAACAACACAACGCTGCTCGTCCAGGGGAACGAGAACAGCAGCGGGAGCCCCGGCGGTGCCGTGTACGCATACGACCTGGAGATGGACCGCAACGGGAGCCTGTCCTTCTCGGGCAACGAGGGCGCGTGCGAGGGCATGGCGGTGTATGTGAAGAACACCCTGAGCATGTGCTACAACGATTACGTGGAGTTCAGCCGCAACGTTGGCAGCGGCACGTTCGCCAACGGCGCGCTCTACACGGACAGCGCGGCCCTTATCATGGGAAACGGGGATATGGAGTTCTCCGGCAACTCGGCCACCATCGGCGCTGCGGGCTATGTGTCCTACTGCTCCCTCTCCCTCACCGCGAACGACAGAATCTCCTTCACCGGCAACACCGTCACCGGAAGCTCCGCCTACCCCTTGGCAGGCGGCATGTTCATCCATGTCAACGGGAACACGCAGATTGCCGACAACAACCGCATCGAGTTCCGCGACAACCTGGTGAACGACACCAAGACCGGCAACACCTTCCTGCGCGGCCTGTATGTCAGCGGGAACTCATCGTACAACCTCTCCATCTCGGCATCCGTGGGGCAGGAGATTCTCATCTACGATACGGCCATGTTCGACTACTGCCCCGGCATGCGCCTCAATTCCGTGAAGGTGGGGCCAGACTGGCAGGCCACGGGCGGCTGGATTGTCTTTAGCGGCAAGTATGCGGAGGAAGACCTGAAGAAGCACAAGAAGGATTACTCCGCCGAGGAGCTGCTGCTCTCCCGCACCTCCACCATCACCGCCACCACCACCCTGTACGGCGGCGGGCTGAGCGTGGAGGACGGCGCCGTGCTGGCCCTCAACGGGCTGGATGTGGAATCCGGCGCCAAGCTGAACCTGTCCGGCGGCTCCATCGCCAAGAGCCCCGGCAGCGGACCCAGCTACAACCCGCAGCTCACCATCAAGAATGGCGCCGCGCTCTCCCTAGAGGGTGCCAATTCCGTGAGCGCAAGCTCCCTCACGCTGGCGGATGGCAGCAGGGTGAACCTCACGCTCACCGGCTCCGACCCCGCGCTCACGCTCGACGGCTCCCTGCAGCTGGGGAAATACGTCGCCTTCAACGTCACCACCGCGCCGGGGCGCGGGCTGGCGGAAGATGCCGCGCTCATTGCCATGGCGGACGGCACCACCCCTGGGAGCTGGGACTTCTCCAAGGTAACCATGACGGTGGACGGGGAGACGATAGACGACCCCGGGCGCGTATACTGGCGGAAGGGAACGCTCTACTGCTCGCGGGACTACATCCTGGGGTGGATTGGCGGCGACAGCAACGTGTGGGCCGAGAACGACGACAAGAACTGGAGCTATTCCTCATCGACAGACACCCCGCGCGCCTACCGCAACAACGCCGCACTCTTCATCCGGGACGTGCAGGGCGGCAGCCTGGTGCTGCAGGGAGAACTCACCCCGTTGAGCGTTGCCGTGGACTCGGACAGCGATGTCGCGTTCACGGGCGACGGCTACATTGCGGGTGCGGGCACCCTCATCAAGGGCGGCACGGGCACGCTGCTGGTGGAGACCGCCAACACCTACACCGGCGGCACCTCCATCGAGAAGGGAACCGTGGTGATGGGTTCCGCCTCCGCCCTCGGCTCCGGTGACATCACCATGACGGTCGGCACCCTGGACCTCGGCGGGCACTCCCTCTCCAACTCCGTCACCGTGGAAGGCCCCTCCTCCATCGGCAACGGCACGATTAACGGCAGCGTTACCGTGAAGAAGGATGCCAGCGCGCACTTCATCGGCGAAACATATATCAAAGACGGCACCGTCACCGCCGGGGACACCTCCATCAAGGCGCTTGCCGACGATGCCCCCGGCCTGCTGCAGGAGCTTACCGTGAAGGACGGCCTGATTGCCGGAACGGAAGGGCGCCCCAGCCTGGCGGACGGGCTCTATATCGAGTCTGCGGCAGACTTGATGATCCAGGGCATGACCATCACCGCCAACAACGAGATCCACGTGGGCGACAACACCATCACGCTCCGGGAGGTCACCATCAAGCTCTCCGAGGACTCCTACGAGCTGGTGGACGACGTGTACTACTTCAAGTTGTCCAACCTTTTCCACTGCTCCGTGGACATGGCGGACGTGGTGTTCGACGCCTCGGACCTCACCCTGCCGGAAGGGTTCAACCCTGCAACCGATTCCATCGCCTTCAAGCTGGGGGATGCCAAGTTGACCCCGGAAAGCGCCGGGAGGGACATCTACCTGTTGATGGATGGCCAAGGCAGCCGGACCATGAGCATAGACCCCCAGGGCAATCCCGTGTTCACCAAGCTGGTGCCCATCCCGGAACCCACCACGGGCACGTTGTCCTTGCTGGCGCTTGCCGCCTTGGCGGCAAGGCGCCGCAAGTACAACTAATTTACAATTTACGATTGACGATTTACAATTTGGAAATTTAGGCGCGCTACGCGCGCGTGAAACACCCCGCCCCGCTGGGCTGTGAGCCTTGCGGGGCGGGTTTTTGGGTGGTTTGCTTCGGCAGATGCATGAGAAATGCCACCCTTGGCGGGGTGGATTCACGCCAAGGGGGGGATTCCGCACCGGGCGTTTTTTCTCTGCACGGCGCGCCTGATTTTGGCGTATTCTTGAAGAAATTTGAAAAATCTGCGGAATTTTGCTTGACGGATGGCTGCCCGCGCGTATAATAACGGCCCCGCCTTGTAGGTGCAAGGTTGGGTATCTACGTAATCAACTAAGCATTATCACGATGAAAACCCATGTGAAGAAAGGCGACGAGGTCCAAATCATCGCCGGCAAGAGCAAGGGCAAGCGTGGTGTCGTGCTTTCCGTGAACGCCAAGAAGCAGACCGTGACCGTGGAGGGTGCCCGCATCCTCAAGAAGGCTACCAAGCCCAGCGAGTCCGATCCCGACGGCGGCATCAAGGAAATCGACGGCGCCATCCACATCTCGAATGTGAAGAAAGTGAGCTGAGGCAAACAAACCGCCAATACTCCGCGCTTAAGCCATAAACCATAACCAATATTAACAGAGCTGACCCGCTAAATACTATGAGCACTCCAACATTGCTTACATACTACAAGGAGAAGGTCGTTCCGGCCCTCCGGGCGAAGCACAACTACGCCAACGTGCATCAGATTCCCCGTTTGGAGAAGATTGTTGTCACCACCTGCATGGGCAAGCAGCCCGACCGCAAGCAGGCCGTTGAGGACGCAGTTGCCGAAATCGCCAAAATCACCGGCCAGAAGCCGGCTGTCACCTACGCCCGCAAGAGCGTGGCTAACTTCAAACTGCGTGAGGGTGAAGTCCTCGGCGCCCGCGTGACGCTGCGCTCCGCCCAAATGTGGGAGTTCCTGGACCGTTTCATCAACATCACGGCCCCGAACATCCGCGACTTCCGCGGCCTTCCCACCCGTTCCTTCGACGGACGCGGCAACTACGCCATCGGCATTTCCGACCAGAGCATCTTCCCGGAGATTGAGCTGGACCAGATCAAGCGCAACATCGGCTTCGACATCATCTTCGTGACGTCCGCGCCGACGGATGCAGAGGGGCGCGACCTGCTGGAAGCGCTGGGCATGCCCTTCCGCAAGCCGAGCAAGAAGCAAGAAGAAACCGCTAACTAAACCACGACCATGGCAGTATTAACAGATCCCATTTCAGACTTCCTGACCCGCGTGAAGAACGCCGGAGCCGCCCGTAACGAGCAGTTCCAGGTTCCCCACTCCGCCATCAAGGCGGAAATCGCCCGTATCCTCCAGGAGGAGGGTTACATCTGGAGCTACGAGGTCTCCGGCGAGGGCAAGGACAAGGTCATCACCGTCAAGTCCAAGTTCACCAAGGACGGCAAGTCCATCATCCAGGGCGTGAAGCGCTGCTCCAAGCCGGGCCGCCGCCAGTACGTCCATTCCGCGGATATCCCCACCGTCATGAACGGCCTGGGTATCTCCATCGTCTCCACCTCCGCCGGCATGATGACGGGCGCCAAGGCCCGCAAGCAGCAGATCGGCGGCGAACTCGTGGCCCTCGTCTGGTAACCCCCAACCCACTTTACGATTATGTCTCGAGTAGGTAAGAAAGTTATCAACATCCCCTCCGGCGTCACCGTCACCATCAATGGTGCAGAGGTCACCGTGAAGGGCGGCAAGGGCGAGCTCAAGTGGACCATGCCGGAAGGCATCACCGCCGCCGTGGAGGGCACCGAGCTCACCGTTTCCCGTGCGGACGACTCGCGCAAGCTGCGCGCGCTGCACGGCACCAACCGCTCCCTGCTGGCCAACATGGTGGAGGGCGTCTCCAAGGGCTTCTCCAAGGAGCTGGAAATCGTCGGCGTAGGCTTCAAGGCCGCGGTCAAGGGCAAGAACCTGGACCTCGCGCTGGGCAAGTCCCACCCCATCCTGCACCCCATCCCCGCAGGTATCACCGTCACCGTTACGGAGAACACCAAGCTCAAGGTGGAGGGCGTGGACAAGCAGGTCGTCGGCCAGTTCGCCGCGGAGGTCCGCGGGTACTACCCGCCGGAGCCGTACAAGGGCAAGGGTGTCCACTACGTTGGTGAGCACATCCGCCGCAAGGAAGGCAAGAGCGTTGGCAAGTAATCATCCCTTTATCAACAATCCAACAGAAAGTTTATACAGATATGAGTACAATCAATCGCAAAGCCATCCGCAGCCGTATCCATGCGCGTATCCGCAGGAAGCTCTCAGGTACGCCTGAGCGCCCCCGCCTGGCTGTCAATTTCTCCAACCAGCACGTCTACGCCCAGGTCATCGACGACACGAAGGGCGTGACCCTCTGCAACGCCTGCACCAAGCAGGCTGACCTGAAGAAGGCCAACAAGGAAAGCGCCGCCAAGGTGGGTTCCATGATTGCGGAGCGCGCGCTGGCCGCAGGCATCACGGAAGTGGTGTTCGACCGCGGCGGTTTCCTGTACTGCGGGAAGGTGAAGGCCCTGGCCGACGCCGCCCGTGAAGCCGGTCTCAAATTCTAAACAGAAAGGTTGCAACTATGAATCCTGAAGAAAACAATACTCCGGTTGAAGAAGCAACCGAGACTGTGCAGGCCCCCGTGGAGACCGCTCCCGAGGCCACCGAGCAGCAGGCCCCCCGCGGACCCCGCCGCGATCGTGGCGACCGTGGTGACCGCGGCCCCCGCGGACCCCGCCGCGAAGGCGGACGCCGTGGCGACGCCCCGGCCGACGACGGCCCCCAGCTGATGGAAAAGGTGGTGTACGTGAACCGCTGCGCCAAGGTGGTGAAGGGCGGTCGCCGCTTCTCCTTCTCCGCCCTCATTGTGGTGGGTGACCAGAAGGGCAAGGTTGGCTACGGCTTCGGCAAGGCCAACGAGGTGTCCGACGCCATCCGCAAGGGTACCGATGCCGCCAAGCGCGCCATGAAGAGCGTGGTGGTGGTCAACGAGACCCTGCCGCACGAGATCTACAGCGAGTTCGGCGGCGCCAAGATCGTCCTCAAGCCCGCAGCATCCGGTACCGGCCTGGTGGCCAGCAACAAGGTGCGTGCCGTGCTCGAGGCCGCCGGCGTCAACAACGTCATCGCCAAGTCCCTGGGTTCCTCCAACGCCGCCAACGTGGTGAAGGCCACCATGCAGGCCATGCTCTCCATGCGCACGGCAGACACCATCCTGTCCGCCCGTGGCAAGAAGAAGAAGGAATCCGCCATCTAAGTTACCAACATTCAACAATAGATTCCAAACATCATGTTGACACTCCATACACTTCAGCCCAACCCCGGCGCCAAGCACCGCAAGAAGCGCCTGGGCAATGGTGAGAGCTCCGGCCTGGGCAAGACCTGCGGCAAGGGCAACAAGGGACAGAAGGCCCGCTCCGGCGGCTCCATCCGCCCCGGCTTTGAAGGTGGCCAGATGCCCCTTCACCGCCGTCTCCCCAAGAAGGGCTTCAACAACGCACGCTTCCAGAGCACCGTTGCCATCGTCAACCTCAACCAGCTTGAGGCCTTCTTCGAGGCCGGCTCCGCAGTCTCCGAGAACGAGCTGCGCGCCGCCGGCCTGGTGAAGGGCAAGGCGGATGCAGTGAAGCTGCTGGCCAACGGCAACCTCTCCAAGGCCCTGAACGTGACCGTGGACTTTGCCAGCGCGGCAGCCGTGCAGAAAGTGCAGGCCGCCGGCGGCACCGTCACCGTGCTCAGCCAGGACGCCAAGGCGTAAGAGGTGCACCCTGCGGCCCTGTGCCGCAGTTTGAAAAAATCACTTCACAGGGGCCGGGCAGCGCAGCGCTGCCCGGCAACTGTGCAGGATGAGGGAAGGGGAACACAGCCCCGCCCGAGAAGCCTGGAACCCCGCCGGGAACGCCCCGCGCAAACCCCCGGTGGAAACGCTGCCGCAATCCTTACCATACCTTTCACAGACAAGCCATGATATCTGCGTTTGCCAACACCATGAAGGTCCCGGAGCTCCGGGCCCGCATCCTCTTCACCCTTGCCATGATTGTCATCGTGCGCATGGGTGTGCATATCCCCCTGCCGGGCGTGGATGTGCAGACACTTTCCGACTTCATGCAGAAGCAGGCGGAATCCGGCGACAGCCCGCTGGGCGCGCTCGGTTCCATCCTCACCATCTTCTCCGGTGGCGGCCTGCAGCAGTGCGGCATTTTCGCTCTCGGTATCATGCCCTACATCTCCGCATCCATTATGACCCAGCTCATGGGCGCCGTGCTGCCCAGCTGGCAGAAGATGCTGCGCGAGGAGGGCGGCCGCCAGAAGATGACCAAGTACACGCGTATCCTGGCCATCATCATCGCCGTCATCCAGGGCTACTTCCTCACCCAGACCCTGCACAACCCCAGCGCCATCGGCCTGGATGTGCCGGACCTTGTGATGCCCACCGTCAACTCCACCGTCTTCGCCTTCACCACCGTCTTCATCATCGTCACCGGCACCATGTTCCTCATGTGGATCGGTGACCAGATCACGGAGCGCGGCGTGGGCAACGGCATCTCGCTCATCATTTCCGTGAACATCATCCACGCCCTGCCCGGCGCTTTCTCCATCGCCTGGAAGACCTGCGTGATGCACGGCGGCACGGAAATCGACCCGCTGGGTTCCCTGGGCATGGTGGCGCTCATCCTGTTCATGGTGCTGGTGGTGGCCTTCGTGGTCATCATCACGCAGGCGCAGCGCCGCATCCCGGTGCAGTACGCCAAGCGCGTGCTCGGCCAGGGCAAGATGACCCAGGGCGGCACCCAGTACCTCCCCCTCAAGCTCAACTACTCCGGCGTGATGCCCGTCATCTTCGCCACCGCCATCCTTGCACTGCCGCAAATGCTTTCCCGCCAGGTCTTCTCCCAGGACAGCTGGATCAACGGCATCATCAACAACTGGCTCTCCCCGAATGATGTCTACTTCTACATCATCTCGGCCATCATGATCTACTTCTTCTCCTACTTCTGGGTGGCAACCATGTTCCAGCCGCCGCAGATTTCCGAGGACCTCAAGCGCAGCGGCGGATACATCCCCGGCGTGCGCCCCGGGCCCCCCACCGCCGCCTTCCTGGACCAGACCATGGGCCGCCTCACCTTTGCGGGCTCCCTGTTCCTCACGCTGGTGTACTTCCTGCCCAACCTGCTGACCGTCTTCGGCGGCCTGCCGCAGATTGTCACCCAGTTCTTCGGCGGCACCTCCCTGCTGATCTTGGTGGGCGTGCTGCTGGACATGATGCGCCAGATTGAGGCCACCCTCCTGCAGAAGAACTACGACGGCTTCATGAAGAAGGGCCGCATCCGCGGCAAGTACGGCCACCTCCAGGGCACCGGCGACGCGGCGGAGGGCCGCGGTCTGGTCATCATCTGGATTGTCATCGCCGTCATCGTCCTCGGCGGCGCCATCGTCCTCGCCAACTAACCGCGCTTGATTTCCTAATCCTAATCCCAATTCGCGCCCCGCTTTTGCGGGGCGCGTTTCATTCCACGCTTTACACCGCCCGCCTACAGGCGTATCCTCTCCCGTATGAAGAAACTTTTCCTATCGCTTATCTTGGCGGCCGCGCAGCTGGCGTTTGGCTGGCAGCAGGTGAATGAGAACGCGCCGGAGCCCGTGCGCGAGTTCCGCGCCGCCTGGGTGGCAACCGTCTTCAACCTGGACTGGCCCTCCCGCGCGGGTCTGGCCGTGGCCTCCCAGCAGGCGGAGCTCATGCGCATCATCCAGACCGCCCAGAAGCTGCACCTCAACGCCATCATCCTGCAGGTGCGCCCCACGGCCGACGCCCTGTACAACTCGTCCATAGAGCCGTGGAGCGGCTGGTTGAGCGGCCCCGGCGTGAATCCCGGGTACGACCCGCTGGCGCTCGCGTGCCAGGAGGCCCACAAGCGCGGCATCGAGGTGCACGCGTGGTTCAACCCGTTCCGCGCCACGGTGAGCGGCAAGCCCGTGGGGCGCGGGCATGTCTCCCAGCGCTATTCCAACCTGATCCTGCGCGCGGGCAGCACCACCATGCTCAACCCCAGCTCATCCACCGCGCAGAGCCACGTGACGAGCGTTATCCTGGATGTGGTGAAGCGCTACAACATAGACGGCGTGCACCTGGACGACTATTTCTACCCGTACCCGCCCAACCACAACGTGGCGGACGGCCGCACCCCCGCCCAGCGCCGCGCCGCCACCGATGCCTTCGTCTCCAACCTCTACCGCAAGATTAAATCCACCAAGCCGTACGTGCGCTTCGGCATCAGCCCGTTCGGCATCTGGCAGCCCGGCTACCCCGCCGGCGTGCAGGCCGGCGTGAACGCCTACGAGCACCTGGCGTGCGACGCCCGAAAGTGGCTGGCCAACGGCTGGGTGGACTACCTGGCCCCGCAGCTCTACTGGCCGTGCCAGGGGCCGCAGAGCTTCCCCGCGCTCATGCAGTGGTGGAGCGCGCAGAACCCCGCACGCCCCGTTTGGCCCGGCATTGCCACCGTGCGCATCGGCGGCAGGGAATTCGGCGGCCGCGGGGCAGGGGAGATTGTGCAGCAGATAGGATACTCCCGCAGCTGCGCCCGCCAAAGCGCCGGCCAGCTCTTCTGGAGCTGGAAATCCATCGCCTCCAACAAGGGCGGCATCCAGGCCCAGCTGCTCAAGCTCTACCCCACGCTCGCCCTGCCGCCCGCCATGCCCTGGTGCGGCTCCGCGGCCCCCGCCCGCCCCACCGTGCAGGGTGCGGACACCGCGCAGGGCTGCGCCCTCGCCTGGTCCCCCGCCGCCGATGTCCGCAAGTGGGTCATCCAGGTGGCCTCCCGCGGACGCTGGTGGACCATGTACATCCTGCCGGGCAACTGCACCCGCATCACCCTGCCCGCCAACGTGGCGCGCGCGTGCGACCGCATCGCCGTGCGCCCCGTCTCCGCCACCGGAGTGTGCGGAATCCCCGGCGTGCTCTGCCGATGAACGCGGCCTGATTTCCGCGGGGCGGCATTTTGGGGTTGCATAGCGGGTGCGTGGTGGTATAATGCCCGTGTTATGAGTACAGACTCTACCAAGGCGGATTTGCCCGCCTCCGTGAAACGTTATGCCTGGTACCTGATGTTCATGGCAGGTCTGGGCGGCCTCCTCTACGGAATCGATGTCGGCGTGATCGCCGCGGCGCTGCCGTACATTGAAAAGACCTCCACGTACACGCTGGGCCAGCTCTCCAGCGTGGTGGCCGCCGTGCTGCTCGGCTCGGTGATATCCTCGCTCTTCGCCGGCATGCTGTCGGAGTGGCTGGGCCGCAAGAAGGTCATCATCCTTTCCGCCTTGCTCTTCACCCTGAGCATCCCGGTCATCTGCTTCTCCAACAACGTCTACTGGATGCTCATGGTCGGCCGTATCCTGCAGGGCGCATCCGCCGGCCTCGTCGGCGTGGTGGTGCCCATGTACCTGGCGGAATGCCTGGACGCGCAATCCCGCGGCAAGGGCACGGGCATGTTCCAGTTCCTGCTGACGGTGGGCCTGGTGTTCGCTGCTGTGGTGGGCATTGTCACCACGGCCTGGGTGGGTGCCGCCACGGACGTGACGGTCTCGCTGGCGGACAAGTCCATGGCGTGGAAGACAATCTTCTGGTGCTCTTCGCTGCCGGGCCTGATCCTGTTCTTCGGCGCGTTCAAGCTGAAGGAATCCCCGCGCTGGCTGTACCGCCGCGGGCGTGAGGACGAGGCTCTCATCTCGCTCGCCGCCAACAACGGCGACGAGGCCGCCAAGGAAATCCTGGCGGAGATGAAGGCCGCAGACAAGGCCGAGGAGGAGCAGAAGGCGCAGATGAAGGAAGCCGCCAAGGGCGATACCCTCTTCCAGCGCAAGTACGTCATCCCCTTCATCCTGGCCGTCGTGGTGCTCGCCTGCACCCAGGCCACCGGCATCAACTCAGTGCTGAACTACTCCGTCAAGATCTTCCAGCAGGCCGGCCTTGAGGGCGAAACCGCCAACATCGCAGACCTGGCCATTAAGGTGGTCAACATGCTCATGACCATTGTGGCCGTCTCCCTGGTGGACAAGAAGGGCCGCACCTTCCTGCTCAAGATGGGCACGCTGGGCATCATCGTGGGCCTGGCCGGCGTGGGTGCCATGTTCCTTACGCTTGAAAGCGACCGCACGGATGTGACCGAGTACGTGCAGCAGCAGGTGAAGGACGGTGCCTACCTCAAGGTCTCCGTTGCAGATGCCGTGCGCTCCGCCAATGCGGAGGTCAAACCCGGCATGCAGCTCATCGTCACCTACCAGCAGGGCAGGGACACCAACCAGATCGTCAACGAGCACTTTGACCGCGCCGCCGCCGTGGCGCAGGTGAAGGACGCTTCCGCGCTGGACTACGAGGACGCCGCCATGGGCGACGTGGACGTGGAGGCCGCCCGCAAGGGGTATGAGGAGAGCATGAAGGCCGAGCAGGCCGAAACCGTGGCCGAGGCCAAGGCCGAGACCCTCTCCGACAAGATTCGCATGGGCGAGCTTCAGGTGCAGTGGAAGGACGAGGCCCTGAAGGCCGACACCATCAAGACCATCCAGCAGCTGGAAAGCAATGGCGACCGCGCCATCATCGCCCCCGCCTTCGCCATGAACGAGGGTGTGGCCGAGGTGAAGCAGCTGGAGGTCAAGCGCGCGGAAATCGGCATGAAGCCCACGCAGATGGTGGGCTGGCTGGTGACCGGGTTCTTCATCGTGTTCATCGCGTTCTACGCGGCGGGCCCGGGCGTGTGCGTGTGGCTGGCGCTCTCCGAGTTGATGCCCACCCGCATCCGCGCCAACGGCATGGCCATCGCCCTGCTCATCAACCAGCTCGTCTCCTGGACCATCGCCGGCACCTTCCTGCCGTGGGTGGGCGCGTACGGCTACTCCAGCGTGTTCTTCACCCTGGCGGGCTTCACGGTGATCTACTTCATCACCGCCGCCTTCTTCATGCCGGAGACCAAGGGCCGCACCCTGGAGGAAATCGAAAAGTACTTCACCACCGGCAAAATGCCCGAGTGATTGACTACGATTGCCAATTTGTGAATCGAGCCGCGTCTCGCGCGCGGAGAATTTCCAAGGTGCATCCGGCGTTCCGCCGGGTGCACCTCTTTTTCGCCGCCTCTAATTGTTAGGCGATTCTCATTGACACCGTCCGCGGCATGGGGTAAGAGAGAATCCATGGAGAGTGGCAGGAAAGTGCGCCTGTATGTGTCCAACGTGTGCTTCCGCAACATGGGGAGGCAGGACCTGCTGTTCAATTTCATGAGCGACCGAAGGAAAGAGAACTACGGGGCCTATGTGTTATGCTGCGCCTTCGCGGATACCAGCGCCACCTACCAAAGCCTCGTGGAAAACCTGGCGGACACCCTGCAGACGGGAATCGTGGAGATGAGCGACCTCGTTGAGGGTGATCCCGCCATGCTCCAATCCATGAAACACGTGAACGGCGTGTACACGGACGGCAACGTGTTTGCCTTCTCCGATGCTCCGGCTGAGGAAAAGCCATACCGCAAGCCGGGGAAGGAGCCGAGCTGGCGCATAGCCTACGTCAAGTTCCAGGACGGCACGGCGCGCCACTACTACGCGCAGGTGGGCTCGGCGGACCTGTTCCGCACGCTGCTGCGCTTGTTCGCGGAACGCTACGGCAAGCCCATTGAGGATATCGTCTCCATCCGGGAGGTGTACAAGCCGGATTTATTTCACCGCCTGCTGATGCGCCTGTACGGTGCCAAGCCGGGCCACATGCTCACCCTCCGCATGATGCATGAACTCCAAAACGCCTATCAGGATATGGGCCTCTACCGCTTCTAACACCTTATGGCTCGCATCTGGCAGATGGGCGGCTCGCCCTGGGAACTCCCGCAGCAGGGGGCAATCATGGGCATCCTCAACGTCACCCCCGATTCATTCTCCGACGGCGGCACCCACGCCGAACCCGCAGCCGCCTTAGTCCACGCCATGGCGCTGGCGGAGCAGGGGGCCGATGTCATCGACGTGGGCGGCGAGTCCACACGCCCCGGCGCGCAGGAGGTGCCGCCCGCGGAGGAAGCCGCGCGCGTGCTGCCCGTGCTGCGCGCCATCCGCCGCGAGCTGCCCCGCATCCGCCTGTCCATCGATACCCGCCACGCAGAGGTGGCCCGCGCCGCGCTGGATGCCGGCGCGGACATCGTGAACGACATCACGGGCCTGCGCGCCCACGGCATGTTGGAATTGTGCGCGCAGAACGATTGCGGCATCGTCCTCATGCACATGCAGGGTAACCCCGCCACCATGCAGGACAACCCGCGGTACGCCGACGTGGTGGCGCAGGTGCGCGCCTTCTTTGAAGAGCGCGTGCAAGCCGCGGAACAGGCCGGAATCGACCCGCAGCGCATCTGCCTGGACCCCGGTTTCGGTTTGAGCTTCGGTAAGACAGCCGCCCACAACATGGCGCTGCTGGAGCATCTGGAGGAGCTGCGCGTCCGCAATCTCCCGCTCATGAGCGCCCTCTCCCGCAAACGTTTTCTGAAAGACTATTTCGGCAATCGCTTCGACCCCCAATCCACGGTGGCCGCCAGCCTGCTGGCTGCCGCCCGCGGCGCGGATATCCACCGCGTGCATGATGTGCAAGCCCTCCGCAGGGCGCTGCACTGCTCCTAGGCGCGCTACATCCTGGCCCGGCGCGGCGGCTGGTGCAGGTTGATTGGAGCCACCAGGCCGTGGGAGAGGGCTTCCGCGAACATGCGTGCGGCATCTGCGCTGTGGGAGGCGGCATCGTGCAGCGGAGCCTCCCGGCAGGTGCCGCCCGCCCCCGGCGGCGCGGTGCGGTACATCTCCAGGCATGCCAGGCCGGAGGGTTCCTCCTCCCCGCGCAGGTTGGTGCGGCGCTGCAGGGTGTCCCTGTGGAACCAGCTGCGGGAGAGGATGCCACGCAGCGAGTTGATGCCGCGCCACACGTCCGGCGTGCGCGGCACCACGCGCACGGCGGTGATGCCGCAGTGCGCCAGGCTTTCCACGTAGGACTGCCCGTGCGGGTCGCGGTGCGCGGCATCGTGCGGCAGGAAATGCGCGGCGATGGGGCCGTACTGCCGCTCCCACTCGTGCATCTTGTCCGCGTAGTGCTCCAGGGGAAGCTGGTTGGCGGCGTAGTGGTTGAGCCAGTATACGTTTCCGCCCCAGTGCTGGACGAGCCAGATGGCGGTGTGGTCGCTGAGGCCGAGGTCCCAGGCGGTGTAGAGGGGTTCCGCGGGGTTGTATTGGAAATCCGCGCCGATGCGGCCCTGCTCGCGCAGGATGGCGATTCTGGAGCCGTAGATGGCGCCGTCGTTGCCGGTGGCGAAAGCCTCGTCCGGCGTGGAGGGGTACTCCTGGCGCATGGCGGCGCCCATGGTGCGCGCCATGCGGGCGTACCAGAGCTTCTGGCCGTGCGAGAGCGCCACGCCGCCGCCCGCCAGCTTCTCGAAATACGCAGCCGCCTCGTCGCTCCAGCCGCCGCGCCCGCCCAGGGTGTACTCTGGGTTGTCGAACCAGCTGAAGAAGAAGAAGCGGAAATCCAGCGGTGAGAGGTCGTCCTTCGCCGCGTTCTCCATGGCCTGCAGCATCATCTCGTAGTTCACGCCGTAGCGGCCGCCCTCGTGCGTGCTCTCCAGGATGATGCGCCCGTCCGCCGGTACGGTGTTGATGGCGCCGGTGCGGATTTCGCGCGCGCGCCACGGGGCGTGCACGGAGACGTGCGCCAGCTCTGACACGTGCAGGAGCTGGAGCGTGCCGCCGCGCAGGGTGGTGCCCAGGCGGATATCGCTTCCGTTGGCGAATGCCATGCGGGTGCGGGCATCGCCCACGGGGTGCCATTCGCCGCGCTTGACGGCGCCTGTGCGCTGCTTGATGATGCCGCCGAGGTACGCGAGGGCGCGCTCCCCGGCATTGGCGCCGGGCGGGGCGTAGTCCAGGTTCTCCCAGGCGAAGCGCAGCTTGGCCAGCTTCTGTTCCGCGTCCGGCAGGCTCTTGTCGATGATGCCCGCGTGGAAGTTCGGCGTGAACAGGCAGCGGTCCAGCATCAGCATGGCCACGTATGTGGAGATGCCCAGCTGGCGCGCCTTGAGCACGGCGTTGCGGTGCCACAGCCCGCGGTGCAGGCGCAGCTGCGCCGCGTTGAGCGCGAAACGCTGCATGCGCCCGGCCTTGTTCTCTATCCAGTACAGGTGCTGGAGCCGCCATAGCGGGTCGTCCAGCCGCCCGTGCAGAAGTTCTGTATCCATCACTTCTCCTCGTCGTCGTCCTTGGGTTTGCCGTGTCTCTGCTCCCATTCCTCGGCCTGGCGCTGCAGCTTTTCCTCGCGGGTCTCGTCGCGCACCAGCTCCGGGCTGCGGAAGGTGATGCTGCGCGGCATGAGCATATCGTGGTAGCGCTCCACCAAGTCCAGGTGATCCATGAAGGTTTTCAGCTCCTCCTTGGGAACGGGTTTCATGCGCGAGCGGCGGCGGTGGCGTCTGCGGCGGCTCACCACGAGGTTTTCCCCGTGGCGCCCGCTGGTGGTCTGCAGCGCGTCGATGAGGTCGTGCCGCAGCGAGACGTCCCCGTCGATGGCCTTGGCCAGCTCCACCAAATCCGCGGCGTACGCTTGCGGCTGGTCGGAGAATTCCATGCCCATGAGCCCGCGCACCAGGGCCGCGGCGCAGCCCTGCCCGCGCGTGAGCTCTCCCGGCTCCAATCCCGCCAGCGATTCGCAGAACCGCGTGTCCACGCCGAGGCGCATCAGCAGCTCCCGGTTGCTCAGGTGGTGCATGCGCCCCGCCAGCAGGCTCTCCACGGAATCCGCGCGCTCCACGAAGCCCAGCACCAGCTGCAGCAGCAGCTGGTCGTGCTGCTTGTCCTGCCGCGTGCTGCCGAATCCCCTGCGGCGCGTGACCGTGAAGGAGCGCAGCGGCTGGTACACATCGTCCGCGTGTTCGGGGTCGTAGTCCAGGTAGCCCTTGACCACGGGCGCCCCCTGGTAGGTGTGGATGACGTACGGCGTGCGGGCACGCGGGTTGCCGGCCTCCGTCTCGCCGGGCATCAGGCGCACCATGTTGTCGGCCTGGTGCGGGTGGCGGTACAGGGTGATGGGCTGCATGAGCTCCTCCCGCAGCGGCGCGTGCAGCGGCTTGAGCAGGTGCGAGCACAGCGGCGACACCTCATTCTCGCCGCAGGCCTCCAGGAAATCGATGGCCTCCTCGAAGGGCATCTCAGCGCGCCAGTTGTTGGACATGCCGCCGGGGCGCGCGCCGAGGGGGCCGCCGTACAGGCGGTGCTGCCACCAGATGCCGTTCTGGTCCACGTACGGGCGGTTGGCGGCGGCGCAGCGCAGGTCCGTGAGCAGGGTGAGCGCGGCCATGGCGCGTGGGTCTGCGGCGCAATCCTCCGGCAGGCCGCAGTTGCGCTCCACGGTGTAGTCCGCCTTGGGGGCGGTGGCGTGGTAGAGCTTGTTGCGGAAGGGCACGGGGTCTTGCGGGGAGTCCGGCTCGGGATGGAGCACCAGGCGGTCCACCTGGCCGGGGTGGTCCGGGTTGACGGCGTACTCGCGCAGCTCCGGGTGATCCTGGAGCACGGCGTCCAGCTGCATCACGGCCTCCCGCAGTTGCACGATGTCCGGCCGCGCCAGCAGTTTTCCGGGGTTGGTCTCTCGC
The DNA here is from genome assembly GCA_024405435.1 of Akkermansia sp. Taxonomy (GTDB): domain Bacteria; phylum Verrucomicrobiota; class Verrucomicrobiia; order Verrucomicrobiales; family Akkermansiaceae; genus Akkermansia. The sequence continues at coordinate 16,375 of JAKSOU010000027.1, read as the reverse complement.
GCGCCCTTGGGCTGGCCGCTGCGGGTGAGCGTGCGCGCCAGCTCGTCGCGCATCTCCGGCAGGATGGTGTCCCACGCCTCCGCCGGGCGCTCCAGCAGGTTGCGCAGCTCCTGCGCGGCGGCGCTGAAGGAAGCCTGGCCGCCCAGGCTGTGGCACCAGGCCTGCTCCAGGCGCTGCACGGGCGCGGGGTGGATGGATTCCTTCACGAACCCGAGCATGCGGTTCATTTGCGGTGTGTCGAGCGGTTTGAGCGTGGCCTGCTTCACCTGCTCGATGGACGGCGCCAGCTGCTTCACCTTGTCCGCGGTCTGGCGGTTGGCCCAGCGGATGAGGTTCACGCCCTTCTCCCCCAGGTTGACGTGCACGCGGCTGGCCTGCGGCGAATGCTGCACCGTCGTCAGCGGCTCTTGCTCGCAGAACGGGATGAGCCCAGCCCACGTGCGCACGCTCTGCGGCAGCGGCAGGCTCTCCAGGTGCCCCAGCATGTACGCGCCGGAGTACCGCGTGAGCGCGTCCGCCATGGCATTGTACAGGCGCGAGTAGTCCTTGCGGTGCTTGGGTATGTAGAAGCTCTCGAAGGGGTCCTGCTTCACCAGCTTCAGGATGCGGTCCCGCTCGTCCGGCTGCATGAACCGCTGCTCCACCAGGAAATCCCCGGCTTCCTGCGGGGTGACGAGGCGCGAGTTGAGCATGCGGCGCCAGTAGTTGCCCATGCGCGCCTGCATGAGCGCCAGCGGCGTGGCCATGGACCAGCGGTCGATGGTGGTGTTCTCGTCCGCGGACTTGCCGCGCGCCACGGGGGTGGTGACGTCCGCGTAATCCTCGCCGCGGAGGCGGTAGCGCACGCGCGCCACCTCCATGCCGACGGGGTAGAGGGAGGCGGATTCCAGCCATCGGCGGCTGAGCTCCTCCAGTGCCACGCTGCATGCCTGGTCGAACCCGGTGAAGCTCTTGCGGTCGTTCTTCACCAGGGCCGGCACGTCCGCCATGGCCTCGCGGTTGCCGTGCTCCAGCAGCTGCAGGGTGTCCTCTCCCGTGGGCAGGAAGTGCAACAGGGAGTTGGACACCAGGTCGTTCACGGCCATGAACTCCTCCTCGTGCCAGCGGGTGAATCGCCCGTCGGGTCGGCGCACGCGCCAGTAGGTTCGGCCGTCCTCGCCTGTGGCGCACTGCGCGGCGTGGCCGGTGAGGCTCCGGTAGAGCCCGTACATTTCCTGATACTGCGGATTGGGCTTGGGAATCTCGCCCGCGCCCTCCAGCAGCTTGCCCTGCCATCCCTTGGGCAGGTGCTCTCCCATCTCGCGGCGCAGCAGAAGCGCATACGCCTGCGGCACGGTGCAGCCGCGGGAAAGCGCGGTCTGGAAATCATCCGTGTGCGGCAGCAGCTGGTAGAGCGTCTTGGCGCAGGAGGCAAGCCCCACGTTGATGGAGAACATGCGGCGCTGCGGCTCCGGCAGGGTGTAGCCCATGGTGCCGAACCGCACGGAGTCCTTGCGAGTCCACGGGTAGAAATCCAACAACTCCATTCCCTCCATCCACTTGGGCGCCCCGCTTTCCTTGGCCCTTTCCTCGTAGAGCCAGAAGATGTCGTCCGACAAATCGCCGAAGGAGTGCCGCTGGCTCCGCCCGTCCGCGCATTCCAGGATGGCGTTGCAGACATCCGCCACCAGCGTGCGGCGCTCCCTCTCCGTGGCCTTCTCCGCGCTCTTGCGGTCGGGGTAGGTGGAGAGCAGCCCGTCCAGCGAGTTGCGGTTGAGCAGGAAGCGGAAGGACAAATCCTGGATTTCCGCCACGCGGTCGCGCATGAGCGCATCCGCCTCGTCCGGCGCGTTGGGCGCGTACAGCCCGCTGCGGCGCATGCGCAGCGGCACGGGGTCCGCCTCGTCGCGCAGCTCGCGGTAGTGCGCCAGGCTGCGCAGGTAGTCCGCCTCGATGAAGTCGGCGGGCAGGGGCTCGCCCTCCTGCGGCACCACGGCCTCCGGGTTGAGATGGGCGTTCTGCCACCAGCGGTCCATGAGCTGCAGCATATCCGTGCGCCCTTGGAGCGCGGCGCGGTCCATATCCGGCTCCACGCGCTCCAGGGCCTGCTCCACCTGCGCGCCGTCGGCGGTGTCCAGCTCCTTCTTGGGGGTGCGCACGGTGGCGGTTTCCGAGGGCAGCTGCAGGAAGTCGCGCACCACGTCCTCCCGGCTGAATCCCTTGTAGTAGTCGGTGTTGAGCAGGCGCATGGCGCGCATGATTTCCGGGAAGAATCCGGGCGCGCTCCAGCGCTTGGAGGTGGAGAGGTACTCGTGCAGCAGCTCGTCGCGCACGCGCACGCTCTTGGCGTTTGCCACGCGCGCCAGCTGCTCCTCCGTGAGCCCCCACTGCTCCCGCAGCGCCACGCCGTCCCCCAGCACCATGCGGGGCGACTGGAAATGGCGCAGCGCCGCGCGGCCGGAGGCAATCAGGATGAACGGCAGGTTGGCGGCGGCCTCGCGCATGTTGCACTCGATGTCCGTCAGGTTGTCGCCGTATGCTTTCCAATCGATGTTGGAGGCTGTGCCCTCCACGCGGGCGGCGAGCTCTTGGGTGGCGAGGTCCGCGCCCTGCGCGGCCTTGCCCGCCAGCAGGAGCTTGGCACCCTCCGCGCCCACGTCTCCCAGCCCCTTCAGGCCGGCCCACAGGTACCCGCTGCCGCCGCGGGCGCGCACAAAGCGGTCGATGCAGCGGCCGAGGGTTTGCTCGCCCGCCTTGCCGAGCCCCATGTAGATTCCGGCCTGGATGGTGCCGCCGATGAGCCCGGCGGCGGTTTGCAGCTCCTGGCTGCCCTGCGGCGCGCGCTGCCGCGCCTCTGCAATGGATTCACCCACGCCGGAGCCCACCAGCAGCCCGAACCCCGTGCCGCCGCAGAACGCCAGCCCCGCCTGCGGCAGCGCACCGGCCGCATCCAGCACCATCTGCCCCGCCAGTCCGGTGTCCTCCGGCGGCTCGATGGGGTAGAGCTCTCCCTGCACCACGCGGCGCATTTCCTCCAGCATCTGCAGGCGCTTGTCCGCGCCGCGCGCGGCGGCGTCCAGACCATCCCAGCCGATGCCGCGCGCCAGGGAGTGCCCGGTGGCCACGGCCACGTTCCCGGCGGCCTGCAGGGTGTTGTAGACGGTGTTCCCTGCGGAGCGGACGAAGCTCCTCAAGGCGCCCTCCGCCAGGCTTTGCGGGTTGTTGGGCGGCAGCTGGGCGGCGGCCAGGCGGTACACGCGTGCGCGCTCCCGCGGCTCCAGGCGCGAGAGGCTGCCCATGGCGTTCAGCAGCTCCGGGATGTCCCACCACGTTTTCACCTGCTCAGGCCCGCCCTTTTCCGCCACGCGGATGGCATCCAGCGCCGTCACCACGTCCGGCAGCATCTCTTGGTACCGCTCGCGTTCGCGCTGCCCGGCCAGGTGGCCCTGCTCGCGCATTACGCCCAGCGCGGCGGCGTCGATGTCGTCGCCCGCCTCCGTCTCCGGCGCGGGCTTGCCGTCCAGACCGTCGAGGAATCCCTCCTTGAAGGCCTGCTGCGCGGCGTCGCGCTTCCGTTCGCCGCTCCTGCGGGCGGAGAGGGCCTGGAAGACCTCCTGCTCGTTGCCGCCCACCTGCAGCGTGTCCGCCAGGGTGTTGCGGATGTTTTTCCAGTCGGCGCGCACCTGCTCGCGGCTCATGTCCAGGTGGTCCGCGGCCCAGGAGCGGTTGACGGTGGTGAGCAGGTTGTACTCCCGCTCTTCAGGCGGCAGGGAGTCGTCGTCCGCTCCGGCCTGCTTGCGGATATCCTCCGGCACGGTGGCGGCATCCCCGGTGAGGATGCGGTCCCAGTGCGCGGTTTTCTCGCGGTCGAACCGCGGCTTGGCGCGCTCCGCCGCGGCCACCTCCTCCGCCGAGGGCAGGGGTGCGGCTTCCGTGGGAATGTTTTCGTCCATGGGCCCGGCCTCCTGTTGCAGGGGGCTCTCGGCGGTTTCCTCCAATGTTGTGTCTTGCGTGTCCATATTCGTGAAAAATCATGCTTGGTGGCAGACCCAGCGGTCGCCCTCGTTCCTTCGCTCGTCCAGCCAGGCAGCAAGCGCCTTGGAATCCCCCGCGGCCAGCAGCCGCTGCGCGCTGCGCTGCAGGGAGACCATGCGCGCGCACGCCGGCTCGTCCCCCGGCGTGCCGAACCGCCCGCTGCGGTACATGCACCACAGGCGGCTGCCCAGCGCCAGCCGCTCGTCATGCGGCAGCGCGCACGCGGCATCCAGGTGGCGCAGCAGGGCGCGGCGGTCCGCCAGCGTGTGCGGGGCGGTGCAGATATCCAGCCGCAGCGCGTCCGCCTCTTCCGCGGGCGCTTCATCGATGCGGCGCAACCAGTCGCACAGCCGGCGTTGCGACATGGCGCGGCGGGGCATGCCGGCGGCGCGCGCCTGCTCATCGGAAATCACGCCGGCCTCGCGCGCCTCCTGCACCCACTCCGCGGGGCTCTCGCGGTCCTGCCGGATATCGTCCGCCATCTGCGTGGCGGTTTCCGATTGCAGGGAGCGGCGGGCCTGCTCCGCCTCGTCGCGCAGGGCCTGCCGCTCCGTCTCGCCGCAGGGCAGGGGGGCATCCGCGCGCTGCATCTCCTGCAGGGCCTGCAGGGGCTGCCGCTGCATGCGCGCGCGCCACTGGGAGAGGGATGCGCGGCTCTGCACATCCTGCCGCGCGCGCTCCATGCCGTCTGCGGGGATGAAGACGCCGCCGCCCTGTTCCAGCCAGCGCTCCGCCTGTTGGGCGTCTCCCTGCTCCACGGCGGAATCGAGCTGTTGGCGCCACTGTTCGCGCGCGCCGGAGATACGCTCCAGCTCGGCATCGCGGCGCTGCTCCAGGGAGGCGGCCGCGGTGAAGGCGGCGGCCAGGCTGCGCGCGGCCTCGCGGGATTCGTACGGCACCTCGCGCAGGGCCTCCTGCACGCGCGGTGCGCAAGCCTCTCGCCAGGCGTAGTCCCAGTCGCGCACGTTGTCGCGTTCGCGCAGCTCCTCGCCGGCCTCCTCCACGGCGGTTTGCAGCCTGCCGTAGAAACCCGCCAGGTCGCCCGCGCGCTCCACCCTGCCGCGCGCCTCCAGCAGCTCCGCGGCCTCCTTACCGGCGGAAGCCATGCCCCGCCCCAGCTGTTCAAAGGAATCGCCCCACCAGCGGTTGATGCCGTAGGTGGGCACCTGCACGCCGCGCCCCGGCTGCGGCAGCATCCCCCATTCTTTCATTTGGATTGCCATGCCCGCAGCATGCACGGCATCCCGCGCGCGGGCAACCCCGGCCCCGGAACGCGCACCGCCCGCCCGCCCGCGGGCACCCTTGGCGCGCAAAAACGCAACCGCCCGCCGCGGCTGCGTGCCGGGCGGGCGGGGCGTAAAGCCTTTTCAGGCGCAATCAGTCGATCTCCCACACGATGGTGCGGCGGTAGGTCTCGCCGGGGCGCAGGACGATGCTCGGGAAGTGCGGGTTGTGCGGGGAATCCGGGTAGTTCTGGGCCTCCAGGGCCACGCCGCCGCGCGGCAGCGGCAGGTAGTCCCCGGTGTACACCTGCAGCCCCGGTGCATCCGTGAGCACGCGCAGCGTGCGCCGCCCGTTGGTGAGCACCGCCGCCTCACGCACGCCATCCACCGGCGGCAGCACGTAGTTGTCGTCGTACCCGCCGGGGATGACATCCGCGGCGTTGCGCGCGCCGAGCAGGGCGGGGGCGTTCAAATCATACGGTGTACCCGCCACGGGCGCCACCGCGCCGGTGGGGATGTTGGCCACCATGGGCGTGAACTCCGCGGCGTGCACCAGCAGGCAGTGGCCGTTCACCACGCCTGTGCCGTCCAGGTTCCAGTACGCGTGGTTGGTGAGGTTGAGCAGGGTGGGCGCATCCGTGGCACCCTCCAGCTCCAGTTTCAGGCTGCGGCCCTCCACCGTGTAGGCGGCGCGCACCTTCACCGTGCCAGGGTAGCCCTCCTCGCCGTCGGGGGATTCCAGCGTCAGCACCAGGCGGGTGTCCGTGGCCTCCACCACGGTCCACAGGCGGTCGCTGAATCCCACGTTGCCGCCGTGCAGGTGGTTGGGGCCGTTGTTGGTGGCCAGCACGTACTCCTTGCCGTCCAGCTCAAAGCTGCCGCCGGCAATGCGGTTGGCCACGCGGCCGCACACGCTGCCGCAGTAGCAGGTGTCCGCCAGCAGGGATTCGCAATCCTTGGGGCCGTACAGGTGATCCGTGCCCGCATACTCGTACTTGAGCACGCGCGCGCCGTAGTTGGTGATTTCCACCGCCAGCTCATCTGTGGCCAGGCGGTACAGGGAGATGGGCTCTCCGTTGCGGGTTGTTCCAATGGTGTTCATAAGCGTTCGTTATCTGCCGTTGTGCATCCAGCGCGCCACCTGGCCGTCCTCAAAGTCCACCGAGGCCGCGCAGCGCGGTATGTACGTGGTGTCCAACCCGCTGCCGCCGTATGGGTACCAGTACGGCCCAGGCCCGAACCAGCCGCCGAACCCGGCGTGCACCGTGGTCACGGGCTGCATGGCGGTGTACTCCCAGCGCTCGTACATGCGCCCATCGCGGGTCTGCCCCGTGGCGCGGTTGTCCGGGCTTCCCCAGGCCAGCAGCACGGCGTTCTGGCTCATGCCCTGGCAGATGAGCCCCTGCTGCACCATGGTGCGGTGCTGCTCCGGGAGGGAGTTGAACAACACGGGGTTGGCCGCTATGCGCTTGGCGGGCGTGGCGCTCTGGCACGCTCCCAGCACCACGCACAAACAGCCCGCCGCCAGCGCAAAAAGCCGATTTTTCTTTGTCATTCTCATGGAAGATGACATTATCACCCATATTCTTGCTTGCCAAGCAAAAAAAAACGTGTTAGATTGCGTGCACAGATATGAAGACGTCTCGTTTCCTACTTGCTATGCTGGCAGCCTCCACCGTCCTCTGCGGCACCGTTGTGGCCCAGGACGCCCCCGGGGCTATCAAGGAGTATCTCCCCTACGACGGCTCCACCGTGAAGCAGGGTGCTGTTGTGCGTATCGTGCACGATGATTCGTTCGCCGCCGCCCAGAAGGCTGTCGGCGAGACGTTCGCCAAGCTGCCGAAGGAGAAGCAGAAGGCTATCGCCGAGAAGGCCGATCCCTCCATGCTGCTGGATTACAGCGCCGACCTGTGGCCCAACAAGGCCGACTACGAGAAGTACGTGGCCGCGTGGAAGAAGGCCCAGGTGGTGCCCGTGGCCGATGTGGCCCTGGGCTTCGACCCCGTCGGCAACGGCAAGTTCCGCGTGCTCTCCGCCACCCGCGTGAACGGCAACGCCATGATGCCCATCACCATCGGCGCCCTCACGTACGACACCAACACCGACACCTGGACCTCCGCCAACGGCGAGCTCAAGGGCAAGAAGTTCGAGGTGGGCGACAAGTTCGCCTTCGGCGCCCAGACCGGCACGGAATGGGTGTACGAGAACAAGGACGCCCTCTCCACCATCAAGGAGGTGGTGCGCTTCACCAAGACCACGGACGGCAAGTTCTACTACATCTACTACAGCCTGGTGGAAGTCTCCGCGGTGAACGGCCAGGCCATCGCCAACCACGGCTACCTGATGCGCTTCCCGGTGGTGACCCCCAGCGCTGCCACCAGCAAGCCCGGGCAGAAGTAAGGATACCCGTTTTTCCTTTCCGGCGGGAGCCCGTGCATGCGGTCTCCCGCCTTTTTTATCCCGCCCGCCACGCAGCGCCATGCGCATCATCGCCGGAAAAGCCAAGGGTATGCCCATCCACGTGCCGGATGGCGAGGTGCGCCCCACCCAGGACCGCGTGCGCGAGGCCCTCTTCAACATCCTCACCGGAATCGTCTCCGGCGCGCGCGTGCTGGATTTGTACTGCGGCTCCGGCTCCGTGGGTATCGAGGCCCTGAGCCGCGGCGCCGCCTCCGCCCGCATGGTGGATGCCGCCCGCGCCTCCTGCGCCTCCGCCCGCCGCAACCTGGAGCGCTCGCGCCTGCCCGGCGGCAGCGTGGTGCAGGCGGACTGCCTGCAGTTCGTGAAGCGCGACATGGGCAAGTACGACATCGTGTTCGCGGACCCGCCGTACTGCAAGGCCGCGGGGGACCGCGACATGATAGCGGAGCTGATGACGGACCGCCTGGCGGAGCTTCTGGCGGAGGACGGCTATTTCATAGCGGAGGCGCAGGAGGGATACGGCGTGGGCGATTCCCACACGCGGGAATTCCCCGGCTGGCGCCTGGTTGACACTCGCCATTACGGCAAAAACGTGATACTATTCTACCAAGCCGCACCATGACCGCACTCTTCCGCATTCTCCTGCTCATCGTGTACAACCTGCTGCTGCCGGTGTTCCTGCTGGTGTCGCTGCCGGGGTACCTGGTCAAGATGAAGCGGCGCGGCGGCATGGGCACCGGGCTGCTGGAGCGTTTCGGCATCTACCGCATCCCCGCCAAGGACGAGCCCAAGGGCGGCATCTACGTGCACGCCGTCAGCGTGGGAGAGGTCTTCATCGCCCTCAAATTCATCCGCGAGTGGAACAAGACCCACTCCACCCCCGTGGTGCTGGCCACCTCCACCGCCACCGGGCACGCCGTGGCGCGCCAGGCGGGCATCCCGAACGTGCGCGTGCTGTACTCCCCGCTGGACCTGCCGCTGCTTTCCGGGCGCTGCCTGAAACGCTTCGCACCCCGCGCCGTGGTGCTGATAGAGGCGGAGCTGTGGCCCAACTTCGCAGAGGCGTGCCACCGCCGCCGCATCCCCATCGCCATGCTCAACGCGCGCCTCTCCCCGCGCAGCGAGTCCCGATACGCCGCCGTGCTCCCCGTGGCGCGCATCCTCTTCTCACGCCTCGCCGCTCTCGGTGCTCAGAACGACACGGACGCCCACCGCTTCTCCCGCATCGGCGTCAACCCCTTCACCATCCACGTCACCGGCAGCATCAAGTTCGATGTGCTGGGAGATGCCCCCACCGCGCCGCGCGACGAGTTCAGCATGCTGCTGGACTACCTGCGCAAGGGGCGCCCCGTGGTGCTGGCGGCCTCCACCCACGCGGGGGAGGAGCGCCTCATCGCCAACGCCGCGCGCGAGGCCGGAGCCTTCCCCCTCATCGTCCCCCGCCATGCCGAGCGGCGCGACGAGGTGGTGCGCGATTTGACGGAGGCCGGCTTCCGCCCCATCCTGCGCACCGCAGGCGAGCTGCCCGACAAGGTGTCCGACGCCGCCTGCTACGTGGCCGACACCACGGGCGAGCTGCGCGACTGGACCGCGCTGGCGGATGTGGTGGTCATCGGCAAGAGCTTCCTGGCCAGCGGCGGCCAGAACCCCGTGGAGGCCATCGCCGCGCGCATCCCCGTCATCACCGGGCCGGACATGACCAACTTTGCGGACCTGGTGCGCCTGTTGGAATCCCACGGCGGCATCTGCCGGTGCATGGAGCCGCAGCTTGCCCTCAACATCTCCCACCTGCTGGTGCGCAGCACCGGCACCAACCGCCAGGTGGAGAACGCCTACAACGCCCTGCGCGTGCACTCCGGCGCCACCGCCCGCAGCGTGCAGCTGGTGGATTCACTCATCGCCGCGCAGGAGTAGCCGCCTATGCGTTTTTCCTACAACGAGCTGGTTCGGCGGGCGGATGCATACCTGCGCGAGAAACGCGCAAACAGCCGCTTCCTCAGAGCCGTGCTGCCGGAACGCATCTTCGACGACGCGCTGTGGGTGTGGGCCCGCCGCCCGGTGGCGGTGGGCATCGGCTGGGGCGTGGCCTGGGCCATCGCGCCCGTGCCTCTGCAAACCATTTTCGCCGCGCTCTGCTGCCTGTGGCGCCGCGGCAACATCCCCGTGTCGGTGGCTGCCTGCTGGATCTCCTTCCCGGGGCACCAGGTCTTCGTGTGGCCGCTGCAGTGGTGGGTGGGATACCACGTCCTGCGCTTCTTCGGCTGGAGCTCCCGCTCCACCTTCGGCATCATCTGGGATGCCGCCGCCCATCTCACCCAGGGCTGGGAGCCCGTGCTGGATTCCCTCAAGGACCTGGAAATCCCCTGCGTGGCCGTGGAGCTCCTCACCGGCTGCATCCTCACCTGCGCCGCCGCCGGCTTCCTCGCCTACCTGCTCACCCTCGCCATCTGGCCCAGGAAGGGCTAGGCCCGGCGTGTATCCGCACCTCATTTTTCATGTAAACAGCAAGCCCGCCCGGCAGAGCGCCGGGCGGGCTTTTGAAACGGCTATGGCCGCTCCCCTTACTTGTCCGTCAGGGAGCCGATGCCGGGCAGAACCTTGCCCTCCAGCAGTTCCAGGGAGGCACCGCCGCCCGTGGAGCAGAAGGAAAGCTTGTCCGCCACCTTGAACTTCTTGGCGGCCGTCACGGAATCGCCGCCGCCCACAATGGAGATGCAGCCGCTCTCCGCCAGGCACTCGGCAATGGCCTTGGTGCCCTTGGAGAAGGAATCCAGCTCGAACACGCCCAGCGGGCCGTTCCACAGGACCGTCTTGGCGGTCTTGATGACCGCGCAGAACTCCTCGATGGCCTTGTCGCCGATGTCGATGCCCATACCGCCCTCCGGCATGGAGGCGCCTTCCGCCCAGAGCCCGGTGCACTGGGTCTCCGCGCCTTCCTCGAACTTGTAGGCGTAGCGCGTGTCCGCCGGCAGGATGAACTTCACCCCGCGAGCCTTCGCGTCCGCCAGGATCTGGTTGGCCAGGTCCAGTTTGTCCTCCTCGATCTTGGAGGCGCCCACGTGCTTGCCCTGGGCGGCCAGGAAGGTGTTGGCCATGGCACCGCCGATGATGAAGGTCTGGCTCTTCTCCATCAGCTTGGAGAGCACCTGGATCTTGTCGGAAACCTTGGCGCCGCCCATGATGACGACGAAGGGCTGCTCCGGGTTCTCCAGCTTGCCCTCCAGGTATTCCAGCTCATGCTCGATGAGGAAGCCCATGGCGGACTTCTCTGCGAAATGGGTGACACCCTCCGTGGAGGAGTGGGCGCGGTGCGCGGAGCCGAACGCATCGTTCACGTACAGCTTGGCGTTGCCCAGCAGCGCCTTCGCAAACTCCGGATCGTTCTTCTTCTCCTTCTTGTCGAAGCGAACGTTGTCCAGCAGCAGCACATCGCCGTCCTTCAGCGCGGCGCGGGCGGCCGTGGCGGCCTCGCCGATGGTCTCCGGCACGAAGGCCACGGGCTTGCCCAGGTGCTTGGAGAGGCACTCCGCGGCGGCCTTCAGGGAGAACGCCTCCTCGTAGCCCGTGCCCTCCGGGCGGCCCAGGTGGGAGCAGAGAACCAGGCGCGCGCCCTTCTCCAGCAGGTACTTGATGGTGGGAAGCGCCGCCACGATGCGGGCATCGTTGGTGATGGCGCCATCCTTCATGGGAACGTTGAAGTCCACGCGCATGAGGACTTCCTGACCGGCGACGTCGAGGTCGCGAACTGTGAGTTTAGCCATAATGGTGTAATGATTTGGGTTGAGGTTGCGGGCGCAGACACACCCGCGCGGGCGCATTGTATGCCCATGCCGTGTACATTTCAAGCCAAAACTGGGTGTGCCGCAAAAAAACGCGCTGTGACCCGCGGAAATTTGGAGAAAGGCGTGGTTGGAGTGCCATGATTGGTGTACAATACGGGGAATGCCGGGTCCACGTACAGCTCCAGGCAACCCTCCATCGCGCGGCGTGCACGTTTTGCGCGCGGTGCGGCGTTTCCTGGCGGGGTGCCCGCTGCTGCCGCCGCTGGCGGCGGTGGCGTGTGCCATTTTGGCGGTGGAGGGCGGGCGCGGCGTGGCGGGCGCGCTCGTATCCCCGTGGGCGCTTGGCGTGGCGGCGGCCGTGCTGGTGGCTGTGGCCTTCCGCCTGTGGCGGATATCGGCTGCCGCGCTGCTGTGCGGGGCGGTGGCCCTGCTGTATGCGGGCATGCTGGCGGAGGACGGCCGCGCCATGCGGGAGCGCGCCTTCTCGCGCGGCAGCCTGGAGCTGCAGGGCAGGGTGGTGCGCGAGCTGGAGCGCGGCTGCATCGTCTCCCCCGGCTGGAACCGCCCGGATGTGGTGGTGCGCGGCGACCGCAACCGCATGGGCTTCGCCCTGGGCGATTCCGTGCGCGTGCGCGGCGTGCCCACCGTGGAGGAGCGCCCGCCCGTGCCCGGCATGTTCGACCCCGCGGCCTGGCGGCGCGGGCAGGGCATTGCCATATCCCTGGACTTCGTGGAGGGCGAGAATCTGGGGCACACCTTCTCCTTCACGGATATCCGCCGCGTGGGGCTGGATATCCGCGCGCGGCTGCTGCGGCGCATGATGCCGCCCGGAACGGAGGCCGACCCGCGCCGCCAGGTGCTCTGCGCCATGGTGCTGGGCGACAAGTCGTCCGCCGAGGACGAGACGATGGACGTGTTCCGCAAGGGCGGCTGCCTGCATGTGTTCGCGGTGAGCGGGCTGCACGTGGGCCTGGTGTTCGGCATCTTCTGGAAGCTGTTTTTAGCGCTGCGGGCGGTGCGCCCCAAGGTGGCGCGGCCGCTGATTCTCCTGCTGGTTGGCGCGTACGTGCTGGTGACGGGCTGCGCGGTTCCGGCGGTGCGCGCGTTCCTGATGCTGGCCCTCATGATGCTGGGGCTGATGCTGCGGCGCCGCGTGGGCATGGCCAACATCTGGTGCTTCGCCGCGCTGGCTACCCTGCTGGCCTCCCCGTGCCGCCTTTTCGATGCGGGATTCCTGCTCTCCTTCAGCGTGTACGCGGGCATCTGCCTGGGCGTGCACTTCTGCCGCAACGATGCCCCGCTCATCCACCCCGACCCCTACCTGCCGCGCCGCCTATGGAACAAGCGGCAGCGGCGCATGGACCTGTGGGAGCGCAACGCGCGCGCCTGCGTGGTGGTCTCGCTGAGCGCGTGGCTGGTGTCCCTCCCGGTCACCGTCTGCTTCTTCCACACGGTCACGCCGTACTCCGTGCTCACCAACATAGCGATAGCCGCGCTGCTGCTGCCGCTGATGTTCTGCGGGCTGGCGTTCATGCTGCTGGGCTGGGTGCCGCTTCTGGGGGCGGCGGTGGAGTGGTGCGCGCTCCAGAGCAGCGCGTGGCTCATTGCGGTGGTGGGCTTCTTCGCCGGGCTGCCGCACGCCTACCTGGCGGCGTGCCCGCCACAGCCCGCGGATTCCGCCATGCTGCTCACGCGGTTCTCCGGCGCTTGCTGCGTCCTCGGCAACCCCGGCCTCCTCGTCAACTGCGGCAACGACAAAACGGCCTCGTTCACCGTGCAGCCCGCGCTCTTCCACTCCGGCTACCGCCCCGCCATGCTGCTGGTGAGCGGCAAGAAGGCCTCCCTGGCCGGCGGCGCGGACACCATGCAAAGGGAATTCCCCGGCATGGGCGTGCTGCGGTACGATTCCCTGCCGCCGGGCGGCTTCTCCTTCCGCACCGCCGCCGGAGAATTCTCCGTGTTCCCCGCCGTGGAATCCCCCAACGCCGCGGATTCCAACCGCGCTCCCGTGGTCCTCTGGCAGGGCGCCTCCCGCCGCATCCTGTACGTGGGGGACGCCTCTGTGGACACCCTCCTCTCCGTGCCGGAGGCGGAACGCCGCGCGGACACCGTCGTCATAGGGCGCCACCCGCTGCAGCCCGTGATGGACCCGGAGCTGCTGCGCGCCACGGGCGCCAAGCGCATCATCCTGCTGCCGAACGCGGAATCTCCCCTGCGGGAAAGGGATGTAGCCCCGCAGGCGGAGCTGGTCCCCCTGCACGGCAACGGGGTGTTTGCGTTGTAGGGGGGGATGGACGGCGGGCGCCGGCTCACTCTGCGGCACCGCGGTCCCGCTCGGCCAGGTACGCCTCCGCGGCGCGGTACTCCCGCAGCTCCCCGTGCCACGCGAAGTTGAGATACAGCGATATCAAAACCAGCAGGATGCCCGGTACCAGGGCCGTCACTTTCAAGGTGTCGGTTTTCATGGGGCGGGAAGGGGGTTAGGACATAATGAAGTAGCCTCCGCAGCAGCGGATGATGACCAGCGTGACGAACGGAATGGAGAAAACCAGGGCGGACTGCCATTTCCACCTCTGTTTCAGGAAGACGGCCACGGCGAAGACGAGCATGAGTACCACCAGCAGGAATAGCATCAACCCTTGGGCGGTTACGCTGAAATCATCGATAAAGACGGAAAAGAACCACAGAAAGCAGTTCAGGCAAAAGGCTATGGAGGTCCGGAGCAGGATGGTCTGCTTCCAGCGCTGGATGTCCCCCACGCAGATGATGTAGGACAAGATGAGGACGGTGTAGAACGCTGCGGCGAACATGGCGGCTCCGGGATAAACGTTTCTATACCCATATAAGCACCCAATCGGCAAAATGCACAAGGAAAATGAAAAAAATGACAAAAATTTGCCGGGTGCGGGCGCAACGGGGGCTGAAGGTATTTCTTCGGCCTGCCTGCGCGCTGCCAAAACGCAAAACCGTTCGCTCTTTCTTCTTTCTTTGTCGCGCGGTTTGCTTTACAATGGCTGCCGTGAAGAATCAACGCCACAGCAAGCCCGCAGCCGTGCGGCGCATTGTCGCCATGTTGGTCCTGCTGGCGTTCGCCGCCATGTTCTGCGGTTTGCCGACGGTGGATTCCGCCGCGTGGCAGAACGCGCCGGCGTGCGTGCAGTTTGTGCCGGCGCTGCTGCGCGTGGTGCACGGCTGCTGGCCCGCGCTCGCTGTGCTGGCGGTGCTGCTGGTGCTCACTCTCCTGTTCGGCCGCGTGTACTGCTCCTGGATTTGCCCGCTGGGCATCCTGCAGGATCTGGTGGTGCATCTGCGCCCCTCCGCCAAGCTGGGACGCTACATGCCCAACCACTGGGTGGTGCGCCTCGTCTTCGGCGTGCTGGCGTTCGGCGCGCTTGCCTGCGGCTCCGTGGCCGTGCTCACCTGGCTGGACCCGTACACCATCGTGGCACGAGCCGCAACCGCGTTCCTTGACCCGGTTGTGGAGATGATTGCCGGCCAGCCGGACGACCTCGCGCGCTACACGCCGTGGCTGTGGTTGCTCGCCGCGGCATCCCTGCTGCTGCCGCTGGTGATGGCGTTCTTCCGCGGCCGCCTGTACTGCAACACCATCTGCCCCGTGGGCGCGCTCCTGGGGCTGGTTTCCCGCTTCGCCGTCCGCACGCCCAAGCTCCGCATGGACACCTGCGTGCACTGCGGCTCCTGCATGCGCGCGTGCAAGTCCAATTGCATCGATATCCGCAACGGCAAGATTGATGCCACCCGCTGCGTCGCCTGCTACGATTGCCTCTCCGTCTGCCGCACCGGGTCGCTTTCCCTCAAGCCCGCCAAGCCGCAGCCGCGGCACGTTCCCGCCGCCGCCAAGGATGCCGGGCAGGGGGCGTCTCCCGCCGTCTCCCGCCGCGCCTTCCTCGGTCTCGGCGCACTCGGCGCCGCCACGCTGGCGCTGCCCACACGCGCGCAGGACGCCTGGGACGCCGCCCCGGAGGAGGAAGCCGACAACCCCGCCGCGCCCGGGCGCAACACCGCTCCCGCCGCCATCCCGCCCGGCGGGCGCAACGTGGAGCTCTTCCTGAGCCGCTGCACCGGATGCGGCCTCTGCATTGCCAACTGCCCCACGCACGTGCTGCGCCCCTCCTACATGGCGCACGGCTTGGAGGGCCTCATGAAGCCCTACATGAACCTCTCGGAACACGCCTGCGCGGACTCCTGCAACATCTGCTCCAACATCTGCCCGGAAGGCGCCCTCCAGCCCCTCCCGCTGGAGGAGAAGCAGCGCACCCAAATCGCCCTCGCTTCCTTCACCCAGGCCAACTGCAACGTCTGGAACAACGGCGAACCCTGCGGCAAGTGCGCCCAGGCCTGCCCCACCGGCGCCACACAGACCGATACCGTCCTCGTTCCCTTCATCCTGCCGGAGAAGTGCGTGGGCTGCGGACGCTGCGCACGCGTCTGCCCCCACTCCGCCATCCACATGGAACAGCGCACGGAGGGACGCCGCCGCCTCGCCGTGGTGGACCGCTCCCTCTGCATCGGCTGCGGCGCCTGCGCACAAGCCTGCAGCCGCCACAAGGCCATCGATTCCCGAAAGCTGGAAGCTCCCTACATGAAACCCGCACGCTGCATCGGCTGCGGAGCCTGCGTGGTGGCTTGCCCCGCCGCCCCCAAGGCCATGTCCGTCACCCCCCGCTTCCAGCACCTCACCGCCGCTCCACGCCGCAAGTGAGTGCACCGCATCGCGCCTACGGCGCGCGAACTTTGCAAATTCCAAATCCCCAATCCCAAATCCGAAATCCTCAATCGTTCCCTGTGTGGGCGAAGGTGGGCAGAGGCAGCTCGTTTTCCTCTCACCCGCAAAAAAAAAGCCACCCGCAAATCCGCTTCCCATGCGGGTTCCGGGACTTTCTGCAAAAAAAGTTCAAAAATTTTGCAGATTGT
>JAKSOU010000026.1 GCA_024405435.1 Akkermansia sp. | reverse complement strand
CTAATCCTAATCCTAATCCTAATCCTAATCCTAATCCTAATCCTAATCCTAATCCTAATCCCGAATTACCCCTCCTCCAGCCCGCGTTCTCCCTGCACCATTTCCTGCAGGGATTGGCGGTGGCGGATGATTTGCCAGCGGTCGCCGTCCACCAGGACCTCTGCTGCCAGGGGGCGGGAGTTGTAGGTGGAGGCCATGCTGAAGCCGTACGCGCCGGCGCTCATTTCCGCCAGCACCTCGCCGGGCTTCACATCCGGGATTTGGCGGTCCTGGGCCTGGAAGTCGGCGGATTCGCAGACGGGGCCGACGATATCCGCGGTGACGGTGCCGCCGCGGTGCTCTTTCACCGGCCAGATTTCATGGTATCCCTCGTAGAGTGCGGGGCGGATGATATCGTTCATGCCGGCGTCCACAATCTTGAAGAGTTTGGCCTCTCCGCGCTTCTCGTACAGGCAGGTGGTGAGCATGACGGCGGCGTTGCCGACCATGCGGCGGCCGGGCTCCACGATGATGCGCAGGCCGAGCGGCTGGAGCAGGGGGACGATGGCGGCGGCGAAGCTCTCGATGGTCATCTGCTCCGGGTGTTCCCGCCACCACTCCGGCGCGCCGGATTCCAGGCAGCCGTCGTACACAATGCCCACGCCGCCGCCGATGGACCAGAACTCGATGCCGTAGAGCTCCTTGAGCTCCATGGCGATGGGGGCGACCTTCTCAATGGCCATCAGGTAGGGCTGCACCTCCGTGAGCTGTGAGCCGATGTGCATCTGGATGCCGCGCGGCTGCAGGTTGGGCATGGTGGTGTAGATGGCGCGGTACAGCTGCGGGATGCGCGCGATATCCACGCCGAACTTGTTCTCGCTCGTTCCGGTGGTGATGTACTTGTGCGTGTGGGCGTCCACGTTGGGGTTCACGCGCACGGCCACGGGGGCTTTCCTGCCCATTTGGCCGGCAATGCGGTCGATGGCGCGCAGCTCCTCCTCGCTCTCGCAGTTGAAGCAGTGGATTCCCTGCTCCAGCGCGTAGCGGATCTCCGCCTCCGTCTTGCCCACGCCCGCGTACGTGCACAGCGCCGGGTCCCCCCCGGCCTGGATCACGCGCCAGAGCTCCCCGCCGGACACGATGTCGAACCCGGCGCCCTGCCGCGCCATGAGCTGCAGGATGGCCCGGTTGGAGCACGCCTTCACCGCGTACGCCACATGGGCGTCCAGCGGCGCAAGCGCGCGGCGGAACGCGGCCAGGGTCTCCGTGATGTCTTTCCGGCTGTAGACGAAGGCGGGCGTGCCCACCCGGCGCGCGATATCCGCCAGGTCCACGTTCTCACAGTGCAGGGAACCGTCTTTGTAGGCAAAGCTGTGCATGGGTCAGGGGATGGGTGGGTTCTCTTGCGGCTTGTCGGGGGCGTCGGAGATGATCCTGGCCACCCAGGAAAGGTCCTCGGAGTTCTCGAGCGCCAGCTTGACGAGCACGGAGATGGGCACGGCCAGGAACATGCCGCACGGGCCCCACATCCAGCCCCAGAAGATGACGGAGAGGATGACCACGGAGGTGGCAATGCCGAACTGCTTGCCCAGGAAGAGCGGCTCAATGCCGTTGCCGATGGCGCAGTTGATGAAGAGGTAGCCCGCGGCGATGAGCAGGGCGCAGCCCCAGCCGTTCATGGTGAGCGCCATGGCAATGCCCGGCACCGCCGCCACAATGGAGCCGATGGTGGGTATGTAGTTCAGCACAAACGCCAGCACGCCCCACAGGAACGCGAACGGCACGCCCAGCCCCGCGCACATCCCCCACACCAGCAGTCCCGTCGCAACGCTGGAAAGCGTCTTGATGAACAGGTATTTCTGGATACCCTGCAGCGCGCGCAGGAAATCCCCCTTCCACTTGGCGCCCGCCGGCATGGCCCGCAGGTTCCGCAGGAACAGCGGCGCCTCGCCCAGGAAGAACGTCATCACAATCAGCACCAGCGTGCACGTGCTCAGCAGCAGCACAATCTGCCCCGTGACGGCCTGCGTGATGCTCAGCACCTTCTCCACGTTCACCACATCCTGCGGCGAGGCGACAATGGCGCGCGCGCTTTCCTCCAGGCCGATGTTGCCGAGCCAATCCATCGTGTCGTTGTACAGCTCGGTGAAACGCTGGGAGAACTCGCCCTGCAGCGTGGCCTTCATATCCATCGCCAGGAACTGGATCAGGCTCGCCACCGCGTACAGAACCACAAAGTCGAACGCCACCGTGAACGTCACCGCCAGCCAGTGCGGGAAGTGCAGGTACCTGCGCAGCAGACCCGTCACAGAGTAGCTGATAATGGCCAGGAACCCCGCCATCAGGATGGGTATGGCAACCGCCTGAACCTGTTTCAGGCAAAGGATAATCACCAGCGCCGCCGCGCACACGAACATCGCGCGCGCGCCGTTCCCCAGCATGAACACTGGCCTTTCCGGTCTTTCCCTGTTCTCGCCCTCTTGCTGCATCGCGCCCTATTCTACATCCTCCCCCGCTGATTTCAAGCCGCCAGCGCGACAGTGACCGTTTTTTCCACCGCATGGCACGGAATTTAGCTTGACACATCCGCG
Source organism: Akkermansia sp. (assembly GCA_024405435.1). Lineage (GTDB taxonomy): Bacteria > Verrucomicrobiota > Verrucomicrobiia > Verrucomicrobiales > Akkermansiaceae > Akkermansia. The sequence continues at coordinate 34,106 of JAKSOU010000026.1, read as the reverse complement.
CCATGCCGCTACAATCCCCCGCAACCAATCCCGGCGGGATAGCCAAGTGGCCTAAGGCAACGGTTTGCAAAACCGTCATTCGTGGGTTCAAATCCCACTCCCGCCTCTCGAAAAAGCGCACCCTTCACGGGTGCGCTTTTTCGTCGGCGGGGAGTGGAATTTAGCCCCACAAGACGGGCGCGCAGCGACCGTCTTCGTGGGCTGGGCTTGCCGGTGGCAAGCCCAGCCCCCTCGCCGCCAAGGGCAACCTTGGCGGGAATCCGCGCGGAGCGCGGACGAGGGGGGCGGCCCCGGAGGGGAAATCCGCTCCCGCCGCCGCGTTTGGTCCCGCACGCGCAGCGTGCGGCGATTCCCCCTCACAGCGCACCCTTCACGGGTGCGCTTTTTCGTCGGCAGGGAGTGGGATTTAGCCCCACAAGACGGGCGCGCCAGCGACCGTCTTCGTGGGCTGGGCTTGCCGGTGGCAAGAATCCGCGCGGAGCGCGGCTAACTTTCCAAATTGTAAATCGTAAATTGTAAATCGTAAATCCCCATTGGGGAAATCCCACTCCCGCCGCTGCGTCGCCCCCGCACGCGCAGCGTGCGGCGATTCCTTCGGGGGCCGTCGGCGGCTTTGGCATGTATGAGCGTGGTTGGGTATGCAATGATTGGCACGAACGAACGCATGAGAGATGCAACCCATGGTGCCACGAACCACTCCGGCCCTGACGGGCGGAGTTATGGGGATTGACGCGCGGAGGGGGATGCCCCACAGGTTGACACCTGTGGCTACATATAAGATTGCGCCGCCCCCTTCGGGTGGGGCGCTTGTATCCAGCCGCGCCATCCGGCGCGGTTGCGGATGAGTTTCATCTGGCGTTCCGCCAGATGAAACATGATTCCACGCGCCGTGAGGCGCGTTATCGTTGAACCCCACCCTGCCGCAAGGCAGGGGGCGGTGTCCTCCTATGCGTAGCCACAGGTGTCAACCTGTGGGGTGTCCCCGCATGCCTACCAATCCCCATAACCCCGCTTGCCGGGGTGGTTCGGGGCACCAACGCCTGCACCTCCCATGCGTTATGGTACGGCAATGATCGTCAATCGCAAATCCCCCGCGCCGCACGGCGCGGCGAACTTTCCAAATCGTCAATTGTAAATCGTCAATTGTAAATTCCCCGCCTTGCCTGCCCGATACCGGGCATGCTTGGCGCGTTCCTCGCGGGGGCTTGCGGCGGTGGCTCGGCGGGTGGTATAGGGGCTGCATGTGCAAACCCATCAACGACTATTTGGCGCTCATGAGGGACTACACCCGCGAGATTATCACCTTCGGCGGGTTCTGCCTCATGTGCTTTGTGTACGGGGATTTCAAGGCGCTCGCGCAAGAGCAGTCGGCCACTTCCGCGCAAACCGTGGAGGTGCTGCGCTCCATGGATTCCCGATTGACGAACATTGAACACCAGACCGCAAAATGAGCAGCGACACCGCAACAATCAAGAAAATCCAGCAGAAGGTGGGCGTGACCGCGGACGGCATCATCGGCCCCAAGACCCTGGCGGCCCTCTGCACCGCTCTGGGCATACCCGCGGCGGCGCAGGTGCCGGAGTGGCCCACGCAGGCCCAGGTGCGCCTGGGCACCAGCATCTTCGGCAAACCCGGTAACGAGTCCGCCCTGGTCAACATCGTACCCGCCTACCCGCTGTACTACGAGGGCAGGCGCGTGGCCACCATCCGCGTGCACGCAAAGATTGCCACCCACGTGCAGGCCGCGCTGCGCGAGGTGCTGGAGCACTACGGCCAGGAGGCCATCACCCGCCTGGGGCTGGACCAGTACGGCGGCAGCTACAACTACCGCAGCAACACCGGCGGCAGCGCCCTCTCCATGCACGCCTGGGGCGTGGCCCTGGATTTCGCGCCCGCCACCAACGCCTATTCCACCAAGGCCCCGCGCGCCTCCCTCTCATGCCCGGAGTGCAACGCCTGGTGGGATATCTGGGAAAGCCACGGCGCCGTCTCCCTCGGCCGCGCCGCCGGGTACGACTGGATGCACGTGCAGTTTGCAAAACTGAAGTAATTTACAATTGACGATTTACAATTTACAATTTGGAAAGTTCGCGCGCCTGGCGGCGCGGGGTGAGGGGTTTCATCTGGCGTTCCGCCAGATGAAACGTTATTGCAACGCCCCACACGCCCGCCTTCAAACCACCCCATACCAAAAGGCCCGTCTGGCAGCATGCCAGACGGGCCTTGGTAATCTTGTGCCGGAGGCACCTAACTTACAAATTGTAAATCGTCAATTGCTTGCCTCGGCGTAGCCTTGGCGGAGACGGGTCAATTGTAAATCCCATGGCGGTGTGGACTCACGCCAACGCATGCCTACCCACCACGCTCGTCACCGCCAATCATTGCACCCCGCATGGCGGCGGTGTGGGTTGGCCGTGACACACGTGCCGCGGGTGCGCGGTTCAGAAGAGCGGGATGAGGGATACGCCCCAGGACTGGAATTCGCCCACGTAGGGAATCTCCACCACCACGGTGTTGGCACCCTTCTTGAGGGGGAGCTTGGTGGGGTCCTGCGCCCACCAGATCTCCTCGTCGTCGTAGGGCATCTCGTTGAGGGGTGAGGTCCAGGTGTCGCCCTTGCTCTGGCGCTGCCCGGCGAGCTTGTAGTGGCGGGGGTTCTTGATTTCCCTGCCGTTCACCCACACGCGGGTTCCGCACTGGGACCACTCGCCGTTCTTCGGCACGCCGGACCAGCGGCGCGAGGAGCGCGCGGGGGCGTCGAACCCGATCATGAAGGGCATTTCCCCGGCCTTGGGGGATTGGATGGTGGTGACGGCCCAGACGGTGTTGCCGGGTTTCACCTTGCCCATGACGCCGAGGCCGCCGGTGTTCGGCTTGGTACGCAGGTAGAGGTTGGCGCCGTGGGAGGGCTGGGTGGGCAGGGAACCGTATTCGCCCTTCAGCACGGCATCGCGGTTCTTGTCCGCCTCTGCCGAGGCCACGGGGCCCACCACGGTCCAGCTCACGGAGGATTCCGCCCAGTAGGGGAAGGGCTGGCCCTTGAGGATGGAGCGCGACATCTTCATGAGGCGCCGCTCAAAGCGGGAATAGGCCTGCCCGGCGGGGGAATCCGCGGCGGGCATGTGGCAGGGCAGGGCGTCGCCGTCCGCCTCGCCGCCGAGCCAGGCGCGCTCGGCCATGGCGAGCATGCCGGGCCACTGTGCGCTGTGGCGTGCGATGTTGCGCTTGTCCTCCACGCGGGCGTCCGGCCAGTTGCAGATCATCACGCCCATTTTGAGCTCATCCCCCTTGGCGGAGCCGCAGGGGCGCATGAAGAAGTAGCGGCGCACGAGCAGGGCGGGGTCGAACAGGTTGGTGTAGCCGATGGTGGAATCGAAGCTGTGGCACTTGATGGTTTCAGGTTTCAGGGATTTCTCCACCATCTCGCCGCCCTCTCCCCAGCGCTGGGAGATGGAGTCCTCGCCCACGGGCAGGTCGCGCGGGCCGCCCCACTGGGCGGGAATGCGCCCGCGGGCGATGAGGAAGTCGCTCATGCGCTTCACGAATTCCTTGGCGTTGGGGATGCGCACCTCGTCCGCGCCCAGGTGGACGATGGGGCAGATGTCCTTTGGCACCTCCTTGCAGAATTCATCCAGCAGCTCCTCCAGAATCTTCATGCCCTGCTCGGTGTGCATCTTGAAGCCGAAGCAGCGGTCGAAGTACGAGCTGTGGCCGGGCATGTCCAGCTCCGGGATGATCTGGATGTTGCGGTCCGCGGCGTAGCGGAACAGCTCGCGGATCTGGTCGTAGGAGTAGGTGTCGTTCACGTCGCGCGTGCGCTTGGAGGGGTCGTTGAGCACGGGGCGGCACTTGCACTGCACGTGCCAGGCGGGGTGGTCCGTGAGGTGCCATTGGAAGTAGTTCACCTTGAAGCGGGAGGCCAAATCGAGCTGGTGCTTCAGGCTGTCGATGGTCTGGAAGTTGCGCCCGCAATCATGCATGAAGCCGCGCATGCGGAAGGCGGGCCAGTCCTCAATCTCGCAGAGCGGCAGCCCCTTCCTGCTGTCGGCCACTAGCTGGCGCAGGGTCTGCAGGCCGTTGAAGAGGCCGGCCTCCTTGGCGGCGGAGATGCCCACGCCCTTGGCGGTGATGCTCAGGCGGTACCCCTCGTCGGCGTGCTCGGGGGCGGTGGCGGCGGGGTCGATCTTGAGAGCCACGGCCAGCGGCGCGGCGCCGGCCTTGCCGAACTCCCCGGCCTCCCTGGCGAGGGCCTTGGCGGCGGTTTTGACCATGCGCCCCTTGGTGTCTCCGGTGATGTTGACGGTCTTGCCGTACGGCAGGGCGCCCTTCTTCCACTCCACTTTCTGCGGGAAGGGAAGCAGCGTGCAGGGCGCGTCCGCCTCTGCCTGCACCGGGATGGGAGAGGTCCATTCACCGAAAGCGGAAAGCGGGCTGAACAGGCAGCCCAGGGCGAGGAACGGGAGGATATAGCGGTTGATTCTCATGATTAGAAAAGAGGTTGGTGTTTATTTGGCGGGGGCCGCGGCCCCACTGGCGGTGGTGATGGAAAGGTTTTTGCAGGGAGCGCCCGAGGAGGAAACGGAAAGCGCGGGCTTGCCGCTGTTGTAACCCGTCTCCTGGTACCGCACCCCGTTGTCCACCATAATCTTGTGGAAATCCCAGCGGTAGGAGCCTGTGTTGATGCCGTGGGTGATGGAATTCCCCACAAACATCACCTTGCCAAGACCCTGGCCGCCCTCCCCGGCCGCTCCGGCACATGGGGCAACCAGGGCCAGGGCAAGCGCTGTGAGAATATGTTTTTTCATGCTGGAGCGCTATATACGCATTGCCGCCTTGTAGCACATCGCCCGCGCCATGTCAACCTGTTTTCCATCCGCCCCCACGCCAACGTCCGCCTTCAAACCACCCCATACCAAAAGGCCCGTCCGGCAGCATGCCAGACGGGCCTTGGTAATCTTGTGCCGGAGGCACCTAACTTACAAATTGTAAATCGTCAATTGCTTGCCTCGGCGTAGCCTTGGCGGAGACGGGTCAATTGTAAATTAGTTGTGCTTGCGGCGCCTTGCCGCCAGGGCGGCAAGCGCAAGCAAGGACAGCGTGCCGGTGGTCGGTTCGGGCGTGTTGCTCACCTTCGTCAGGCCGAAGCTGTCCCCCGTGGCGTACACGCGGTAGTCGCCGTGGACATTGTCTGTGCGCACGAACATGGCATCGAACCACGTGCCGTCGTAGTCGTCGCTGAGGTAGGAGAGCTGATCCTGCTGGCTCAGGGCCTTGATGAGATTCAGGGTGCCACCAATCTGCAAGCCCTCCAGGGCGGTGATGGTCGCATCGTCCAGCGTCACCAGCGTGCCCTCGGCAATGCCGAACTGGCTGCCCAGCGTGAGCGCGTTGTCGCCACCGCCGTTCACGTTGAGGATCGGGTTCACGCCGTCTTCGACATCTACGTCGGCAATCGTCAGGTTGGCAAGCAGCGTGGCGCCGCCGGCCGTCAGGGACTCCGTGATGGTCACCGTGCCCTCAACGGGAACCTGCCCATCCGTGTAGAGCATCTCCACCGTGGAGGCCTCGCTGATGGTCATGGACTTGAGGTTCATGGTTTCGGCGTTCGTCAGCGTGAGCTTGTTGCCGCTCACGTTCACGATTTCGTCCACGACAACCGTGTTGGCAATCTCCACATTACCGTCACCGGCGATATAGGAGAGAGTGTCGGCTTTCACCGTCATCGTATCCTTGTCGGTGTCGTAGGCGGCAGCCTCGCCACCGTTGTTGGTGACCTGGGCACCTTCGGAGAAGGAGATGCCGTTTTCCTTTGCGATACCCTTCTCGAACGTGGCGGTGGATTCCTTGTCAATGCCGACATGTACAGGATCGATGTTGGCGCTGTCGATCACGGCACCGTCCTTGGCAACGATGGCGACGTCAGCGCTCACGTCACCCGTGATCTTGAGGGTGGCACCTTCATCAACCACAAGCGAGCCGGCGCCGGACAGGGAGCCGAACGTGGCATCAGCTTCAAAGGTGGCGGTGGCACCCTCGCTAATGGTGAGGGCGGAAGCCGTCACATTCTGGTTGAACACGGTGGACTGCCCGCTTGCGGAGCCCACAATCATGTTGAGCGTGCCACCGTTGCGGGTGATGGCCGCGCCCATTTCGCCTTCAACCTGGGCGAAGGTGAGTTCCAGCGTGTAACCCTTGGTGAGCTCCAATGCACCATCCCAGTCGGCGGTGTCGCCGCTGAAGATAATGCGGTTGGTGACAGTTGCATCGCCCTTGTCGAAGCGCCACGTGCCGCTGCCGTCCACGGCTCCGGAGAGCTCGTAGTAGGCGTTGTCGCGGCTGTAGCCGTTGTTGATGAGCAGGGCCGGAGTACCCGCCTCGGGATTCGTCAGCGTCAGCGTGCCGGCGTAGGTGCCACGGCCGCCAACCGTCAGGTCGTAGAAGTAGCCGGACAGGCCGCAGACCTCCACATGGTTGCCCAGGACGGAGGCATCGAACTTGATGTTGTTGATGCTGCCGGAGAGCCTCACGGTGCCTTCCCAGCCCTCGCCGAGGGTCACGCCCGTGCCGAGAGCCTGCGCATTGGCGTTGAGGGCGTATGTGCCCGCGCCGGTCAGGGCCACGTTCTGGGCGGTTCCGGTGAGCACCTTGTCGCTGTCGATGGTGACAACGGAGGTTGCACCGGCACCGGTCACCGTGGCGGCAATGTTCTCGTCAACCTGCAGCGTGGTGCTGGTGGCCAGGGCGAAAGCGGTGGGCTGGTGGCCATCCAACGCCGTGGAAACCGCCTCCGATTCGCTGTTCACGTAGAACTTGGTGTAGTCGGTCTCGGCAGCAGAGGTGTAGGTGCCGTCATCGGCAAGCTGCACCTCGTCCTCACCCACCATGAAGTGGGCATCCTGCCCCACGATCACGGTGGCGCCCTCGTCACCCTTGGTGTAAACCGTGCGGGTGGTGGTGGCGGTCTTGAAGCCGTTGTTCGCCACAACGCCGCCGTCATAGGTGGCGCTCTCCGTGCCTTGGATGCCGCCGATGGAGAAGGTGCCGTCCAGCGCCAGCGTGCCGGCGTTCACGGTGATGGTCTTGTCAATGACGTTCTCCTCGCCGTTGAACACGAGCTTGCCCTCGCCTTCCTTGGTGATGGTGCCGTCGAAGTTGTTGGTGCGCTTCAGCTTGCCGATGGTCAGCTCACTCTCCGCACCGTTCACGGTGATGATCACGGAACTGCGCAGGTACATCTGGTCGATGCTGTTCTCCACACCCGTGGCGGTGATGGCGCCGTTGTAGGTGTTGAAGCCGTTCTTCGTGGTGATGGCGGCATAGCCGTTCATCTCGATGTCGGTCGTCATGGTCGTGACGCCGGTGCCGTCGGGCGTCAGCTCCAGGGAAGCCATATGGTCGCTGCCGGTGCCGCCCATCACAATCTTGTCCGTGGCGTTGTTGTTGTACCCGAACACATCGTGGTGGCCCGTGGTCTGGAAGACGCCGTCCGCACCGATGGAGATGGTGCCGCTGACGCAGCCGTTGCCGCTGTCCACGCCGACGGCGGTCACGGTGCCGTTGACCACGTTAAGCGCGGCCAGGTTGTGGATGTAGTTGCCAAGGTTGAGCGTTCCGCCGTTCACGGACACCGTGCTGCCGGTGATGGCAGAGCCGATGGTCACCGGGGCGGTGCCGGAAATGGTGAGGGTCTGGCCCTCGCCCAGGCCGGTCACGCCGCTCAGCGTGGTGGCCTCCGCAGCGTTCACGGTGGCGCTGGCGCCCTCCGCAAGCTTCACGCCCACGGTGACAGCCGCATCCATGTTCACCGTGGTGCCGTCGGAAAGCTCCACGGAGGTAAGGGCATCACCGGCCACATTCTTGTAGTTGGCGATATCCAGGGAATCCTTGGTCACGTACACGGTGCTCTTGATGGAATCGCCGGGCAGCGCGAACACACCGTTGTTGCCAACCACAGACTGGGTCACGTCCTGCGTCAGGTAGGTGAAATGGGCGTTGGTGAGATCCAGCACCGTGCCGGCGTCGCTGTACACGGTCTTCGTACCCGTGATCATGCGGAAGCCGTTGTCGCTGTCATGATCCTCATAGTCCACGATCTTGGCGACTTGCGCGCCCTCGGCCACATCGTCAATGGCGTACGTGCCGTCGAGCACCAGCTTGCCTTCCTGAGCCAGGATGGTGTGGTGGAGCGCCGTGCCGCTGATGGTCTGGGAGCCCGCGCCGGTCTTGGTGATCTGGCCCGCCACGGTAAGCGCGCCCGTGTACACGTGCGTGCCCTCAGCCACATTCAGCGTGAGGTTGTTCAGGCCGGTGATGGTGGCACCGCCTTCAAGGCCGCCCAGCGTCAGCGTGTAGGTGTCCGCGCCGGAAAGGGCGAGCGTGCCGCTGGTCAGCTTAGCCAGCGCGATGCCAGTGTCCGCCCCCAGGGTGAAGTTCGCGGTGTGGCTGCCGATGGCCAGCTCCAGAGTGTTGAAGTTCACTGCCGTGGTGCCGGTGTTGATGTTGATGGCATCACTGCCCTTGTCGTGCTTCAGAACCATGGAACCGGTGAAGCCTTCCAGGGAGTTGATGGTCAGGAGCATCTCCTGCTGGTTGCCGTTCTGCTGGTTCAGCGTGCCGGCGCCAGACAGCTGCTCGATGGTGAACGAGGAGTTCCAGTTGTTCGACAGGTTCAGCGTGCCGTCCACCTGGGTGACACCCGCAAGCATGGCGGTGTTCGGCTTGGCAGCCATGTCATCCACACGGAGGGTGCCGGTCTTGCCGGCTGCCACGGTCACGCCATTGATGGTGGTTTCCTTGGCGCTGATCGTGATTTGGCCGCCGTCCAGGGTCACCTTGTCGAAGGAAGCCATCGAGACGATGCACCTTTCGTTGTTGCCCAGGGTGACGGTGGCGTTCTGGATGGCCAGCGTGCCGCCCATCTGGGTGGACTCGCCATCAGCAATGCTCACGTTGGAAGTCAGCACGAACGTGCCGTTGTTGGTCACCGCGGTGCCCATCATCAGGTCCTTCTGCCCGCTGGCAACCTTCAGGGAAGCGCCCTCGCCCACGGTCAGGGAAGCGCCATCTGCAATGTCAAAGCTGCCGGTTACGGCCAGCATCTTCTCGCCGGAGAGAACCAGGGCACCAGTCTCCTCAATGGTAAGGGAACCCGTAGTCAGCGCATTATCCAGCTGGAAGGTGTGCGTGTCACCGCTAACCGTGATGGAACCAGCGGTTGAAGCTACATCAACAGTTGCCGTCTTGTAATCAGCCGTACCGTCGAACACCACGATAGCCCCCTCGGACGCCGGGGAGCTCCAGGAAGCACTCTCAGACCAGTTGTGTTGAGCCTGAGTGCCTTTCCAGACGGACGACGTGGCTTCGTACGTGAAGTTTGCCACCATGTCAATCAGACCGTAGAAGCAACCGTTCCTGTACTCGGCCGTCTGATCGCTGCCGCGTACTACCGTCAGAGTGAACTGCTGGCTCCCGTTTGAAGCAAGTGTCACACCGCCTTCGCCAAATGAAAGCACAGGCTTTTCTGTGGAGTTGGCAATGGTCACAGGCGTGGCAACGTTGCCCTTGCCCTGCAGAAGGATATCCTCATGGTCATTCACCCCGTCACCCTGCAAAGTGAAATCAACAGTGCGAATAGTGCTGCTGCTTTGCGCTGAGCCGCTAGCGTTGTACATGGAAACATCGAGAAGAAGAGAATCCAGCGTAACAGCATGATCCGTTGTATTCTTGATGGAGAACGTCAGTGTCCATGTGCCGCCGGTTCCCACGTTGGTGTCGGGTGCAAACACATTGTTTGTGGCGACATCGCCAGACTTTTGGGCAACGTTGCAGGATATCCCGGTCAACGACAGAGCCGTGCCGCTGACTTCGCTACCACTTCTTGGAACAATCCAGGTTTCGGTGGCGGAGACGGTAACAGCCTGGGCAGATGTGACGGTGAAGCCCACAGCAGTGATGGCGGCGATGAGGGCCGCCCTGAGTTTTGCATTGATACGTAACTTCATATCTGTTTGCTTTTGGTTAGTGTTATTGTCTGTTTTTCGTGTGGTACGAAATCTTGAGCGCGGGGCACGGTGCGCCCGCGCACGGGGGAGAGTGTACAGCATTCCCATGCCTTGAGCAAGCCTATTTTGAAATTTTTTTGCTCCAAGGCGCTGAAACGGCCAATTTTCACCGAATTTTGGGTGTCGGCAAAAACCCGGCGGCGCAAATTCACCCGCTGGAAGGGGTATTGAGGCGGCGTGGCGTGGTGGGAGGCAACGGGCGTGGTTTGTAGGCATGCCGACCCCGAATCCACCCCGCGCAAGGCGGGGTTACCCCGCCACCACCACATTGGTGGCTCGCCCTGCGGGCAGCCACATTCGTGGTTGGCCAATCGCCCTTACCGCGCCGCAAGCGGCGCGCCCTAAACGGGGCCGTCGGGCGCGTTCCGTGGGCGGGCGTGGTTGGTATGCAAACCGACCCCGAATCCACCCCGCGCAAGGCGGGGTTATGTGGTGTGTATGCGGGGGTGGTTACCCCCAGGGCTCCCGCCCTGGGCTAAATTTGAGTGCGCCACCGGGTGGCTTTGAGCTAGCCGCGCCTATCGGCGCGGAACATAGACGATGTCATTGACGCAGGCGTCAATGACGGAACGGTACGCCTCTGCATCCTCGAGGTAGATTTCATTGGATGCCGTTTCGTGAAAGCGTTTCAACCGCTCTAGCTCCTGCTCCGCGGTTTCGCGGGTGTGGTGCTGTGCCTGATTGGCGATGTAATGCACCACATCCTTGCGGATGGACGCGCTCACGGAGAAATAGCCGTAGCCCTGCTGCCACGAAAAACCGGAATAGCAGCGGTTGGTGGTCTTGAGCCACCGGGACGAAACAGCCTTGAGCGTGCGCACGATATCCGCCGGTGCCTTGTCCAGGGGAAAATTGCCGAGCAGATGGATATGGTCCTCCACGCCGCCAACCACCGGACATTGAATTTTGTTTTCCCGAGCCAGGGTCGCCAAATATGCGTGAACCCTTTTCAGGTCGCACGGCCTGATGGTCCGTCTGCCCGTATGGAACACGATATGCACATGATTTTGGTAATAGGAGTGGCTCATGCCCTGTATCCTACCAAACAAGGCATTCCCGGTCAACCGCCCAATTCATCCTTCCCCCGCGCCGCATGGCGCGGCTAACCTAAAGCCACCCGGTGGCGTACTCAAATTTAGCCCCAGGTGGAAACCTGGGGGGTGTCCCCATCCGCATTTACAACTAACGGAACCCCGCCTTGGGCGGGGTGGATACACGCCCCCGCATGCCTACCAACCACCCTTGTTCGCGCCAATCATTGCACACCAACCGCGCCTTGCAAAAAAAACATTTGAATACCGCGGTAAAAAAATGGCGCGCGGGCACCCTCGCATCCTGCGATCACCCGCGCCCGTGCTTGCGCTCCTTCTTGGGCTTTTTCTCCTTTTTGGGCTTCTTATCCTTCTTGGCCTTCTTGGGTTTCTTGGCAATGGACTTGGCTTCCCTGGCGTCCTGCGCGGCGTCTTCCTTTGCGTTTTCCTCCTTGTCCGCATCGGTCAGGAAATCATTGTTGCCGGAGAAGGTGACGATGGAGGTGATGACGGCGTTGTTCTCGAACCAGGGGGACTCTGTGTCCATGATGAGGGTGGGGAAGGGCTGGCCGTTGGGGGCCTTCACGTCCTCCGCCCAGGTGCAGTCCGCCACGAAAAGTCCCTTCTGCATGCTGGCGGAGTAACCCAGCGCGTCGTCGGAATCGGTGAGGTAGACGCGTGTGACCACCTTCTTGTCCTCGTCGAAATCGATACCCCAGAGGGAGATCATGTGGGCGCCGTTCTGCATCTGGCGGCCGTTGACGAGCTTCTGGATGCCCACACAGACGCCGTTTCCGGCCTGGATGAGCTCTTTCAGGCGCTCGGAGAGGGAGAGCTCTGAGCCGAATCCGGGGCCGTTGTGCAGGACCACGTTGAAATCCTTTCCGGCGATGATGCCGTCGTAGTACCCGCCGAGGTTCTCCTTGGCGCCATGGGGGCGCGGGCCCTTGTTCTTGCTGAACCACCAGTTGGTGGCGGCCATGGGGGAACCGGCGGTGTTGGCGAAGGCTTTTTTCATGGTTTCCCACACGTTCTTGCCGGTGGGTGCCTGGGTTTGGCCGTGGGTGTCGGCGTTGCGGTCCTGCCACCAGGCAATCATGTTGGCGGCGGAGGCGGCCCAGCACATCTGGTTGTCGCTGGGCCCGCTCTTGTCGCCGTCGTACCATCCCTTGGCTTCGGTGACGCCGCGCACCATGTAGGTGCGCACCGCGGCGTGGAGGGGCAGGGCGGCGGCCAGTACGGCCAGGGCTGCTGTGGCGAGCTTGTTCATGGCGTGTGGGATGAAATCACTTCTTCTTTTTCTTGGCGGCCCTCTTTTCCTCGCGTTCCCGCTTCTTTTCCTCGCGCTCGGCCTTCTTGTCGCGCTTGGGCTTGGCGAGCTTCCTGCCTTTCTTGGCGGTGGACTTGGCCTCCTGTGCGTCCTGCTCCTCGTCGGCCTTGGCGTTGCGCTCCTTGTCGGAGTCTGCGGCGAACTCGCTGTTGCCGTTCAGGGTGACGATGGAGGTGATGCAGGTGTTGTCGTTGTACCAGCCCTGGGGCGTGCGGAACATGAGGGAGGCGAAGGTGCGGGAGCCGGCCTGGAGATCCTCCACCCACGTGCAGTCCGCGACCAGCAGGCCCTTCTGGATGCTCGGCCACTGGCCCGCGGCGTCGTCCGGGTCCGTCACGTACACGCGGGTGACCAGCTTCTTGTCCTCGTCGTAGTCGATGCCCCAAAGGGAAATCCAGTGGGAGCCGTTCTGCATCTGGCGGCCCTGCACGGGCTGGATGGCCAGGCAGAGGGCGTTGCCAGCCTGGATAAGCTCTTTAATTCGCTCGGAAAGGGTGAGATCGCTCCCGAAGAGGGGCGCGCGCAGCAGCTCCGTCTGCAGGGGCTTGCCGTTCATGATGGAGGCGTAGAAGCCGCCCTTGGAATTGTCGCTCCCGCCCATGGGGCCGGGTTGCAGGCTGTGGCTGAACCACCAGTTCACGCCGCCCTGGGGTGAGCCGGGGCGGTTGGGCATGTCCTTGCGCATCATCTCCCACACCGCGGTGCCCTTGGGAGCCTGGGTTTGGGCGTGGGTGTCCGCGTTGCGGTCCTGCCACCAGGCGATGGCGTTGGAGGCGGCGGCGGCCCAGCAGAGGTCGGCCTCCTGCCCGGGGGCCTTGTCGGCATCGTACCATCCCTTGGCTTCCGTGACGCCCTTCACCATGTAGGTACGGACGGCCCCGTGCATGGGAAGCGCGGCGAGGGCGAGCGCGCATAATGTGCCCAGTCTCATAACGTTTTCATCATAAGGGCGCGCGGCGCTGCGTGTCAAGGGAAAATTGCGGGAAACCGCAGGGGAATCACATGCCGCCCTTGCGGATGGAGTGGCGCGCGGCGGCGGCGTCCTCCAGCCACTTCTGCACCGCCGCCTTGTCCTGGATTTCCAGCAGGTAGATCAGGTGGTGCAAATCCGCCACGCAATCCTGCAGCGTGGCGCGGATGGCGGAATCGTTCTCCCACAGGATGTCCGCCCACATGGCGGCGGGGCCGGAGCACACGCGCGTGGTGTCCCGGAATCCGCTGGCGGCCAGGCGGCGCAGGTTGGGGTGCGGCACCTCCCCGGCCACGGCGGTGCGCGCGCAGAGCCCGGCCAGGATGTGCGGCACGTGGGAGATGCGCGCCACGGCCTGGTCGTGGTGCACGGGTTCCAGGCGGTAGGTGCTGCAGCCGATACCCTGCCAGAAGGCCACCAGGCGCGCCACCTGCTCCTGCGGGGCGCCGTGCGGGTTGGTGATGGCCACGGTGGCACCCGTCAGCATGTCCTCCAGGGCGTTCTCGATACCGGTGAATTCCGATCCGGCCATGGGGTGGGAGCCGATGAAGCAGTGCCCGCGCTCCGTGAGCCACGCGCCCGTGGTGCGGTGCACGTAGGCCTTCACGGAACCGATGTCCGTGACGATGGTGTCCTTCCCCAGTGCGGGGAGCATGCGCTCCGCGAGCTCCTGGAAGGCGGCGATGGGGGTGGCGAGGATGACCAGCTGCGCGCCGCGCACAGCCTCCTGCAAATCGGTGTAGGTGTGTTGGGAGAAGCCGTGCTCCCGCGCGTACTGCAGGGTGGCCTCTCTGCGCGCCCAGATGCGCACCTCCGTTTCCGGCAGGGAGTTGCGCGCGGCCAGGGCGATGGAGCCGCCCAGCAGGCCGCAGCCCAGGAGTGTAACAGTTGTGATAGCCATTCGCGAATCCCAAATAGTACCTAGTACATAGTACCTAGTAAATCCAGCATCGCTTTACGGCACGTAGAAGTGGTAGTCCGTTCCGCGCACCTTGAGCTCCTTGCCGCTGGGGTAGGGATTGCCGTTCTTGTCGATCACGCGGATGGTCTTGCTGGGGTCCAGCGGGTTGTACACGCGGGTGGGATCACCCTCCACGCGCATGGCGGTGGGGATGTGGCCGTCCTTGTTGGTAATCTTCTTGGGCGCCTCCGGGGCGGCGGCGGGTTGCGGTGCCACACCGTTCGCCGGGGTGGTGATGCCGCTGGAGGGCGTCTTGGGCTCCGGGGGAGTCACGGGTGCCGGGGCGGGCGTCGGTTCAGGCGCGGGCGCCGGGGTGGTGATGGGCTGGGTGAGGTCCAGCGGCTTGGAGGGTTCCGTGACAGGCGCGGGCTTGGGTGTGGCGGGCGCGGCAACGGGAGCCGGTGCCGCCGGAGTGGCGGGTGTGGCCGCGGGCGTGGCGGGAGCCGCCGTTGTAGCGGGTGCCGGCGGGGGTGTCGGCGCCACATCGCGTGATGCGTACTTGGCGGCATTGTACGGCATGTCCGGCACGCCCGGCGTGATGCGCACGCAGGAGCAGAGGGACACACCGACCAGGGCTGTTGCACAGAGAAGTTTGGCGTTCATGGCGAAACAGGCTTGTTGCATTTCAAAATGTAACCATTCGGCGGGAAAAGTCAATGAAAAAACGCGTGCGCGCGCCGCGCCGCGACAGGCAGTGTGGATTCGGGCCCGTCAACCCTGCGGCGCATCGGTATCCCGCGTGACGCGGGCGCGGCGCGTTCCGGCGTAGTCCACGCTCTTGCGCTCCCGCAGGAGGCGGATGAGGCAGTCCCGCCCCGGCCGGTGCAGCGCGCGCCCGGGGTCCGCGTGCGGGAAACGCGCGGTTGAGGCCACGAACGTGGGCACGGCCACGGTGTAGCGCCTGGCGGGGTCGATGGGCTTGCCGTCCGCCTGCAGCATTTCCGAGATGTCCAGCACATTGCCCTTGTGCAGGGTGGCGCGGTAGGACATGCCGGAGACGGAGGGCGCGCCGTGGTGGTCGATGAGCGGGATGGCGGCGACGAGCGCGCGCAGCTCCTCCCCGGTGAGGGTGTAGAGCACGGTATCGTTGCCGAAGGGGTCCAGCCGGAAGATATCGCACAGGCGGATGGGCCCGGCGGGGAAGGAATTGAGGCGGATGGCGCCGATGTTGACGATGGCGATGTCAGCGCCGGTGGCCTCGCGCACGGCATCGGTGAACAGGCAGCCCAGCTCGTCGCGCGCGGTGAGCTCGCGCGCGCATTCCGCAATCTGCTCGTTGAGGGCGGGGTCGTTCTTGAATTGCTGCACCATCGCATCGGCTTCGGCATCGGGCTCGCAGGTGGCGGCGGACAGCAGCTCCGCGTGCTTGGAGACCACCCTGCCGTTCTGCACATCGAAGGTGATGCGGGTGAGGCGGGTGGCGTTGCAGCCGGCCTGGGTCACCATCACGCCGCCCTCCGTATGCGCGCCGTCCACCACAGTGTGGGAGTGGCCGCCCACAATGGCATCCGCCCACGGGCACTGCCGGGCCAGCTCCACGTCGTCCTCGAATCCCAGGTGCGTGAGCAGGATGAGCACGTCGCACCGCTCGCGCAGCCACTTGTACTCCTGCGCCACCGCAAAGGGATCGCGGAAGGTGAAGCCCTTCATCTTTTCCGGCAGCGTGTCCGGCATGCCGTTGGCGCCGATTTGCAGCAGCCCCAGCACGCCGATGCGCACGCCCTTGCGCTCGAAGATGCGGTACGGCTGGGTGAGGATGCGGTCTTTGTCCGCCGCATATGCGTTGGCGCACACCACGCGGAACTCCGCGCTGTCGATGAGGTCGCGCAGGGGGTCCATGCCGTTGTCGAAGGAGTGGTTGCCCAGGGCGCTCAGGTTGAATTCCATGTAGTTCATGAGCGCCACCACGGGCCAGCCGGTGCGCGGCGCCATATCGCTGTAGGGGTTGCCGGTGCGGTTGTCGCCCGCGGAAAGCAGCAGGGCCTGCGGGTCCCGCGCGCGCTCGCGCTTCACGAGCGTGGCCAGCCGGGGCATGTTGTCCAGCGCGGCGTGCATGTCGTTGATGCCGAGCACGGTGATTTCCTCCGCCGCGGCGGGCTGGGCCAGGCAGGGCAGGGCGGCGGCAAGGGCGAGAATCAGGCGGCGGAGCGGCTTCATGTCAGCTCTCGGGTTTGGCGGTGTAGATTTTGCGCCCGGGCTTCATCGGGCTGTCTGCGGCTATCTCGTTGCCGTAGGCGTCGTACAGCCCGGCGGCGTGCTTCACGCCCGCCGCGCGCACGGCATCCACGGCCTTCGCTCCCGTGAAGACCTCCACTTCCTTGTTGTCCACGTACACTATCATGTCAAGTTGGCATGATAGCCGCCCGCGCGCCGGAAATCAATTCAATTTTGCGGTGCGGGTGCGCCGGTTCACGCCAGTTCGGCGCAGATGGCGCGCAGAATTTCCTCCTCGTCCACCAGGCGGCCGGTGCCGGTGGCGCCGCAGGCGAGCTCGCCCTCCGCCGGGCCGATGATGCGGTGGCGCGGGCGCGCGGCCAGAATGCGCGCGTTCTCCTGCGTGGCGGGGTGCTCCCACATGGCCCCGTTCATGGCCGGGAAGATGAGCACCGGCCCGCGGTAGGCCAGGTACAGGCTGGTGAGGGCGTTGGGCGCCAGCCCCCGCGCCATGCAGGCCATGGTGTTGGCCGTGGCGGGGAGGATGGCCAGCGCGTCCGCCTTCTGCGCCAGCTCGATGTGCACCGGTACCCACCCCTGCGTCTCGTCCTGGAACGTGGTGGTCACGGGGTTGCGGGAGAGCGTGGCGAGCGTGAGCGGTGTCACGAACTGCAGCGCGGTGGGCGTGCACACGCAGTGCACCTCGTGCCCCAGGTGCACCAGGCGCGATGCCACGCCCGCCGCCTTGTACGCGGCAATCGAGCCGGTGATGCCGAGGACGATGCAGGCCATGGGTTTTTTTCGGGAAAAGGGTTACAGCTTGGCGGGGTCGAACTCAACAATCATGTTGATTTCCACGGCCACGCCCAGCGGCAGGCTCGCCACGCTCACCGCGGAGCGCGAGTGCGCCGCGGCGGGGCCCAGCAGCTCCACCAGCAGGTCGGATGCGCCGTTGATCACCTTCGCCTGGTCCGTGAACTCCGGCACGCTGTTCACAAAGCCGTTCACGGCCACTATCTTGGTGAGGGCGTCGAACGAGCCGCCCAGCTCCTCCCTGATGACGGCCAGGCGGTTGAGGATGGAGGCGGCGGCGGCCTTCTGGCCCACCTCCACGGTCACGTCCTTGCCCAGCTTGCCGTAGTAGGCGTCCTCGCCGTTCACGGAGATGCCGCCGGAGAGGTGCAGGCAGTTGCCGGTGCGCACGCACTGCACATAAGATCCCACGGGCTTCGGCACGGGATACAGCTTCAGCCCCTTCTGCTCCAAAAGTTCGTAATTGAATTCCATGCCCACAGCATACACCATTTCAACACCCCGCGCAAGCCGGGAAGTTTGCAATTGACTTCCCGCCGCGCCTTGCCCCATAATGGAAACATGAAAACGAGATATCTGGTGTTGGCCGCCTGCAGCGGCCTGGTGCTGGCGGTGCAGCCGGTGGCGGCGGACTCCGCACCGGGCGCGCCCAAGACGGTGAAGAAGGCCAAGGCCGCGGATGCCGACAAGGCCCCCGCCTCCCCGGAGCTGGCGGCCGCACGCCAGCGGCTCAAGGACGCTCAGGCCGCCATGGACAAATTCCAGAAGGAGAAGAAGGCACGCTCCAAGGTGAAGCCCAAGTGGTACCGCGATGCCGACAAGGCTTTCGCGGAGGCCAAGAAGCACAACCTGCCCGTGTGGTGCGTGTACTCCGACCCGCCAACCTGCGGCGTCTGCCAGGCCTTCGAGAAGGAAATCATCAACAGCGGACCCGTCAAGAACGCCAGGGGCGCCTACATCGGCTACATCTCCAACACCCCGCTGCCGGAATACAAGTGCACCGCCAAGCCGTTCGGATACCTCTTCTCCCCGGACAAGCAGCCCATCATCCCGCTGCCCTACATGAGCACCAAGCCCGCCAAGGACTACGCCGCCCGCCTGCAGGAGTACTCCGCCAAGCTCATCGAGAAGCAGGAAAGGCAGGTCACACGCGAGCTGGAATACTCCAAGAAGCTGGTGGACGCCCTGGCCGCCGGACAGCCCGCCCCGCCGGAGGAGCCCGACGAGGAGGAGGCCGAGGAACAACAGCAGAACCCCGCCATGCGCCCCGGTTACGGCCCCAACGCCCGCCCCGGGTACGGCCCCAACATGCCGCCCCGCCGCCCCATGCCGCGGTACGACGATGAGGAGGGCGAGGGCATGGACGACGCCGGGGAATAGGCCGCCATGCGCTCCGTTTTCATCGTGTATGCGGTCCTGATGCTCTACATCGCCCTGCGGGTGGTAGGGCCGCTGCGCGTGAAATGGGCTTGGAAGGTGCCGATGCTGCTCCTGCTGGCGCTCGGCGCGTTCAAGTTCAGCATCCTGGACTGGGTGAACCCCGGCGGGCGCTACTTTGCGCCGGAGGTGGATGCGCGCATCCTGCTGCCGCTCACGTGGCTGAACATTTTCGTGATTCTGCTGGGCATGCTGCTGCTGCTTGCGGAGCTGCCGCGCGCGGTGGGGTGGCTCTTCGTGCGCGGCCGCTTCCGCAACGCCGTGAACATTGCGCTTGCGGCGCTGGCGGGTATCGCCACCACGGTGGGTGTATGCAACGCCCTCGCCATGCCGCAGGTGCACCGCGTGGATATCTCCCTGCCCGGTATGCCCGCGGATGCACGGCCCGTCACCCTCGCCCTGCTGGCGGATTTGCATGCCGACACCGTGAAGCGCGAGCCCTACTTCCGCGCTCTGGTGGAGCAGGTGAACGCGCTCGGCGCGGATGCCATCGCCATCTGCGGCGATTTCGTGGACGGCACCGTGGCCGACCACGGCACCGATTTGGAGCCGCTGGCGGATTTGCGCGCGCCGCTCGGCGTGTTCGGCGTGCCGGGCAACCACGACTACCCCTCCGGCTATGCCGACTGGATGGAATTCTTCGCCCGCCACGGCATCCGCATGCTGCCGAACGCCCATGTGCAGCTGGGGCAGGGGATTGTGCTGGCGGGCGTGGCCGACCCCGCCGCCGCTTGGCAGCATGAGGAAGCGCCCGACCTCGGCAAGGCGCTGCAGGGCGCGCCGGCGGGGCTCCCCGTGGTGCTGCTCGCGCACCAGCCCTCCGTGGCCCCGGTTATGGCGCAGGGCGGCCGCGTGGCATTGCAGCTCTCCGGCCACACCCACGGCGGCATGTTCCCCGTCCTCTCCAACATCGTCTCCAACTACAACGGCAGCTACCTGGAGGGCCTGTATCAAGTGGACGGCATGCAGCTCTACGTCACCCCCGGCACCAGCCTCTGGTCCGGCATGCTCATCCGCCTCTTCTGCCCGGCGGAGATAACTCTCATTACTTTGCATCCATAGTGAAGACCGCGGAGATCAAGGCGCGTCTGCAGGAAATGGCGGAGCCGCGGTATGCGGCGTTCGCCGGGGGCCTGCTGCCCGACAACCGGCACCCCCTGCTCGGGGTGAGGCTGCCGCGGCTGCGCCAGCTGGCGCGCGAATTGGCGCACGCCGACGATGCGCGCGCCCTGCTGGCCCGCACGCCGGGCAGGCGCGCCGCGTTCGAGGAAATCATGCTCCGCGGGTTCGTGGCGGGATACGCGCCCGGGCTGGAATTCGCGGAACGCTGCGCCTGCATCGACCGTTTGGTGCCGTTTCTCGACAACTGGAGCCTGTGCGATTCCTGCTGCGCCACCTACCGCTTTGTCCGCCTCCACCGCGAGGCCGCCTGGGATTGGCTGCTGCCCTACACCCGCAGCAACGCCGAATACGAGCGCCGGTTCGGCATCGTGATGCTCCTGGACCACTTCATCCAAGACCTCGCCTGGGCTCCGCGCGTCGCGCGCCTCCTCCCCACCGTCGCCCCCGGCGCCCACTACAGCGACATGGCCGTAGCCTGGTGCGCCTGCGAACTCTGTCTCCGCCACCCCCACCTATCCTCCACCCTACTCACCACTCTCCCGCCCCCTCTCCTCCACCTCACCCACCGCAAACTCCGCGAATCCCGCCGAAAATTGGGGTGATGAAAAACGCCATTTGTTTCCGCGTGCTCACGCGAGGAAGCCCACGGTGGCGGTGCGGGGGGCGCTGTTGCGCAGCAGGGCGGAAACGGCAAGGCGTAGGTCGCTCTCCTGCAGCTTGGCGTGGTGGAGACGCGCGGCGTGGAGTGCTGCTTGGCGCACCACGTGTGTGACGTCAGAGAGCGGGCGGTTGACCAGCTGCGCGGCGTAGCGCGCGAGCGGAAAGCGGGCATGCGGACGCTTCCGAAGGTGGAAGCGCAGCAGGGATTCCACCTCTGCGGCGTTGGGCATCTCCATCTTGATGTGCGTGCCGAACCGTCCCGTGCGCAGGATGGCGGGGTCTATTCCCTCCAGGGAGTTGGCCATGCCCACCACCAGGATTCGCTTGCTGGCGGCATCCTGGATGCAGCGCAGGAAGGATGCCACTTCCTCCACCAGGCCGGCTTGCACCTCGGCGACGTGCCCGCTTCGGTTGCGCATGAAGGCGTCCATCTCGTCCACGATGATGATGGCGGGCGCGTGGGCTTCCGCCTCGTTGAAGCGCTGCTCGATATGCTGGGCGGTTTCATGCACGTATTTGCTGCCTACGGTGGATGAGGTGATGCGCTCCACATGCCAGCCGAGGTGCTTGGCCAGCGCCTCCACGGCGTAGGTCTTGCCGCAGCCGGGCGCCCCTTCCAGCACGAAATGCTCCGGGAAGTCGATGCCGAGCTTGCGGTATGCCGCATGGTTGTTCACGATGTCCACCACCTCGCGGTTGAAAAAGGTTTCCAGCTTCTTTCGTCCGGGCAGACGGAACGCCCCGGCGGTGGGCTTCAGCACGGCTGTCTCTTGCGGCGGGGTTTCCCTCTCCAGCGCATCCGCGGCTTCCGCCCATTCCGGGTCGTAGATGCGCAGGAAACCGCAGTTTACCATTTCCGCGCAGTACAACACCATCCCATACAGCACTTTCCGATGCATCCTGCGTTGGCGGTACGCCTCCTCCACCTCCGGGGGAAAATCGCGCAGCAGCAGTGCGCGGAACATGGTGTCGCTCACGTCCTCCACCTCGAACATGGCCTGGTCTATCATTTCATCGTGGAATGTGCTGCCCCGCCCCTTTTTCAAGAGGGCATAGGAAGCGAACGTGTCCAGGGCGTTCTTGCGCATCCTCTGCATGCTCTCCTCTGGGCTGTCTTCGTGCGTGCATATCTGGGGGGCGAAATCATCTGCGGGGGCTTCCTGCGGCTCTGCGGGCTTGGGTGTTTGTTGGGCAAGTTGTTTGAGGATGCGGTTGATGGCGTTGATGGCGGCGCGGTTGGTCTTGTTCTGGGCTTGCAGCTGCCGCAGCAGCTCCTGCATGGTGTCTGGGGTGTCGCTCATGGTTGAAAAAAAGCGCGTCCCCGCAAGGGGCCGCGCGCCACCCATTATACACGCGATTTCGTTCCGCTCGGAATTTTTTGAAAAAACATTCGAAATTTCGGGAGTGCGGCAAACTTGTGGTATAAGTGAAGGCACACCTGATTTCACTATGAGCAAGACACCCGATACCAAATACACCACCTATTCCTTGCACTTCGCGGATTTCGACCCGGCATTGTTCGCCGACAGCGAGGCATCCTTGAAAGTCGTCTCCGAGAAACTCGCGGAACTGCGGCGCACCGCCATCGCCGATAACGTGACCGCCGCGCTGGAGATCTACGAGCAGAGGGGCGCGAAGGCGGTGCGCTCTTCTGCCGGCAGAACCAAGAAGGGCGTGTACTACCGCATCAAGGACGGCGACATCGATGTGGGCTACTTCCCCAAAGCACCCAGAGGTTCCGACTGGCGGCGCCTCTACAGCGCCGCCGCGGACACCATGGATGAAATGGAGGGGCGGGAGGAAGTCGCTTTGAATGCCATGGTGGCGCTGGTCACGAAAGCCCGGGAGAATGGGAGATTCCCGCAGGATGCTTCCGTGGAGAGTATCGCGCGCCACATGCTGCGCTTGAATGCGGAACGCGATGGCATTCACGATGCCATTTGCGATATGTTTGAAGATGCGTACGACAGTCAGCCATTCTTCGCGTGGCTGGATGGGATGGAGCGGAGATACCTTTCCAGCGTCGGGGAACTGCTCAAAACGGGGCAGGGAGCCCCAGACCAGAATGGCGACGGCGCGTCCGACAAGGGTGACATTTGAGGCAACCTGTGATATGCTGATACCATGACTCTGCAAGAACGAATCGAAGGCTGCATGTGGGGGCTGATGTGCGGCGACGCCATCGGCGCTCCCGTGGAATTCAAGAACCCCGACGAGCTGGAGGAGCGCCACCACGGCGGCGTGAAGGGGATTGTACGCGGCTGGGGGTTCACCCGTTACCTGGAACCGGGCCAAATCACGGACGACAGCGAGATGGCCATCTGCCTCCTGCAATCCCTGGTGGACGAGGGCAGGTACGATGCCGCCGCCGTGCGTCGCAACTACGTGGACTGGATGAACTCCGAGCCTCGCGATTATGGAAACACCATCGGCGACGCTCTGGCGTGCAACCACTACGACCCCGATTCCGAGGCCAACGGCGCGCTCATGCGCATTGCTCCGCTGGCCGTGTTCGCCGCCCTGCATCCGGAGCTGGACTGGCGGGCCGCCGCCCGCGCAGATGCCGCCCTCACCCACATCAATCCCAAGTGCGCGGATGCCAACGTGGTCTATGTGGGCGCCGTGCTGGATGCCCTGAACGGTATGCCCGGGGAGGACATCTACGCCCGCGCGCTGGAGGCCGCCAAGGGCAACCCCGCCCTGCATCAGCTCTTGCAGGACGCCGCCGAAACGGAACCCGCCGTCTACCCGCAGGGCGGCTGGCTGCACCGCGCCTTCCCCACCGCATTCTACCACCTCCTGCATGCCAAGGACTACCCCTCCGCCATCCTGCGCATCGTCAACCTGATTGGGGATCCCGACACGAACGCGGCCATTGCGGGCGCCCTGCTGGGCGCGTACATGGGCATCGGCGCCATTCCCGCCGAATGGCTCAAAACCGTGCTGGCATGCAAGCCCGCATCCCGTCCCGCCAAGTACCACGCCGCCCATGCAGCGGATTTGTTGAAAAAACTTTCCTGAAAATTTCAGCTGCGCGGAAAATCCGTGCTATAACAGAACGACCGAGAGGTATCGGTGGCGCGCTGCGGCGGACGGACGCAGCGCGCCCCTTGTTTTTCCGTCCGAACCCCAAACCCAAGAAGAAGAAACCATGATCTATGCCATATTGAAAGGCGATGAGCTGCAAGTGTACTACAAGTCGTGCCTGGTGTACAACTGCGGCCTCGGCCACCTGAGCAACAAGCAGCTGCAGGTGAGCGGCAACACCGTGCGCGTCATCGGGGAGAGCTCTCCCGGTGTGCTCGAGTGTGACGCCTACGAGTTCGACAGCGAAGGCAACTTCCGCGAGATGCGGCAGGAGTTGGTGTGAGTCGACCGCTGTTTTCCGCGCGCCGAAAGTCCCGGCGCGCGGGAAACGGCTTTTTCAAGTCGTTGGTGTTCATTGGGTTGGAATAAAATTTCAAAAATTTTCAAGAGTCGCTAAAAAGTGTGGTATAATACCTCCCGCCGCGCGCCGAAACGGATTCCTATCCGAAACGCGGGCGGCCGCTCAAGGGCTCTGCTAAACAGACCGGCTTGAAAGACTCCATCCCCTGAAAAGATTTCATCTTACCCTGCCTGTGAGTCGGCCCAAGGTCTTGCCCGAGCGAACAACCCAGATTCGTACCCCGGGCTGCCGCTGCGCCCGGATGTCAACCGCTCGAATGGGGGCCGGGCGGGGTTCCTCTCTCCCCGATAGGATGGTTTAACAAACTGGTTCTCTGTGCGTTAAATTGTCTTTGAACTTTAACACATTTAAAAGATAAAGTTTCAGTTGCCATGATGCAGAGATTGACCAGAAGAGTTAAACCTCCTCCAAAATCCATTGTGCACTTCCATGAAAAATAAAATCGATTACCATCATCCGTCAGCCATGGGCCAGAGTGAAGTCCAACACGATCTCGCCCGTTATTACGAACAGCAAAAGGACACCGCCAACGCCCGTTACCACTACGAGCTGGGGGCCAGGGAGGGAACCGCCAGGGGACATTCCGAATACGGGTTCTACCTCGATTTCTTCTCCACCTGCCGCGCCGACGCCGAAGAGTCGTTCCGGCAGCTCCTGACGGCCGCCAAGCAGGGTGACCTGCAGGCGCAGCTGGAGGTGGCCGCCACCTACGGCATCGGCACCAAGATTGTACGCAAGAGCGCCAAGCAGGAGTTCTTCTGGTACATGAAAGCCGCCCGCCGCGGCAGCTACATGGGCGCGTTCGGCGTGGGCCGCTGCTACGCCCACGGCTTCGGGGTCAAGCGGGACCTGCTGATGGCCCGCGCCTGGCTCCACCGCGCGCTGGTCCGCAGCCGCGGGCGCTTGGAGGGGCTGATGGAAAGCCAGGGGCTCATCGACCTCATGGATTCCGTGGCCCAGAGGCTTCCCCGCCACTTGGTGAAAGCCACCCTGCACAATCCCGGCCTATACCGCTTGGCGGTGTAGGTCGGGGCGTTCCCCGACTACCCTATCCTTTCCACATCCATGCCCATGACAGACCTGTTCGCCGCGCTGGCGGCGCACGATTCCGATACCACCCGCCGCCTGCTGGAGCAGGGCGGCATCCCGCTCGATGAACCCGATGAGCAGGGCCGCACGCCGCTCATGGTCGCCACCGCCGCCGGATTCTGCGGGGGCATCCGTATGCTGCTCGACCACGGGGCCGACATCAACCGAGCGAACGCCCGCGGTCGCACCGCCCTCCACGAGGCCGCGTGCCACCACGGCACGGAGGCGCTCGCCCTGCTCATCCGCAGGTGCGCCAGGCCCTGCGTGGCGGATGGCGACGGCAACACGCCGCTCCACCTGGCCGCCGCCTATGAGAACGAGGCCGCCGCCTACATGCTCATCAAGCGCGGCTGCCCCGTGCAGTTCCGCAACCATGCGTGCGAAACCCCGCTGGAGCTGGCCATCACCGGGCGCGGGGAGGTTATGCCCCTCCTGCGGGCGTGCAAGCGCGCCGGCATCAGCTTGAGGGAGGACTCCTTCGCACGCGGCGATTTCCTGCTGGCACAGGCTGCCCGCCGCAAGCGCCCGGACGAAATCGAGGCCCTCGGCGAGCTCGGCGCACCCACGGCCTGGCACCCCGACCTCGGGCGCGACTCCGCGCTCGCGGAGGCCGTGATGCACAACTCGCTCGAATGCGCGGAGGCGCTCATCATGCTCGGCTACACCGCCGCGGAGGGGTTTGCGGACGAGCGGCACAGCCTGCTCTCCTGGACCGTCGGCTGGGGAAACACCGCCATGCTCCGCCTCCTCCTGCGCTACGACCCCGCCCCGGAATACCGTCTCGCGGAGAGGTGCAACTTCCTCCACCATGCCGCCCGAAACGGCAATGCGGAGATGGCACACATCCTCCTTGACGCCGGCTTCAACCCCAACGCCGTGGACAACTCCGGCCTGCGCCCCGTGCAGGTGGCCATCCTCGCCAGACAATTCAATATCGCCAAGATGCTCCTTTCCAACGGCGCGGATGCGGATTGCACCTGCCCCCTCTCCATCGCCCTCAAGAAACGCCACCCCACCCGCAGCCTGCCCATGCTCATGAACGCCCGCAAGGACGATATCCCCCACCTCGTCCACGCCCTGTCCGCCTTCGTCAAGCTCCAGCCCAACCGCGACAACCAAATCAACCTCCTAACCCTCGCCGCCATGTCCGGCGACCTCCCCCTCATGGAGCAGGTCCTCCACAAAGACCCCTCCCTCCTCCACCCCGGCGCCGCCCCCGCCTTCCGCCGCTGGCAAAACCTCGCCGCGGAAAGGCTGAACGCGCTGTGCTGTACACCTTCATACATACCATGAGTTCCAATAAATATACCTCAGACGAGAAAATCCACATGATGGAGCAGTTGATTCCCCAATTGGAGGCGCTTCTGCCCATCGTCCGCGACCATGCCGCTTGCCTGCTCAACAACGGCACTGTGGAAAGCGGGAAGCCGCAAATCAGTTTACCCGACAAAAAGTCGTTTTGCGACAGCAAGTGCCTGTACTTGGATAAACCGGGCGCATCGTACCAGTCGATTCAAATCGGAATTCACTGGCTTCTGGATGCCTTCGAGGTTTGGCGCAATATCCCGACTATACGTTGGAACAAAGATGGCGTGGTATATTCTGTCGGCTGGCTCATGAACCCGAATGGGCGCAGATGGAAGACCATCCCCCAAAAGTTCTGGTTCTTGCGCTGGAAGAAGAAAGTCATGCAGTATTTTCCTGAAATCCAGTTCTTGGATTTCGCTTCCTTGCATGATGGCGAGATGCTGAACTTCGCGTTGGACGATGGCGATCGGCAGCGCATGTCGATTGACTTGCATACCAAATTATGCGGGACCCTTTCTGCGATTTACAATCAATATGAAATGGCAAGCAATCATGCTTTGCTGGAATCGCAGCGCCTGAAAAACGAGGAGAAGTCGAAGAAGCTCCGCCATTTTGAAAACCTCCTCAATCCTCCGGGGCATTCAAAGTGAATCAGTGACACAACCCTGCCAACCCACCACGAAACGCAGCCCTGTCTCGGCGTAGCAAGGGCGCGGAGCGCCACACGGAGACGGACGCATGGCGGGGTGGATTCACGCTAAGGCATGCTCCTCTCTGAGGTCCGTCACCGCCAATCAATCACCTCCGCGCGTGTACATACAGGGGGGTATTTTGGCTGGATTGCCCGATTTTTGCCGTTTGTTTCACATATAGGATGATTTTCACGGCGGGGAGTGAAGCGTGTCGCCCGCTCTGCGCGCTTGGGGTGGGGATGGTTAACTATTGATTATAAGCGTGTTACGGGTTGGCGAAATTTATTTTGCCAATCTTGTGTCATACACTTGATTTTTGCCGAATTTTCGTTGTAAGGTCACTATACGGGCCTGCCCTTCCGACTACCCAACGCAACCCTCGCGGTAGGGGGCGCGCCCGACTCAAAAAAACAACATACCCCAATAAATACAATGATATACGGCATTAAAGAACCTAGTTTCGACGCTACCAGAGTTGTCATCAAGAACGAGGATGGCTATCAGCTCTACTCCGAGGGCTTCGACGCTCCCCCCGATCAGGTCCAAATCCTCGGCAGCGGCGATTCCGTCACCATCTTGGTGGATTGTCACGGTTGTCACATCGGCAAGTTGGTCACACAGGTGGACAAAACTACCGTCAACGTAACCCCCGTCAATTACTAATTGGTCATTTATGAGCATCTTAAGTCACTAGTACGCCCATACCCACAGCGGCGGGGAGCACACCTCCCCGCCGCCTCAACCTTCCCTTATAACCTTTATACATGCCATGAGTGAATACAAGAACCTTACTTCAGCCGAGAAACTTCGCTTGACCGAGCTGGTACTTCCCCAATTGGAGGAGATGCTTGCCATCGCCCGCAAACTTGCCGCAGACTTGATAAACAATGGAACCATTGAAAATGATTATAGGCAAATATATTCACGCGACAGAAATACATATTGTCAATACGACCGCCTTCACTTGGATAAACCTAATCCGTCATATAAGTTCATAGAAATCGGGTATGAATGGGCTGCTCCTATAGACTGGAAACACACTACGCTTCAATACTTAAATTGGGAAAAAAGATGGCGTCACTTATTTTATTAAATGGGACATGAATCCCAAAGCAACTAAATGGGTGACAATAACCAAGAAGTTTTTGTTCTTTCGCTGGAATGAGAATGTCCTTCGGCGATTTCGCAAAATCACGCTATTTGAGTTCGAGACCCGCCACAATGGCGACGTCCTGCGTTTTGAAATGGACGAGTGCGAACTGGGCAGCATGGCTGTTGCCGCGCATGATACATTATGCAATGCTCTTGCCGCGCTTAAGTATCAATATGAAAATGTCGCCGAATGTATTTCCGCCGCTTCAGAGCGCAAGGAAATAGATGATAGGAAAAATGCGGTGCGCCATGTTGAAGAGCTTCTCGAGCAAGCGGGCAACACGAAAACCACCACAACCAACCATGGTAAGCAATAATCAGCCATGACCATCTCCACATGCATGAACCGGTACGGCACCCCCCTGTACAGGGCGGTGCCGGAACCCGAGCGCCCCGGCTGGAACTTCCGCCCAAACGCCCTGACCGCCTACGATGAGCTGGCATGCGGGGATTGCCATGCTTCCCAGGCCGTTGTCAGCTCGCCCGCAGGGCAGGTCGTTGCCGGCGTGAGCCCGGCGCAGTTGTTTGTCCTGCGCGTGCTGGCGGGAGAGAACCGCCCCAGCCTCTACATCAGCACGCGCGGGGAGGCCGAACGCCTGAAGACCACATTCCAGGCCATCTGGAAGGCCCTGTGCCCTCATTTCGACTTAGCCGACACCAATCCCCGCACCCACACGGAACGATACTCCGAGTTCGTGGATGTCGGCCCCTGGAGCACAATCGACCTGTTCTTCTTTGTCCGCGAACACCAGGCGGCATTGAGGAAACGCCACGGCACCCTGGGCTACCTGGTGTTGGACTGCGAGTTGGATATCGCCGCCGACACCCAGCTGGGCCTGTGGAACACCCCCGACTCTCATCGGAACTGGCTGCGCCATCTGTCCTGCGCCCGCCCCTTCGAACCCATGCCGCTTTTCCTCGTCTACCCCGCAGAAACCCTTGTCCCCGCACCGGACGAGCCGTACATGCTCCCGCCCAACTGGTACCGCGAATGTCTGCCGGATCAGCTCGTCCAAGTCGCCATCCCCACCAACTCCACCCCCAGCCCCGACTTCACAGAAATCGACATCACCGTCCAGCGCAGCGAATACGGCCACCCCGGCACCATCCACGCCCTCTGGGATCACCAAGCCCAAGCCCTCCGCACTCCCTCAGACTGCGACTGCTACTACACAGAAGGCTGCCCGGAGGAAGAGCAGGAGGAGCTGGTGTAAAAAAAGCTACGGCGCATGAAAAAAGTTTGACAGCAGAACCCAAGCATGCTAAAGTCTACAATGCTTCCTACGAGAGAAGCACGCAAGTTGGCTAATTTTACAATCAAAAAGAAGTATACAACATCATGAACCAGATGAAAAACAATATCGATGAAATCCAGTTGGATGACTGCCAGCAGACCGCATTCAACAAAATCAAGGATAACCCCAATCAGAACTTCTTCATACAAGGTCAGGCTGGGACTGGAAAATCCACTTTGATTAATTATATTAGAAAACATCTTAGGCGTGAAGTCGCCGTTGTGGCACCGACAGGTATAGCTGCCCAATTGATTGAGGGCGCAACTATTCATAGTATGTTTAAATTGGGCGGCAAACCATATTTTCCTCTGAATGTAGTAAATCGGTATAAAAAATATGAGGCTGTTGTTGGCGTTATTAATACCCTAATTATTGACGAGGCATCAATGTTGCGTGCAGATATATTTGATACCATAAATTGCTTGTGTAAAAAAGCTCAAAGAGATTATAAATCAGCATTTGGCGGAATTCAAATTGTTCTAGTTGGAGATTTGTGCCAACTTCCACCCGTATACAAATACGAAGATGAAAAAGCAATCAATTATATGATGAAAACATATGGTGTTGCAAAGCCATTTTTCTTTGATGCTAAATGTTATGAAAAAGGGAAATTCCAGATATTGAAATTAAACAATGTACATCGTCAAAATGCTGATATGGAGTTTTTGAAATCATTAAGAACTGTCAGCTCATTAAATTCAGAGATCGACAGCCCAGCGTTGGAAGACGCTATCCGTTTTTTTAATGACGAATGTTATGATTCTTCAGCGAAAGAAGGAGATATCATCACAATTACTGCAAAGAATGAAGAAGCGGCTGAAATCAATGAAAGGCAATTGGCAAATTTAGCTGGTGAAGAGAGAGCTCCCTACTTTGGCACATTCTGTGGGGAGTATTATAATCCTAAAAAATATGGTAATTCTAACGTAATCGACAAAGAGCTGCAAAAGAAAAGAAAAGAAGGTGTTGTAGTGCCAGAAGTGCTTAAACTGAAAGTCGGGGCAAAAGTCATTATTTGCCGGAACGATGCAGAGAATGGTGAATATGTAAACGGAACAATAGGCAATGTTTCTGAATTAAATGACGATAGTATCAAAGTTGAGAAAGCTGATGGTAACGTGGTAGAATTACGACGAGTAGATTGGTATCAGCAAGAATACGTAAAGAAAACGGATGGTTCCCTTGAATTATCGACGATAGGAACATATAATCAGTTTCCACTAAAATTGGCTTATGCCATATCAATTCATAAGTCGCAAGGTCAAACTTTGGAGGATGTGCGTGTAGATCTTGGTGATGATGGCGCTTTTGAAGCTGGGCAAACATACGTCGCTCTGAGTCGGGCGAAAACAAGGAAAGGTGTTCATCTCGTGCGAAAAATAACTTTAAATGATATTATAGCTAATCCACGCGTTCGTGAATTTTTAAGCACTGGCAAAAAGCCGAGAACCCATATTGCAGAGGATGTAGTTGCTTTCTGGAAGCAATATTATAAAATAGACACATCGATTATTCATCATGCCAATTTATCCGTAAATTGGGATACGAAAGGGAATGTGACATGGCAAAACGATCATTTCTGGTTTACATTAGACTACAGAATTTTGAATAGTACGTTTTACCTAGTGTGCATAGATGGGGTAAAATGTATTTCTTATCTTTTCAGAGTACCTGGTGGCAAATTTACTAGGAATCATTTTGGATTAGACGTCAATAAGAACAGTAACGACAATAGGCACAATGATAATCCTCAGATTAAGGCCGAGTTCTGTGCAAACCATTTTGATATCTACATGAAATATAGTGATGAGTATGCCGAACTTTATATGAATATGGTGAAGTTTCAGCCCTATCTGATTGCCAAGGAAATTAATTGGCAGGTGAAATGTTTCGAGCATGGGCAAAAATAGTCGTGTATTGAGCCAACGAAAATCTCTTAGAGTAATCCTTCGGTATGATTACCCTATGCTAATTGAAACGTATCGCTTTTGACGCTCATCCACGCTTCTTCATCGGCGCCTTTTGTGCCACAAATATGCACATTGAAAGCTGAAGAAGCGTTTGTGAAACGTAGTAGATGTTAGGATCGGCACCTATTCGGTGCCATCGTGATTTTCACGAATAAAGGTTGCTCCAATATCATATAACCCTCGTGGTGTCGTGTAGGCTAACCCATTATAAGGATCGAAATACAAAGGGAACTTTCGGTCGGCAATTCGGTTCTGGAAAGTTTCTATTAGTCTTGGGAGTAATTCTGAAATAGCGCAGTGCCATGTGTACCGATGTCCAGCAATTTGAATATCAATAAACCAATGAGGATCTTCTGCGGCAAACTGTTGTGAAAAAGCTTCTATCTTCCATCTTGGTATGTCGCAGGCACACCTTCCTCCTTCTTGCAATGTAACGCTAATACAGCAATTATGTTCGTATGCCCGATCAATAGCAAATTGCTTCCCAACGAAGGTTTTATAACAGCGCAATACATGCGTGCGATGATTATGCAAAACGTTTCGTTCAGAATACCGAGGTGTTGAAGGCCGCTTTATGGTGGGAGGATGAGTTGGTGGCGGTGGAGGGGGAAGGACAATGATTTCGTAGTGCAGGAGTCGGTAATCACGCAGCAATGAAATAATGTTTGAGTCATTTCTTATTAGCGCAACATCCTGGATTGATTCTCCTGAGAAAGCAACAATCTTTGTGTTAGCGCTATGCTTCAACAAGTATTCAACGACAGAAGCAGAATTATGAGCGCACGCAATAAGCAAAGGAGTCCAGCCATCGCTATCCTGATAATCTATATCAACGCATGGGAATTCAGAAAAGAAAGAGTGAAGATCATCAACGCTTCCAGTTTTGCATAGAGAATGAAGCAATGGATACCCATTTTCATCCCATACCATACACCGATTAACTGTGCTAAGCAATCGGCAGGAGGGAGGTAGTGTTACATTATTCAGAGCACATTCAAAAGCTTGCGGTATATCCGATTTGTTTTCTATCTCGAGTATTATATTTAAGAAGGGTATGAGGGACAAAAACTCGTTGCGCGAAGTGTATATATAAGGTCCAAACCATTTATCAACGTCCCGGCCATTATTTGCAGCCATACGCATGAAAACAATTTCTGCAGGCTTAATGCACCCTTTGTCGTCTTTGCGCTGGAATTCGAGGGATTTTAAATCCCTTTGCTTCCAGTGAAAATAACCAAGAAACTTCCCATACGTGATTCGATGCCCTGAAATAATAGATGAGCAAGAAAGCGGTTGAAGGGTGATTTTTTCTTTGGAATAGCACAAATCAACTCGAGAAGATCCAGTTATTGGGTCTGTGTGAAGAATGGTTTTGCATGCTTCAGAAATTTCTACATCAACCAGCAAAGGGATTTTGCCTTGTGGAAATAAGCTAGAAACAGTCAACTCGCTTATGCAAAATTTTTGTTGCTGGTGAGCAGATAGCGACCTGAACTGCTCATCAGGATACAAGCGCCACATGGGCGACAATTGAATGCAAGAGGACCCTTTCGTTTCGAGAGCGGCCCGGAAGACTACAGGATGTTCGAAATATATGGGGATGGTTTTCATAACTAAATGTTTAGGACTCGAAGAGGCCTATGTAGTGACATTATTATTGTTGTTTCCTTGAAGGCGAGATGAGCTCTCGACTTCTACTCTAAACAGAATAGACATGATTTGTCAAGATTTTTCATAAAAACCAGCATGGTGTGCATGGTGTAGGTCGAGAGCGCCGGAGAGTCTAGGAGGTAGTGGTCTCTTTCCCAACGAACATTAGGTGTCGTTAGTAATTCGAACTGCTCATGATGAGGCGGATGCGTGCTTGCGCATGAGAGCGCGGAGGTCTTTAGCGTGAGGGTGGCTTTCAGTTGTCGTGTGTTTTCGGCGCATGGCCGTGAAGCGGCGGGGAAATGCGCTAAGGTATGTAAAAACCCTCCCAGCTGGGGCTGGGAGGGGTTTTGAGAAGGGGCTGGTGTTGGGGTTAGGAGCCGCTGGTGATGAGGAGGGGGAGAGTGCCTAAGATGATGGCGGCGGCGGCGGAGATGGCCAGGACGGCGGTGGTGAGGGCGGGGACCTGGAGGGGTTTGTCCTCCGGGAGGGGTTTCTCCCAATACATGGCGCGGATGATCTTGAAGTAGTAGTAGAAGCCGGCGGCGGCACAGATGATCATGATGACGAGCAGCCAGGCGAGGCCGTCGAAGACGGTCATGGTGTCGATGAGGGCGAGGAATGCCTTCAATTTGGCGACGAAGCCGAGGGTGAGGGGCACGCCGGCGAGGGATGCGAATGCCACGGTGACGAGGAAGGCGGTGCGGGGGTTGGTCTTGGCGAGACCGCGGAAGGCGGAGATTTCCTCGCTGCCGCGCTGGGTGCGAACCATGGCGATGGCGTAGAAGGCGGGGATGGTGGCGAGGGCATACGCGAGCAGGTAGGTGAAGACGTTGCTTTCGCGTGTGCCGATGCCGTAGGCTCCGACGCCGAGGAAGAAGACGATGATGAAGCCGGCCTGTCCGATTGAGGAGTATCCGAGGAGCCTCTTGGCGTTGTTCTGGTTGATGGCGCCGAGGTTAC
>JAKSOU010000025.1 GCA_024405435.1 Akkermansia sp. | reverse complement strand
TCTACTACCTCTTCACCGCCACCCGCGGCATCTTCCTCAAAGCCTACTCCTTCCAGGACATCCTTTCCCCGCACATTATAGCGTTCGCTATAATTGGCGCTACTAACCTTGCCTTGGCCTACACAATGCTCCGGCTGAAAAAGGACTAATCGCCGCCTTCACCCATACCTGGGCAAAGGCGGTAATTAGGATTAGGAATAGGATTAGGATTAGGAATGAGTTCGCGCGCCTTTGGCGCGGAGGATACAAGCCCCGTCCGGCTTCTCGGTGATACGCCGAGACTGGCTCATCGGGCAATTCGCGGCGGTCTCGTCACGCCGTCCTGTCTCGGCGCAGCCCCGCAGGGGCGAAGACGGAAGCCTTCGGCGTAGGCGGGCGCATGACGCCGCATAACGCGCGCGGCAAGCGCGGCACAATAAGTGGGACTATCCATTTCGACAATCGCGAATAATATCCCCCTTAATTGTGGCGTGAGATGGATTCTACATAATGGTCCATTTCCTGCACAAAACGATACCAGATGCGCACATAATATGGGGGATTGCTCACCTTGACCGCATCCATGACGCAGTTGTTGCATAACAATTCGAGAACGCAACTCTCGCCTGCGGGAACGCTTAGGCAATATGACCCTCCAGCTTTTTTCAATTCAACTGTACTGGTGGTGGTTTCTCGAATTTGCACATGGATGTCATCTGACGTACAATTCCATGTATATAATGAAAATTGCAGGTTTCCATCTTCCCTTGTGATGTAATCGTACATGAAATTGCCTTCAGAATCCTGAAATTTTGCTATACGTAGGGCCGATGATGGGGTGGAGGAGTATGCCTCCACTTCGGAAAGCCCGCACCCGGCGCCAGTGGAGTCTTCTATTGTGATGGAGAAGCCGTCAATGGGTTCATTGCACATCGTATCTACGACATATCTATTCCCATATCGGGGAAGAGCCGGAACGCGGACAATCTGTCCATTGCTCAATTTTATTTGCAATGCTTTGATTTGATTGTTTTCATCAGGATGGTCGAACAGGTGGATTTCCCGTATGACAACAGGAGTGTCCCATGTAAAGGTCAGCATCCCCTTCCCTCCCTCGGGTCTCCATCCGTGATCAAAAGGCTTACGCTTGAAATCTGCCACGTTCTCTGAGTCGTACAGTAAGCAATCGTTCAAACTTTCCACTTTTTCACCATTGCATGTCACATGCGCAAACAAAGCCAAATTATGGGAGGGGTGCCACCAAAACACCCTATCCCCATTACATATGCGTTCCGCTATCCGGGGAATGGATTTCCTCTGTGAATAATGCTCCTTAAACGCTTCAGCAGTTAGATTTCCTGATAACGTGCGAGTGACACTGCCTTCTCCTACGGGGAGCCTGAGGCGTTCCTCCCACAGGTAGCAGTTCACTTCTTTCATCTGTGACGCTCCCTGCCTTGCGGTGCTGCCGATATTTATGCTTTCGTAAAAATCCGGGCTTTGGCGCCATGCACCACTATATGCAAAACCAGTATATACGCTCGGATGGTACGATGGATTATCCTTCAGCACACGGGATAGGGCTTTCATCGTTGACAAAACCAGCGCCCTGTGGTCGGAATGGCCATCATAACCTGTAACAAATACGAAATCAGGCTTTAATTCTTTTATGATTGATTCAATGTCTCCCTCGTAGTTCGCCTGCGTGTAGGCTTGATGGAGAGAGTGGCAAAGAAAACCATTTGGGACCCAAGTTTCTTTTCGCCCATATTCCGATACTACAACTTCGTCAGGCGGGAAATTGTACATGTGCCGGGTTTTGCCATCCACTGGACTTTGGTCAAACCCAAGGAAAATGATGTTTTGGCGTTTGACGCCATATTTTCCAAGAGCGTTGCATGCTTCTTGGGGGCGAACGCATTTGCCTTTCGCTGTACCATTGGTTGAATACACCACCCAGACATCACAGATTTTGGCGAGAGGTTCTAGCACGCCACCCATAAGATTGATCTCATCATCTTGATGAGGGACCAAAATGAGGACACGGCCATGAAAACCGCTATTGGCGTACGGTGCTTCGGAAACATAGCATGGTGTCATCAAATGATGGCTGAAATGGCCGATGGCTAATATGATTAGCCAAACTATGGACAGTATTGCGAACCCAAATAGAACCACTGAGAAGCGCCTCAGTTTCCCGAAAAGAAAACCAATGCAAAAAGCGACACTCATCGAAATGGCCGCTATTTGCAGCCAATCACTTCCATAGCGAAAGCACAGTGCGAAAAATGCAACAACAAAAGCTGCACTCAAAACGTGTGCTGTTAATATGGATGCCTTCTTCCAGTGACTATGGCTTGTAGTATGTTGATTAGATTCCACGAATAAGATACAGTATTAAAAAAGCTTAGATGAGATATAGTATCGCGGCCGTTTCTTCGCTTCCATGTAGAGCTTGCCCAGATACTCGCCCACCACACCCAGGCACATCATGCCGAGGCCTCCCAGAAACCAGAGGGAACAGGCCAGTGTGGCATAGCCGCCGGGGGTAATCCCCTTGAATGCATCTGAGATAGTCCAGATGATCATCGCCAGGCCAATGAGGAATACCACTCCGCCGATAAAGACAATAAGCCTCAGCGGAGCAACGGAAAAGGAGGTAATGGCATCCAGGCTCAGGTTGATGAGCTTGATTGGAGAGAAATGGCTCTCTCCCGCCGCGCGATCCTTAACCTCGAAATAGCATGGGCTCTGCTTGAAGCCGAGCTGTTTTAGCAGACCGCGGAAGATGATGTTTGTTTCCCCATATTCAGCCAAGGCATCACACACGTGGCGCGTCATCAGGCAATAGTCGGTGTGGTTCCTTTGGATGGGAGAGCCAAGGCACTCCATCAGGGTATAGAACACGCGGGAAAACAGTCGCTTGTAGATGGGTTCATCCCCTCGCGTTTTCTTAATGCCGTACACTAGTTCATATCCCTGTGCATGCAGGGCCAGGAACTTGTCTATCGCATCTATGTCAAACTGCAGGTCCGCATCCATGCACACCACTATGTCTGCATGTGTCCGTGCTTCCATAATCCCAGCCCACAGAGCATATTCCTTACCGCGGTTTGCTGCCAGCCTAACCGCTTTCACCGTTCTCGGATACTCATTGTGAGCAGCTCTTATGATGTTCCAGGTCTCGTCCCTCGAACCGTCATCGGAAAACAGCATGGTGCTGCCTTTATCTATTGCCCCCCGGGTTTTCAGCTGATTCAACTTGTTCAGGACAATGTCTATGGTGGCAACAAGCCCGGCTTCCTCATTGTAGCATGGCATCACAATGCAAAGCCGGGGAACACTCGGCTCCATGTGTTGTGGACGCGCATTCATTGGGAAACAAAACCGTTGCCAGTATATCCATTGTGAATGGGTAGTCAAGCATTTTTTCTAGAAAAAACCGGGCTTGCAGGCGCAAGGGTCGCGGCGGCACAGCGTACACCGACCACCACGCAAACCAGACCACCGTCACACGCAAACCATCCGACGGGCCATTACCCAGCGCGCAAATTTGCATGCAGAATACTCCGGTATGCGGGTGGAGAGAGCGGGTGTTTGGTGCGCGGTTTTATGCGCGCATAGCGGGGCAAAAATCCACTGTTCGCGTATCGCGTTGGTCGCGTTGAAAGCGCCCACCCGGGCGGGGCCGGGCGGGCGGTGGAAGAATTGCGCTTGTGGGCGCCGCTCCTTAGGAGAAGTAGCGCTTCAGCAGGCCGTCGAACCCCTTGCCGTGGCGGGCCTCGTCCTTGCACATCTCGTGGACGGTGTCGTGGATGGCATCATAGCCCAGTTCCTTGGCGCGCTTGGCGATGGCGAGCTTTCCGGCGCAGGCGCCCTGCTCTGCTGCGGCGCGCAGCTCCACGTTCTTCTTGGTGCAGTTGGTGAGCACCTCACCGAGCAGCTCAGCGAACTTGGCGGCGTGCTCTGCCTCCTCGAAAGCGTAGCGCTTGAACGCCTCGGCCACCTCGGGGTAGCCCTCGCGGTCGGCCTGACGGCTCATGGCAAGGTACATGCCCACCTCGCAGCACTCGCCGTTGAAATTGTCGCGCAGGCCCTTCACGACCTCCTCGTCGAGGCCCTTCGCCACGCCCACGGAGTGCTCGTCGGCATAGACCTTGTTCTCCTCGTTCACTTCCTCAAAGGTCGTGGCCTTGCAAACGGGGCACACGGCCGGGATATCTTCGCTCTCTACAATTTCGCCACAGATGGTGCAACGGTACTTTTTCATGTCTTGACGGTATTTCTAGTTGTTGTTTCCCCGCAGCGGGGGTACCCCTATGGTAGCGGCGGCGGCCACCGGTGTCAAGCCTTGTTTTGAATAATTCCAGATTTGCGGTTGCACTTGCCATCACCATCCGCACGCGCCTGGAAGCCCAGGCGGGCACAATAAAGTGTTGCCAAGGGGTGGGGCGGGTACTAGAATACGCGGCATGCAGGACACCACACTCTACCGCGCGTGGGCGGAAATCGACACGGACGCCATGCGACACAACCTGTCCGTGGTGCGTCGGGTGCTGCCGGCACACCGCCAGATGGCGATAGTGAAGGCGGAGGCGTACGGGCACGGCCTGGAGGGCGTGGCGAAGGCGCTGGACGGCGAGGACATCGAGTTTTTCGGGGTTGCGACGCCGGCGGAGGCGGCGCGCATCCACGCGCTGGGCGGCAAAACCTGCCCGTTCATCCTGGGTCCGTGCTTCCCTGCGGAGCGGGAGGCAATCGTGCAGAACGGCTGGCGGGCGGCGCTCTCCAGCATTGAGGAGGCGGAGCACTTCAACGCGCTGGGCAAGCTGTACGGCAAGAAGGTGAACCTGCACATCAACGTGGACACGGGGATGGGCCGCGCGGGCCTGCTGCCGCACGACATCCCGACCCTAGCGGACCACCTGGCGCCGCTGGAGCACCTGAACATCGAGGGCATCTTCTCCCACCTTTCCGCGGCGGCGGACGACATCTCGTTCACGCACCGCCAGATCGAGAGCTACGAGGCGGCGGTGGCGGAGCTGGCGGGCAAGATGCAGCTGCCGTACCGCCACCTGTGCAGCAGCTCCGCCGTGTTCAACTACACCGCACCCAGCACCAACATGGTGAGGCTGGGGCGCATCCTGTACGGCTACTCGCCCATGCCCTCCCCGTACAACCGTGAGCTGCGCAACACGCTCACCCTCTACAGCCGCGTGACCCTGCTGCGCACCCTGCCCGCCCAGCACGGCGTGTCCTACAACCACACCTACATCACCAGCGGCGCCACCAAGGTGGCCACCATCGGCATCGGATTCGGCGACGGCTACCTGCACTACCTCTCCAACACCGGGGCGCGCGTGTACCTCAACGGCTCGTACTGCCCCGTCCTTGGCCGCGTGACCATGGACCAGATCATGGTGGACGTCTCCCACATCAAGGGCGTGCAGCCCGGCGACGTGGCGGAAATCCTGGGCCCGAACGTGCCGTGGGAGGAGCTCACCGCGCGCGCCAAGACCATCCCCAGCAACGTCATCACCAGCCTGACCGCGCGCGTGCCGCGCGTCTACAAGGCGTGATGCAACGCCACCCCCATCCGCGCGTATGAGCATGCAGAGACCAGGGCGCGTGCACGCCGTTGCACTCTGCGTGCTGCTTTCCCTGCTGGTGCATGTGGGGCTGGCGTGGCTGGCGCTGCAGATACCGCGTCCCGAGCACCCGCGCCGCGCACATCAGACGCACGCCACGCGCCTGGTGAAGGTGGTGCGCCAAAAGGAGAAGCCCGCGCCCGCGCCACCGGATGAACAGAAGGAGCGCGCGGTGGTGAAGACCAACCCGGATGTGCCGCAAGTGGCCCCGGAGCGCCCGGAGTTCGAGGGCAACCGCGATTCCCGCGCCGCCAGCGATCCCGACTCCCGCGACAAGCTGGCGGACCGCGAGGCACCCGCCATGACCGGCCGCGAGCAGGAGGAGATGGTCACCTTCGACGAAACGCGGCAGGACGGCGACCTGAAGCACGAGGGCAAGCGCGAGACCGCGCCCTCCCGGCCCGCGCCGCAGATGGACACGCAGGACACCCTGGCGCAGGAGGCGCAGGAGCCCGCGCCCGGCACGCCCCAACCCTCCGAGAACCCCGCCAGGGAACCCGGCGTGGACGCCATGGACCTGGTGCAGCAGGGCGCGCTCACTGTACACCCCGCCACGGAGAGCGACGACGAGCTTGGGCTGCGGCTCAACCCCGCGGACATGCCCAGCACGAGCCCGGTGGAGATGCACGCGGCGCGCACCGGGCTGCCGGACGCCACGGGCGACAACCCGGAAATGCTGCAGCCGCAGCGCAAGCGCAGCGCGCCCGCCGTGTACTACGACCCCTCGCTGGCGGACCACATGCAGCCGGAGGGCTTCCGCACCAACGAGAACCGCACCCGCAGCACCGGGCACTACACCATCGGCCGCCACGCCGCACTCAACGTGGAGGCCACCCCGCGCGGCGAGTACGAGGCGGAAATCTACCGCCGCATCGCCTACCACTGGTACCGCGAGTGCGACGAGCACTGCGGCGACATCATCCCCGGCCGCATCACCATCAGCCTGCGCCTGCTGCGCAACGGCAGCATCGCGAACATGGACCTCATCAACCGCCGCGGTGCAAGCGTGAGCCAGCAATCGTTCACGTTTGCGGCCATCCGCAGCGCCTCCCTGCCGCCCATGCCCGCCGCCGTGCAGAATACCTTCTCCGGCGACAAGCTGGAACTCATCTTCGACTTCAACTTCGACTAACCAACCCAGAAAACAACCATGCCAGACACCATCAACCAATTCTTCCAGGCCTGCCAACCCTTCGGCTACCCGCTGCTCGCCTGCTCCGTCATCCTGATAGCCGCCATCATCTACCACTGGCTCTTCGCCGGGTGCGGGTGGAGGCGCACACTGCGCGACCTGCACACGCTGGCGCCGAGTGAATGCGCGGAGAGCTGCCGCGCCCGCGGCAACGCGCTGGACACCGTGGCCGTGCAAGCCCTCACCGCACCGCAGCAGGACCCCGCCGCCCTGGCATCCCAGGTGGAGAGCCGGCTGCGCCTGGTCATCGACACCGGCCGCGCGGGGCTGGCCGCCATCAGCGTGGTCACCAGCGTGGCCCCCATGCTCGGCATCCTGGGCACCGCCTGGGGCCTGGTGGACATCTTCGGCGTGTTCGGCACGCCGGAGGCGCAGGAGGGCATTGCGCTGGGCATCTCCAAGGCGCTCTACACCACCATCTTCGGCCTGGCCATCGCCGTGCCGGGCGTGATTGCCCTCACGGGCTTCGAGCGCCGCCTGGAGCACCGCGCCGCGCGCATCAACGAGGCCTTCACCGACATCCTGGCCCGCCGCAACCAACACTGACCCGCGCCATGACCATCTACACAAGGAAAAGCGCCGCGCAGGGCATCCCGATTGTCCCCATGCTGGACATCCTGACCATCCTGCTCATCTTCTTCATCGTGCACACGGAAATCAAGCACCAGGTGAACGTGCTGCCGCTCAACCTGCCGCAAACGCACAGCCTGGCGGGCACCGTGGGCAACGCGGACGACATCCTGCTGGAGGTGGCGGACGACGGCTCGCTGGCGTTCAACGGGAAGGTGATACCCGCCGCGCACCTGGAGGCGGCGGTGAAGGAGCTGGTGCGGCAGAACCCGAACGCACACGTGCAGGTGTCCGCCGCCACGGGGGCCTCCATGGGCCGCTTCATCGAGGTGATGGACAAGCTTTCCGCCGCCGGGCTGAGCGTGGAGGAAGTGCCCGTGCGCATCGATGTGCGCGCCGCGGAATAGGCGCGCCGCCCATTATCGACAAAGCCCTGCGCGGCAGGAACCGCGCGGGGCTTTTCGGCAAATGCCTGCAGGGGTGATGCATCAGCAGCCCTTGAAGTGGATGATATCGCGCAGGGGGGTGCCCTGCGGGGTGATGGCGCTCCAGTCGAACTGCACGCGGTAGCTGTGGCGCGAGCCTTCCTCCTCCACGAAAACGAGGTCGATCCCGCCCACGCCGGCGCGCTGCTGCACGCCCTTGAGGCTGGCAATGTCCTTCAACGGCATGCGGACGGTGTACAGGGTGGGATCCGCGGCATCGCGCTCCACCTTGTCGAACACCACCTTCTCATAGTCCTCGTTCACGGCGAAGGGGGCATCCTGGATATAGGCGTTCACGCACTTGAACTTGGCGTTGGTGTGGAACTTGAACACCAGCGTGTCGCCGTTCTCCAGCGTGAGCTCCTGGTCGGTCACCTTCACGTCCTGCTGCGAGGTATAGAAAACGGTCTTGCAGCCCTTGGGTGCGAAGGTCTCGGAGGTGTCCAGAATCTTGCAGGAAGCCTTGGTGAGATAGGTGGGCTTCATGCCGAAGGTGTAGTTTCCGGCGTTCATGAGCGGGGTGCCCATGGCCTTGTTTTGGTCCGGGGTTCCGTTGTTGTGCGGCAGGTTCAGGGCGTGGCCGAGCTCATGGGCGAGCCCGCCCAGGTACTTGGTGAGCAGGCGGCCCTTGGGCGTGTCGTCCCCCAGGTACTGGAGGTCGAAATCACCGTAGTCCATGGCGAAGGCGGTTTTGCCCACGCCGTAGTAGGGCACGCCGCCGGGGTTCTCGTCGCTGAACTTGTCGTCAAGCCAGGTGGGCATGAGGATGAAAGTGTGGCCGCTGCGGTGCTTCTCCGGGTGGGCGGCGAAGTATTCCGCGAGTTCGGCCTGCACCTTGCCGTGGCCGCCGTTGTAGGGGTAGTCCTTGTGGGGGAGCTTGCCCTTGATGGTGATGATGTCCACGTTGCCGTTGGGGAGGATGGGCAGGCCGAAGGAACGCGCGCCGAAGCCGTACCTCTGCATGGCCTGTCCGTAGAACTGCTGCACGTAGGTGAACAGCTCGCTGAGGCGGCGCTCATGGTCCCTGGCGGGCTGGAAATCGCAGCCGTAGAAGTAGACGATGTTGAGCTGGTGCTCGCTGGGGGCGAGCTCAATGCTGCCCGCCAGCTTGGCCTTGGCGCCTTCCGAGAAGTTCTGCGGAATGTCCACGGCGGATGAGGAAAGCGGCAGCATGGCCGCCAGTGCGGTGATGGATAATATGGTCTTGGTGTTCATGGTGAGAATGATGGGTGAAGGTTAGCAGCCCTTGAAGGATTTCACCTCGATGAAAGGCGTGCCCTTGGCGGTGATATCCGCCCAGTTGAAGGTGACGCGGCAGGTGTAGCGGGTGCCGTCCAGCTGGACAAAGACGAGATCAATGCCGCCGACGCCCTTCTGCGCCTTTTCCCCGCGCAGCTCCTTGGCGCCGTCCAGCGCGGCGATGGCATCCAGGGGGATGCGCAGGAGGCACTCGCCGTTCTTGCGCTTCACATCAGTGAAGGCCACCTTCTCGTAATCCTGGTTCACGGCAAAGGGGGCATCCTGGATGTAGGCGTTCACATGCTTGAAATTGCCATCGGCGCGGAATCGGAGCACCAGCGCGCCGTCCTTCATCTTCAGCTGCGGGTTCTCCACCGTCACGGGGCTGTTGGAGGCGTAGAAGGCGGTGTTGTCGCCGACGGGGGCGAAGGTTTCCGAGCGGTCGAGAAT
Source organism: Akkermansia sp. (assembly GCA_024405435.1). Taxonomy (GTDB): domain Bacteria; phylum Verrucomicrobiota; class Verrucomicrobiia; order Verrucomicrobiales; family Akkermansiaceae; genus Akkermansia. The sequence goes on along the minus strand of JAKSOU010000025.1, from coordinate 27,768 downwards.
GCGGCAGGTGGCCTTGGTGAGATAGGTGGGCCGCATGCCGAAGGTGTAGTTGCCGGCGCCCATGAGCGGCGTGCCGAGCTCCTTCATCTCCTGCGCGGTGCCGTTGTTGTGCGGCAGGTTGAGGCCGTGGCCCAGCTCATGGGCCATGCCGCCGAACCACTTGGTGAGCAGGTGCCCCTGCGGCGTGTCTTGCCCCAGGTGGCGCAGGTCGAAATCCGCGTAGTCCAGGGCGTAGCAGGTCTGGCCCACGCCGTAGAAGGGCACGCCGCCGGGGTTGGCGTCGCTGTACTCGGCATCATGCCAGGTGGGCATAAGAATCAGGGTGTGGTGGCTGCGCCTCTTCTCCGGGTGGGCGGCAAAGTAGGCTGCGACCTCCCGCTGCACCTTGCCGTGGCCGCCGCTGTACGGGTACTCCTTGTGGGGCAGGCTGCCCTGGATGGTGATGATGTCCACGTTGCCGTTGGGCAGCATGCTCAGGCCGAAAGAGCGGGGGCCGAAGCCGTTGCGGGACATCTCCCTGGCATAGAACTGCTGCAGGTAGACAAACAGCTCGCTGAGCCGGCGCTCATAGTCCTTGGCCGGCTCGACATCGTTCCCGTGGAAATAGACGATATTGAGCTGGTGTTCCGTGGGGGCAAGCTGGATGCTGTCCGCCAGCTTGGCCTTGGCTTCTTGGGAGAAATGCTGCGGGATGTCCACGGCGGATGCGGTGAGCGGCAGCATGGCCGCCAGCGCGGCGCCGATAATTGTTGTCTTGGTGTTCATGGTGTGGAAAGATTGAAAGTTGCCTAGAAAAAAGCCACCGTCACGGCATACCGTACGGTGGCTTGGCTTAAGGGGAATCCCGGTTCACATGCAGGCGCGGAGGCGCGCCACGATGTTGTCCTTGGAAGTGGCGCCCACGATGGTGTCCACCAGCTCGCCGTTCTTGAAGAAGAGGAGCGTTGGGATGGTGCGGATGCCGAAGCGGGAGGCGAGGTTCTGGTTGCCGCCCTCGTCCACGTTGGCCTTGCCCACCTTGGCGGTGCCGGCCATTTCCGTGGCGATTTGGTCCACCACCGGGGAGATCATCTTGCAGGGGCCGCACCATGTGGCCCAGAAATCCACCAGGACGGGGACGGGGGACTTGAGGACTTCCTCCTCGAAGTTGCTTTCTGTAATTTGGAGTGCCATGGTACCTATCAGACGCGCGGGGGCGCCGGATTGTTCAAAGGTTACTCTTCCTCCTCTTCCTCCTCGGAGGAGCTTTCCTCGGTTGCGGCGGCATCGGCGCCCTCGTCATCGGCGGTGGCCTCCACGGCGGTGGCGTCTGCGGGCCAGCCGAAGACGGGCTCGAAGGCGCGCTCGATGTGCTGGTCAATCACGAACTGCTGGTAGCAGAAGACAAGCATGACGACCACGCCGATCCAAGAGGCCACAATCAGCCAAGTGGGGGTGGGGGTGTCATCCTCCTCCACGGCCGCGGGGCGGCTGAAGCCTGCGGGCTTGGTGAAGCCTGCGGGCATGGTGGAGGCGGCGGGCTTGGCCAGCGGCACCGTGGCGGTGGGCATGGAGACCGTGGGGCTGGGCTTGGCGGCCGGGGTTGCCGGGGTGGTGGCCGGGGTTGCCGCAGGGGCGGCGGGCTTGCCGGGCACGCTCAGCGGCACCGTGGGCTTGGGAGCCACAGGCTTGGTGGGCACGCTCAACGGCACGGTGGGGGTGAGACGCGGGGCCGTGGGCTTGGCGGGCACGCTCAGCGGGACCGTGGGGGTGAGACGGGGTGCAGCCGGAGCCCCGGGAGCTGCGGGGGGCTTGGGTGCGGAAACGGGTGTGGGCGCTGCCGGGGGAACGGGGCGCGGTGCTGCGGGCGGAGGTGGAGGCGTGCTCATAATGTTAGTAAAGTCTAGTGGGCGCGGTTTGCGCGTTTCCTATATTATGCACTTTTGGGAGGGCATGGCAAGCGGAAAACGCAAACGGAGCGATTTTTTTTGCGAAAAACCGGGGAAAGTCTGCATGCATGGCATCTATTTCCCCTCCTTGCGGGGCGGTTCCTGCCGGGCGCGGTAGAGGGCGGGCTTGCCGCCAGGCTCCAGGGGCTGCTGCCAGGAATCGTCCTTTTCCAGCTTCAAGTTGCGGAAGAGTGCAACATCGCCCCTGCGGGCCTTCAGGAAAGGCTGCAGGTTGGGCTTCACGCCGCCGTAGTCCGCCCAGGGCTGCTCGCCGAAGCGGTACCTGAGCAGGAAATCGATATCATGCTGCTTGTGTCTGGAGATATTGAAGGCGTACTCCATCATGGAGTAGGCGCGCGCGATGCGCCCGGCAAGCATTTCGTTCTGCCCCCACTCCAGCAGGTTCAGGATGTAATATGAGGCCCAGTTGTTGAGCATGCAGTTGGGCAGGCCATCACCGGGGTACATGCGGCGCATGAGGATTTCCGCCTCCTCGTTGCGCTGCTGCGCCATGAGGTTGTCCACCAGTATGGGCACCATGAAAAGCTGGCGGGGATTGCCCTGCAGGGCCAGGCGTATCACATGCTCGCGCTGCTCCAGGGTTTCCCCGGAGGACATCACGCGGAAGAACTCGTCCACCAGGCGGGATTCCGGGTAGGATTCCAGAATCTCCGCCAGCAGGGCGTGGCGGGCGGCGTGGTTCTTCAATCTCAAGGCGTCCGACTGTTCATCGCCGATGCGGGCCAGTTCATTGTCGGTGTGGACCAGCTCATTGTACTTCCACTGGGCTTTCCAGGCGGGCCAGAGGCGGGGGGCCAGGCTCACGCAGAAAGCGGCCACCCCCAGCCACACCGCGGCCTGCAGGCATGTGCCGAAGCGCCCCTGCACCTTCACCGGCACAAACCCGGCATTGCTACCCTGCGCCCAGTTGCGGCCGGAGAACAGGCTTTCCCTGCTCTTGGGGAAGGGGGAGGCCAGCAGGCCGCATGCGAAGGCAGTCATGGCGGCCAGGGAGAAATCATGCCACACGAAATCCAGGGCCGCGCAGCAGGCCAGGCTGCCCAGGGTGATGATGGCCATGCCCGCCTTCACGCGGCGGGCGGGGGAGACGAACTCCGAGGCCATGGTGCGCAAGCCGGCGATCAAGTGCGCGACAATGACGAACACCATGCAGCCCAAGCCGATGAGGCCGTAATCGCACCAAGCCTGCAGGTACTCGTTGTGTGCGAAGTTGGGCCACTGCCACTCGTTGAAAAGCGGGGTGATCATCCAACCGGCGGAGGAGGCGCCGTGGCCCCAGGCCGGGGCATCCGCCGAAACGGAACAAACCAGCTCCCAGATATAGAAGCGCAGGTGGGAATCAATTTGGGAAACGGCGGCCATCCAGTTTCCGCCGACGAAGAATTCATACCCGGCCACACAGACGGCGGCCACCAGCACGGCCGCCACCACAAAGCCGCCCCAGCCCACCTTGCGCTCGGAATAGACGTGGAAGACCAGCCACAGCGCCAATCCCAGAAAGACAATCAGCGGCAGCATCAGCATCACGGAGCGTGTATCGCAGTAGAACGAGAGTGCAACGCCGCACATTCCCACCAGCGCCATGAGCCACACGTACCACTTGCGCGGCGCGGTCCACAGCAGGCGCATTACCGGCAGCGCGCCGCAGAGCATCAGGAACATGCCCGCAAAATTCTTGTACACATACAGGGTGGTGGGTAGGCTGGCGCGTCCGCCCAGGCCAGCGGAGGGCCGCCCGAACCACTCAGGGCACGCCCCCGGCACCTTGGCAACGAAAAACGCGGCCATGTTGAGCAGCAGCGCCACGGTGAGCACGGCGCCGATGCCCTTGGCCCGGTCGTTCTGCGCCACCAGCATGCCGGCCGCGTAATACACGAAACAACCGCAGATGAGCCCGCATTCCCGCCAGGAGTCCACCACGCAGCTGCTGCACGCGCTGCGAACCAGGAAATAGGCGCCCACCGCCAGGGAGACCCAGCCCAGCCACCGCAGCGCCACCACCCTGCCGCCGCACAGCAAGCCGCACACGCCCAGCAGAACCGCCAGCACCAGGCCCGCCAGCACCGGCAGGTAGGAATACGCATCCGCGTTCACGGTGCTCATGGACACCAGCCAGACGACAACCAGCAGGATGCCTGCAGCGCGGCCGCACCAGGTACCGGAAAGGCGATTGCTTCTATGGGGCTTTTCCATGCATTCCAGCATAGCAGAAATCGCGCGCGGGCGCAAGCGGGTATCACAATCCGCTTGACGCGGCGCGGGATTTGTGCCAGAGTCACGGGCGGCATGAAAATCGTCCTTGCACTGACCGACCAGAGCTTCGCCGCCACCAAATCCGTGGGCATCTTCAACGTGTCGCTGGGGCTGGCGCGGGGGCTGGCGCAATGCCCGGGGGTGGAGGAGCTCCACATCCTGGGCAACAGCGAGTGCAGCGAACACTTCAAGGGTGCGCCCGCGCACGTGCACGTGCATTTGGCGGACAAGGCGGTGCCGCGGCGTTTCGGGCGCATCTGGTGGGACCAGGTGGGGGTGTGCAACGCCATCCGCCGCACCGGGGCGGACTGGGCCATCCTGCCCAAGGGATTCCCGCCGTACTTTCCCAGCCTGGGAGGCACGCGCCTGGCATGCTACCTTCACGATGTGAACTGGGAATACTACATGGGGCCCACCGCGCCGGGGGATTCCCCCTTCCCGCGGCATGAGCTGCTCTACTTCCGCAACCTGGGCATCCGCTCGCTGGAGGTGGCGGACCTGGTGCTCACCTCCACGCACTTCAACGAGGCGCGCTACCACGCCTACGTGCCGCAGGCCAACGTGGCGGTGGTGGGCATAGGTTTCGACGAGCCGGCGCGGCCGGCCGCCCCGCACACCGGGCGGGACATCCTGTTCTACGTGTCGCCCTTCCCGCACAAGCTCACCGCCCTGGGCATACAGCGCCTGCAGGCCTGGCTGGCCCAGCGTGAGGACGCCGCGGACATCCGCATCCACCTGCTGGGGCGCCTGCCGGAAGGCACCGCCCTGCCCTCCGCCCAATGGATCCGCCACGGGCGCATGCCACAGGAGGAGATGGAGCGCGTGATGCACGGGGAGTGCCGCGCCGCCGCCTACTTCTCCGCGTACGAAGGGTTCGGCATGCCGCCGGTGGAGTGCCTGCGCGGCGGGCTGCCCTGCGTGGCCTCAGACCTGCCACCCATCCGCGAGAACATACCCGCCCGCTACCTGTTCGACAACGCATCGGAAGAGTCGTTCATCCGCACGCTCAACGCGGTGTATGACAATCCCGGCACGGCGGACACGCCAACCTACCCCACCTGGGGGGAAGTGGCGGCCCGCTGCGTGGCTGCCATGAGAAAAGCATGAATTCGCTTGTCAATTCCAAAGGCAAGTGATACAATGCGCCGCCTTTCCGGAATATGCCCCACATTTGCGCCATCTTCACCCATTTTGCTGGTCCGCAGCGCACGCTGACCTGCCTGGGGCGCTTGGCGCAGCAAACCAGGCGGCCGGACAGCATCGTCGTCATCAACAACGGTTCGCCGCAGGACCCCGTGCTGGAGCAAATCCGCCGGCTGGACGCCCAGCTGTTCGCGCCGGGCACCATCCGTATCCTGCAGATGGAGGCCAACCTGGGCAACGCCGGGGGCTGCGCGCGCGGAATCGCGTACGCCTTTGAAGAGCTGCAAGCGGACCACGTGTGGGTTCTGGACGACGACTCCTGGCCGCGCCCGCACACGCTGGAGGCGCTGCTGGCGGTGCCGGACGCCCCGGACCTGGTGCGCATGAGCCTGGTGGTGGACCCCGCCAAGGGGGATGAGCTGAGCTGGCCGCTCACTATCGCCACCGGTTCGGAGAAACGCCCGTGGGAGAACGCCATGGTGCGGGACGACCTGCCGGAGGGGAACACCATCCCGAGCCGCGGCGGCTGGCTGGGTGCCCTCTACCCCCGCGCCGCCTGGGAGAAGGCGGGAGTGCCCACGGAGGCCCTCTTCATCCGCGGTGAGGACGAGGAATACCCGTGGAAGGTGCGCAACGCCGGGTTCCGCTTTGTGACCGTGCGGGATTCCGAGCTGGAACACCCCTCCGCCAAGCGCCGGCTCATCCGCTACCGCATCGGCTCCAAGACCTTCTTCTACGAGCCAGGGCTGCCCATTTCCCGCGTGTACTACAAGGTGCGCAACTGGGCGTGGCTGCAAAGGCTGCGCATGCCGCACAACTACCCGCACCGCCTGGCGGCCTGCGGCGCCTACCTGGTGCTGTGCTGCAGCGGCATGCTGGCAGCCGGGGAATTCCGGCTGGGCCACGTGTACACGCTGCTGCGCGCCCTGCACAACGGTTTCTACGGAAAACTGCGCCCGTTCTGATTTTTTTTGCAAACTGCAAAAATTTGTCTTTACAAACGGAAAAAATCCGCTATCATCCGCTCCGCGAAATCCAAGGTTTATATCAACCTCTAACCTCTAACCAGTATCAACATCATGAAAGTTCTTTCCTCACTCGCCTCCATGAAGCGCCGCCACGCCGACTGCCAGATCGTCAAGCGCAAGGGCACGCTCTACGTCATCTGCAAGAGCAACCCCAAGTTCAAGGCCCGCCAGGGTGCCACCGCCGGCACGCGCCTGAGCAAGAAGGGCGTCAAGTAACCCCCTTTCCACCCTGCCCCGCCCGCTGTGCGGGGCACCGCGCAAAGACCGGCAGGCATGCTGTGCCCCCGGTCTTTTTGCATGCAGGGTCCAAGCCATGGAAAACACCGTACGCACGCAGATACTGGAGCTCGGGGACTTTACCTTCGAGAGCGGGGAGACGCTGCCGGGCATCCGCCTGGCGTACGAGACGTACGGCACGCTCAGCGAGAAGAAGGACAACGCGCTTCTGCTGTTCCACGCGCTCACGGGCAGCCACCACGCGCACGGGTACAACGCCGACCTGCCGGAAGCCGGCAGCTTCTGGCGCCCGGAGAATTTCGAGGGCTGGTGGAACCTCATGATCGGCCCCGGCAAGCCGCTGGACACGGACAAGTACTTCATCATCTGCATCAACTACCTGGGCAGCTGCTACGGCAGCTCCGGGCCCGCCGATTTGGCGCCGGACGGGGAGCCGTGGGGCAGCCGCTTCCCCATGGTGAACGCCAACGACCAGGCGCGCGCGCAAATCAAGGTGCTGGACCATTTCGGCATAGACCGCTTCTACATGGTGGGTCCCAGCCTGGGCGGCATGCTCTCCCTGTGCGTGGCCAACCTGTGGCCGGAGCGCATCAAAAGCGTCATCATCATCGGCAGCGGGTACAAGCCACAGATAGACCACCTGCTCTGCGGGTTCGAGCAGGTGCTGGCCATTGAGCAGGACCCCGCCTACCGGGCCGGGCGCTACGCGCTCTCCGCACCGCCGCTGCGCGGGCTGGCGCTGGCGCGCATCATCTGCCACAAGCTCTTCACCTACCAGCGCGGGCTGGCCAAACGCGCGCGCAAGGGCGTGGCGGACTCCAAGGGCATGCTCACCTGGTACAAGCCGCGCCGCAACACGGAAAGCTACATGCTCCACCAGGGCACCAAGTTCGCCCTGCGGTTCGATGCCAACGCCTACATCCGCATCATCGAGCTGTGGACCGGGTTCGACTTCGCCGCCTTCAGCGGGCTGGGGGACATAGACGCCGCCTTCAAGCGGCTGGCGGAGCACAAAATACCCTTCATGCTCTTCTCCATCAGCACGGATTGCTGCTTCACGCCGCGCTCCGTCTCCCTCTTCCACCGCCGCCTGCTCAAGAACGGCGTGGATTCCCGCTACAAGTGCATCCATTCTCTGAAGGGGCATGATTCCTTCCTGCTGGAGCCGGAACTCTACCAGAAGGAGATAGCGGACTACCTGAGCCGCTGACAGGGTGCATCCGGCGGGCTTTTTTGCGAATTTCGGCATTTGCCGCTTGCATGCCGCCGCATTCCGTGGTATATTGCACGGGTAAACCGAAATTTACATCACAGCTATGAAAGTATCTTACAAAAACGGAAAGCGGGGGTTCACCCTTATCGAGTTGATGGTGGTTATCGCCATTCTCGCCAGTATGGCCGTGATCGGCGGCAACGCCTACCTCAGCCACATGAAGGATGGTGACCGCCAGGTCGCGCAGTCCAACCTGCAGTCCGTCCACAAGATTCTCGGACAGTTCAAGACCGACTACGGCAGCTATCCGTGCGACAACACGGCGGAGCAGCTGCAGGAGGAGAAGCCGGACCTGAACTTCGGCGAGCTCACGGGCGAGTTCTCCAACTGCTACTACCGCCAGGTCTTCTACAGCTCCGCCAATGATTCGGAGAAGCCCTTCTTCGCCAAGCTGGCCGTGGCCGGCAAGGCCACCAAGGAGGCCGATGAGCGCCTGGCCAACGGCTCCGCCCTGGCCCGCGGCGAGAACGCCATGTCCTACGTGCTGCGCAAGGGTTCCGACGACCCGAACCGCAAGGAGCCCGTGGGCAAGAACAACGTGCCGCTGGCATTCTGCAGCGTCTACCCCACGGACACCCCGTACTCCGGTGAGCACATCGTGTTCGATATGTCCTCCTACGATGGACAGGCGCTGGTGCTGTTCGGCGACGGATCCGTGAAGAACCTGAAGGACATGCTGGAGGAGGACGAGACGGACGAGGCCAAGGGCACCATCCAGAAGGGCAAGGACATCTTCCCGGCGACCAAGCGCGGCCGCGATGTGGCGGGTGACTACCTCATCCTGGCCCCGGAGCTGTAAAGCCCCCGCGCAAGAGATTTCAAACCGCAGCTCCGCAGGGGGCTGCGGTTTTTTATTGCGGCAGCGGGCATTGGCGCAGCTCCGCCAGGCGGCGGATGACCTGCTCGATGACGTTTGCGGGGCAGGATGCGCCGGCGGTGATGCCCACACGGGCCAGGCGCTGCAAATCCGCCGCGCCGCGCGGCAGAGGGCGCTCGGTTTCCTTCCGAGCCTCGAAATCGTAGCAGCGGATGCAGCGGGTGTCCACCAGGCAGGCGGCGTCCTTCACAAAGAAAGTGGGCACGCGCTCCGCGGCAATCTGCGCCAGGTGGGTGGTGTTGGAGCTGTTGTAGCCGCCAATGATCATCATGGCATCCAAATCCTGCTCCAGCAGGCGGAAGAGGGCGTCCTGGCGGCTCTGCGTGGCGTCGCAGATGGTGTCGAACACATGGAAGCGGTCCGCATTGCCGTCTCGTTCCACCACGGCGGCGCGCAGGATTTCCTGGATGCGCGCGGTCTCGCTCTTGAGCATAGTGGTCTGGTTGGCCAGGCCGATTTCCTTCAGGTGTTCCGCGGGGGTGAAGCCCGCGGACACGCGGTCGCCGAACTGCTGCAGCAGGGCCTCCGCGGAAAGCCTGCCGGTGATGGCGTCCGCCACCATCTGCGCCTCCCGCTCGTCCAGCACCACGATGAAGTTGCCTGTGCCGTCCGGCCCGCAGGACTGGGAGGCGGTGGCCATGCTTTCCTCATGGCGGGCCTTGCCGTGGATGACGCTGGTAACGCCCGCTGCGGCGTAGGAGCGCACGCGCTGCCACACCTTGATGACGTTGCCGCAGGTGCTGTCCACCAGCTGCACGCCCCGGGCCTCCAGCTTGGCGCGCATGGCGCGTGTGACGCCAAAGGCGGGCATGATGACCACGTCGTCCGCAGTGAGGGCATCGTAGGCGGGGTCGTTCTCCTGCCAGGGGAGGTGGCGCAGGCCGAGGGAATCGAGCTGTCGGTTGACCTCGGGGTTGTGGATGATTTCGCCGATGAGCCAGATGCGGCTGTCCTTGAAGAGGCGGATGGTGGCGTAGGCGATTTCGATGGCTCGGCGCACGCCGTCGCAGAAGCCGAAGGCATCCGCCAGGCGCAGATCCAGGTTGTCCAGCAGCAGGCGGTTTCCGTTGGCACGGATACGCTCCACCAGGGGGCTGGCGTAGCGGCTGATGTCCTGCATCACCTGGTCGCGCACCTCCGGGCGGCGCACATTGACGGGGCGGCGTGGCTTGGGCGTTTCCATGGCGTGGATGCGGGAAAGCTACAGGGGCAGGCCCAGGGCCTCGAAGGCGAGGATGCGGCAGCCCTTGAGGTCCATCTTGCCGGTGGGCAGCATGGGGATGGTCTCCACGGGGATGATTTCGCGGGGGCACCAGAGGCGCGGCAGGCCGCTGGCCACCAGGTGCTCGCGGATGGCGTCCATCTCCTTGCCCAGCTGGGTGCTGTGCACGGCGGAGAGCAGCACCAGGGCCTCGCCCTTCTGCGGGTCCGGCACGCCCACCACGGCCACGGCGCGGCCGGTGAAGCCCTGCGGCAGGGTCACGAAGGCGTCCACGGCCTGCTCCACCACCTCGTGCGGCACCATCTCGCCGCCGATCTTGGAGAAGCGGGCGCGGCGGCCGCCCAGGGAGAGGATGCCGTTGAGGTCCACGCTGCCCAGGTCTCCGGTCTTGAACCAGCCGTCGCGAATGACCTCGCGGTTGAGCTCCTCGCGGCCGATGTAGCCGTTGAAGATGTTGGCGCCCTTGAGCCACACCATGCCCTGCTGGGAGAGCGGCAGGCGCACGTTGTCGTCGTCGGGATCGGTGATGCGGACGGCCTGGCCGGGCAGCAGCTGGCCCACGGAGCCGCGCTTGTAGGCCTGCACGTAGAAGGGCTGCTCCGGGGTGGGGCCTGTTTCCTCCAGGCAGCAAGCCACCACGGGGGAGGCCTCCGTGAGCCCATAGCCCTCCATGAGCTTCACGCCGCACTTCTCCATGAACTCGTCTGCCACGGCGTCCTGCAGGCGTTCCGCGCCCACCACGAAATAGTGCACGCTCCTGTAGGTGTCCTTTCCGGCGCGGCGGAGCATGCTGCGCGCGAAGGTGGGGGTGGTGACGGCCAGGCAGCACTTGTGGGTCTCGATGAGCTCGTTGAGGCGCTTGGCGTCCAGCGGAGAGGGATAGGTGACCATCTTGATGCCGAAGATGGCGGGCATGAGGGTGCTCACGCTCAGGCCGAAGCTGTGGAAGAGCGGCAGGCTGGAGAGGATGGCGGCATCCTTGTCCAATTCCACCTTGCAGTACATCTGCAGCACCTGCCCCACCAGCATGGTGTGGGTCATGCTCACGCCCTTGGGCTCCCCGGAGGAGCCGGAGGTGAACAGCAGCGCCGCCTCATCGCCGCCGCTGCGGGCGTCCAGGTTGAAGGTCTTGTTCACCAGGGCCATGGGAGCCAGCTTGGCGAAGGCCACCCAGGTGGCGATCTTGGACATGCCCAAGCCCTTGAGCACACGCTCCAGGTAGATGATTTGTTCTGCGGGTGGCCAGGGGAACTGGGGCAGCTTGGCCATGAAGGGGCGAGCGGTGATGAAACGCTTGATGCCGCTCTGGCGGCAGATGCTCTCAAACGCGCCCTCGGAGGAGGTGTAGTTGATGTTCACCGGCGAGATGCCGGCCAGGATGCATGCGAAGTTGGCGATCACGCCGCCCTTGCCCGGCGGCAGCAGCACGCCCACGCGCGGCTCCGCAATGTTCGCGCGCAGCCACCGCGCCAGCGCCATGGAGACGCCCAGCAGCTTGCCGTACTCGATGCCCGTGTTGTCCAGCCCGTCCTCCAGGCGCACGGAGGAGTGCTTGCGCATGCCCTCCACCAGCAGGCGCGCCAGGGAGACCTGCAGCTGCGGCAGCTCCGCGTAGTGCCGCGCGGACGCCTCCATCCAAGCCTCCAGCGTGCGGTCGCCCGCCAGGGGGCCGGGTTCCAGCTTGGGGCGCACGTCCACCACGGCGGAGTCGTACCGCGCCTCCTCGGTGACCACGCGCACGTAGCCCTTGCGGTAGAAGCCCACGAAAACGGGCACGGGGGCGATGTGCAGGGCGGCCAGGTGCATCATGAAAGGCATGGGCACATCGCTCAGGCAGGCCAGGTCACGGTTGGGGATGCCTGGCACATAGAGCACATCGCGCCCCTGCTGCAGGTGCTCCAGGATTTGCTCGCGCAGCTCGCGGCTGTCGCAGTTGCGGAAATCGAACTCCAGCACGCGCCCGGCGGATTCCATGAAGCGCATCATGCGCGGCTCCGGCCGCAGGTGGCGCTCCATCAGGAAGGTGACGCCGCCGCCACCCATGGCCTGCACCAGCGTTTCCAGCGTGTCACGGTCCAACCGGCACGGCAGGTACAGCGACGGCTGCGGGGTGAGATTCTCCTCTCCAAAGATACGGACCTTGCCCATAGCACCAAAAAGTGTACCATACCCTGGCATTTTGTCAAGGTGGCACAGAAATCCGCTATTCAGGCGTCACTTTCACTATGACATTGCGCCCGGGCCGCGCATGGTGTAGAATGGAGACTGGACATGATGAAGGAACCCATCGTCAAGAAAGTGGAATCCATCAGCGTGGCGCGGTTCTACGAGACGTACCGCAACACGCTGGAGCTGCAGCTGCTCAACAGCCCGCTGGGGATGACGCGGCCCATCCTGCAACCCACGCTGAACCGGCCGGGGCTGGCGCTGGCGGGGTATTTCGGGTACTTTGCTCATGAGCGCGTGCAGGTGTTCGGCGCGGCGGAGGTGGCGTACATGGCGCAGCTGGAGGGCGAGGAGCGCCGCGCGCGCCTGGAGCTGCTGCTCAAGAAGGACATCCCGTGCATCGTCTTCTCCCTGGGCAACGAGGTGCCGCCGGACCTGCTGAACATGGCGGACGAGTACCGGGTGTCGGTGTTCAGCTCCAACCTGCGCACCACCACGCTGGTGAACCGCGCCACCATCATCCTGGAAAACGAGTTTGCGGACAGCGTGACCATACACGGCTGCATGGTGGACGTGCGCGGCGTGGGGGTGCTGCTGACGGGGGAGAGCGGCATCGGCAAGAGCGAGATCACGCTCGGCCTGGTGGAGCGCGGCTCCTCCCTGGTGGCGGACGACATGGTGCGCGTGCGCAACAGCAGCGGCGAGCTCATGGCAACCTCACCCAAGCTCAGCCGCGGCTATATTGAAATCCGCGGGCTCGGCATCATCAACGTCACCAACCTTTTCGGCTTGAAAGCCTTCAGGAACGACAAGCGCGTGGACCTCGTCATCAACCTCTTCAACGGCCAGCAGACCGAGCTGGAGCGCCTGGGGCTGGACCACCAGACCACCACCATCCTGGGCCTGGAGGTGGAGCACCTGAACCTGCCGGTGGCGCCGGGCCGCGATATGTCCCGCCTGGTGGAGGTGGCGGCCCTGGGGCGCTACCTGCGCGGCAGCGGGTACGACATGGCGGGCGAGTTCAACCGCCGCCTCAACCTGGAAATCCAGCGCAACTCACAACCCCCGCACCAGCCATGACCCCGCTCAACGATATCGTATCCCTTCTGGACACCACCCTGCGCATTGCGGAAATCCATGATGCGCCCGTGGCCCTCAACGGCCTGCAGGTGGAGAACAACGGCCGCGTCACCAAGGTGGCGCTCGCCGTGGACGGCTCGCAGCGCACCATCGACGACGCCATTGCCGCGGGCGCGGATTTGCTGATCCTGCACCACGGCATCTTCTGGAGCGGGCTGCGTCCGCTCACGGGCTGGTGGAAGGCCAAGGTGGAGGCCGCGTTCAAGGCGAACCTGGCCATCTACGCCGCGCACCTGCCGCTGGATTTGCACCCGGAGCTCGGCAACAACGCCGGAATCGCGCGCGGGCTGGGGCTCACGGACATCACGCCGGAAATAGACTACCACGGCACCACCATCGGCCTGGCGGGCACCTACCACGGCACGGTGGGCGAGCTGCGAGAGGCATACGCCGCGCTCACGGGCGCGGAGGTCACGGGCATCGTCCACAACCCCACCGCCCCCGCCGGGCGCATCGTGGTGTGCAGCGGCGGCGCGGGGGAGGAAATCTATCAGGTGCAGGAGAAGGGCTACTCCACCTACCTCACGGGCGAGGAGAACCACTGGGTCTCCAACGCCGCGCGGGACATGGGCATCAACATGCTCTTCGCGGGCCACTACGCCACGGAGACCTTCGGCGTGAAGTCGCTCGGCGCCCTGCTGCATGAGCGTTTCGGCCTGCCAACCGTGTTCATCGACAATCCAACTGGCATGTAGCGCATGGTCATTGTGGCGGAGGACAGCAGCGGCGCGCGGCTCGACCAGTACCTGGCCGGGCAGCTGCCGGAGCTTTCCCGCGCACGCATCCAGGCCCTGCTCAAGAGCGGGGACATTCTGGTGAACGGCAAGCCCGCCAAGCCCAAGACCCCAGTGGAGCGCGGCATGCGCATCGAGGTCACCATACCGGAGCCCGCCGCCGCGGAGGCGCAGCCGCAGGACATCCCCATCTCCGTGCTGTACGAGGACGCGGACGTCATCGTCATCGACAAGGAGAGCGGCATGGTGGTGCATCCCGCCGCGGGCAACCCGGACGGCACGCTGGTGAACGCCGTGCTGTTCCACTGCGGTGATTTGTCGGGCATCGGCGGCGTGGAACGGCCGGGCATCGTGCACCGGCTGGACAAGGACACGAGCGGCTGCATCGTGGTGGCCAAGAACGATGCCGCGCACCTTTCGCTCACCACGCAGTTTGCGCGCCGCATCACCTCCAAGGTCTACCTCGCCATCGTGCAGGGTCGGCCAAAGGAGGACGAGGGAACCGTCTTCACCAACATCGGCCGCCACCCCGTCAACCGCATGAAGATGTGCGTGGTGAACCCCGGCAGCGGCAAGCCCGCCATCACGGATTGGCGCGTGCTGCGCTATGACGCCTCCACGGATTCCACCCTGGTGATGTGCACGCTGCACACGGGCCGCACGCACCAGATACGCGTGCACATGCTGCACCTGGGCCACCCTCTGGTGGGGGATTGCATCTACGCCCACCCGCAACGCCAGAAAGCCAAGCCGGGGCGCCTGATGCTCCACGCCTGGCGGCTGGCCTTCAACCACCCGCAGAGCGGCGCGCGCATTGCCGTTGCCGCGCCCATCCCGCAGGAGTACCAGCCCTGGCTGATTGATTTGCAGCTCCCGCAGCCCGACATGTCGGCCCCCGCGCACGCCGCGGAATGCGCGGACCTACCGGACGAGGACGAGGATTGACACCGACGTCACGCGCGGGGGGCGTTTTGCCCGCCGATGAGCAGCACCATCTCGCCCTTGGGGGGATGCGCGGTGAACTCCGCCAGCAACCCTGCCGCGGTGCCGCGGTGGTAGGTCTCGTACACCTTGGTGAGCTCCCGCGCCACGCACACGGGCACCTCAGGGTCGATTTCCGCCAGGGCCTGCATGGTCTTGACGATGCGGAAGGGGGATTCGTAGAAGATGCCGGTGTGGTCCGCCTGCACGGCGGCTTGCAGCACCGCGGCCTTGCGCCCGGATTTCACCGGCAGGAACCCGCCGAAGAAAAAGGCGTCGCTCGGCAGGCCGGAGCCCACCAGCGCGGTGACCACGGCGGAGGGGCCGGGGAGCACGGTGAACGCCACGCCGCTCTTCTTGAGCTCCTGGATGAGCCGGTAGCCGGGATCGCTCACGCCGGGCATGCCGGCATCCGTGACCACGGCGAAACGCTCGCCCGCTTGGGCGCGCGCGACCACCTCCGGCGCGCGCTGCGCCTCGTTGTGCTCATGCAGGCTGAGCAGCGGCTTTGATATGCCGTAGTGGTTCAGCAACATGCCCGTGTTGCGCGTGTCCTCGCAGCAGATGCAATCCACCCCCTGCAGCACCTCCAGCGCGCGGCGCGTGATGTCCTCGCGGTTGCCTATGGGCAGCCCCACAAAGCTCACCGGGTACTCTATCATGGCAGCGTGAGGTCGGTCACGATGTCGTCCGCCGCCTGGCGCGCGGCGTAGGACACGGCGTTCTGCTCGGCGGTCTGCACGCTGCCCAGATCGTTGTTGAAGAAGCTGGCCTGGCCGGAGACGTGGCCCTTGACGATTTCCTTGCCGGTGCGGTTGTCCAGCACCGTGTACTCCACGTTGATGGTGAGGCCGATTTCCGAGCTGATGAGGCTGTCCCGCGTGCTGGCGCGCAGGGGATTGCGGGTGACGCCGGTCACGCGGCCGCTGATGGTGCAGTCCGCCTGGCCGCGGGGGCGCAGGCGCATGGTGCCGGAGCGCTCCAGGCGGTCGGTGAGGGCGGTGGTCACCATCAATCCGGCCTCCGGGTGGAAGGAGCTGTTCTGGAACATGTCCACGGCATAGCTGTGCGCGTCCTTCATCGCGGGGTTGAGCGCGCCGTCCAGGCGGTAGCCGCAGGAGGCTGCCGAAAGGCCGGCGAGAAGGAGGGCGAGTGCTTGCAGCGGCTTGCACATGGAGTGGAGCGTGGTTACTTGATTCCGGCGGCCGCGCGGGCCTTGGCCAGCAGCTGCGCGGCCTCCGCCGCGGCCTCCGGGTTCACGGATTTCTGGCGGATGACATCCTGGAAGCAGAACACGGCGGACAGGTACTCGTTGGAACGGTAGAGGTAGTACTTGCCCACCTCAAGCTCCTGCTGCACCAGCAGGCGGTTCATGTTGGAAGCCTGTGCCAGTGCCTTGTGGGCATCCTTGTGGTGGGGGAAGCGCAGGCTGAACTCCTCGTATGCCTCGCGGGCGTTGGTGAGGTTCACCAGGGTGTTTTCGCCGCGGGTGCGGCTGGTGGCCCACAGCTGCGCCACCATCAGCTGCGCCTCCGGCGCGTACGGGCTGTCGGGGTACTTCTCCACCAGGCGGGCGTACTCCATGCGCGCCTCCTCGTAGCGCTCCTTCTCCACCAGGAACTTGCCCAGCAGGGAGGCCGCCGTGGCCGACATGTCGTTGTACGGCGCCTTGTCGATGATGAAGCGGAGCCACTCCACCACCTTGTCGGATTCCATATTGGAATGCCAGGCGCCCCAGAGGACGGGAACGATGAGCTTGCCCTGCGCGCCGCGCATGGCCATGGAGAGCTGGCGGTTGAGGGCATCGCGGTAGAGGGCGCTCTGCGGGTAGCGCTCTATCAGGCGGCTGTACTGCTTGAAGGCCTCGCGGTAGTCGCCCTTAGCCTCGTACGCCTGGCCCAGCATGAAGCGCGCCCTGTCTGCGTTGGGCGCCACCTGGTGCTGCGTGGCCACCTTCTCGAGCAGCTTGATTTCCTTGCCGACATTGCCCTGGCGGCCGTACTGCTCCGCCTGGGCGATCATGGCATCCGCCTCGGCGTCCACGGCCTTCACCATTCCCGCCGGAATCGCTCCGTCGAACTGTTGGCACATCGGCAGCGCCAGCACGGCGGCCGCTCCCATACACGCGAACATTAACGTTCTCTTCATACGCGCACAGCATACCACGCCCGCACACGCACCGCAAGCGGGAAATGCTGGCTCTGCGGCATGCACGCCTGCGGTCGCACACGCAAGCGCCCCGTCCGGCGGTTCACCGGGCGGGGCGGAATGTTCTTGGATTGATGGAAGGTGCCAGGCCGTTATTCGGTGGGCATGCCCTGCTGCTGCATCTGCTGAAGCATCTCCGGGGTGAGCTGGATGGGCATGGCGGGGGCCTGGCCCTTCTGGATATCGGTCACCTCCAGGGTGAAAATCAAGGTCTCGTTGGGGCCGATGGGGCCGCGGCCCTCGGGGCCGTAGGCAAGCTTGCCGGGGATGGCGATTTCCCACTTGGAGCCCACGGGCATGAGCTTGAGCGCCTCGCTGAAGCCGGGCACCACGCCCTCCAGCGGCATCTCCACGGGTTCCTCGCTGGAGTCGAACTCAGAGCCGTCGGTGTGGGTGCCGCGGTACTTGACCATGGCCACGGCGTACTCGCCGTGCTCCTTGGGGTCGTACTTCTTGCCCTCGCCCTTGGTGATGACGCGGTACATGAGGCCGGAATCGGTCTTGACCACGCCGTCCTTCTTGGCGAATTCAGCCATGAAGGCCTCGCCCTTCTTGCCGTTTTCCTCGGCCACCTTGGCCTGGCGCTCCTGCAGGGTCTGCTGGAAGGCCATCATGGCGGCGCGCAGGTCGTCCTCCGAGAGCGTGGGCTTCTTGCCCTGGATGCCCTCCTTGAAAGCCTGGAGGAGCGTGGCGTCGTCGAAGTCCTCCACCACAATGCCGGGTGCGGCGGCGGAGAATTCCTGTGCGGTCTTGTAGCCCACGATGTAGGAGAGGGCCTTCTTCACCTGCTCCGGGGAGACGGAGGGGGCGGCGGGTTGCGCGGCGGGTGCGGCGGGGGCCGCGGGAGCTGCGGGTTTGTCTTGTGCGGTGGCTGTAGCCATGGCGGCCAGCCCTGCCAGTATCATTGCGTACTTGGTCTTCATAATAGTAAGGGAAGGTGGTTAGAAGCTGTCCTCCGCGGAGATGGCGGGCTTGTCGTTGGCGGGGGCGGCGGCCGGCTTGGGCTGCTCCAGGATGGTGTCGCTGTCGGGCGCGGTCTGGCCCTTGTCGTCCGGCTTTGCCTGTGCGGGCTGGGCCGGCTGGGCGGGCTGGAGAGGCTGGCGGGTTTCGGGGTCCACCTCCACGCCGTTGATGAACATGCGCTTCACCATCTTGCCGGTGCGGGAATCGTACTGCTGCATCACCTGGGTGCTCTGCACGTTGGCGCCGTTGCCGCCGCCGAAGGATATCTGGAAGGAGCTGCCGCCGCTACCGCCGGGCATGCCGCCCTGCAGCAGGGAATTCACCACGGCACCCATGCCGGAGCCCATGCCGAGCGGGTCGTCCTCGTCATCGTCATCCGGCGGCAGGACGGGCACGCGGCCGCCGCCGCCACTGCCGAGGGGTGCTGCGGTGGTGGGCACGGAGGCATCGCCCTGCTGCTGCGCGGTCGCGTTGCCCTGGGGGGCTTGGCCCTCTTGCGGGGCGGGCTGCACGGGTGCGGGGGCATCCGCGCCGCTGCGGGCAATGCGGCTGCAGGCGCGCACGGGGTCGCTCCCGGCCTGGCCGAGCATGTAGAGGTGGTCCATCTTGAGCACGGCCTCCTCGCCCTGCTTCATCTGGGAAATCTCATCCGCAATCGCGGCGGGCTGGCCGGGGATGTCCTTGCGCAGCTCCACCGTGAAACGCGCACCGGGCTCCAGGCGGCCGTCGCCGTAGCGCACGTACTTCTTGTAGGCCAGGTTCTCGATCACCTCGAACACCGCCACCTTGGTGGTGACGGGCTGGTCCTGCTCCAGCGATTGCGTGGTGATGTCGCGCACGTCGCGCAGGGCGGCGCGCACGGTGTTGGCGGCCAGGAGGTCGCAGTTGCCGACGGGTGCGGCCACGGAAGGCGCGGGCACGGTGATATCTGCCCAGGCGGCGGGTGCGGCCAGGGCCAACAGGGCGGGAATGATTCCGATTGTTTTCATTGCTGAATGTCTGATAACAAAATAGACCTTTCCGTTCAAAATCCTACCACACAAGCTGGCGGTTTGCCACACGAAAAGGGGCGCGGGGCGGGAATTCGGCGCGGGGGCGCGCACATTTGTATGTCATGATGGCGCGCATGCCGCCCTGCGGGCTTGCGGCTCCCCCGGCACCGCCTACAATACGGGAAGATGATACGCTTCTCTCTCCTAGGGGTGCCCGTGGGCATCCACCCCACGCTGTGGATCACGCTGGCCTTGCTGGGCGGCGGATTCAACATTGCGCACGTGGGGGATTTGCTGGGAGTGGCGCTGTTTGTGGTGGCGGGCTTCATCTGCCTGCTGGCGCACGAGATGGGGCACGCCCTGGTGGGCCGCAGGCTCGGCGGCGGGCACCCGGAGATTCACCTGGCCTGGCTGGGCGGCGACTGCACCAACATGGACGCCCGCCTCACCCGCACGCAGGGCATCGTGATGACGGCGGCGGGTCCGCTGGCATCCCTTTCGGTGGGCCTGCTGGCCACGCTGTTGCTGGGGGTGTACGTGGGGGACCTGTCGGTGGGCGGGGTGCTGGCGCTGAATTTCATGTGGGGGCGCCTGCCGATGGAGCTTCTGGAGGGCTACCCGGCCATGGCCATCTACTTCTTTGTGTTCACCATAGAGATATCCTTCTGGTGGACGGTGCTCAACCTGCTGCCTGTGTTTCCGCTGGACGGCGGGCAGATCATGCAGGGGCTGATGCGCTCCCCGCGGATGATGCACACCATCAGCTTCAGCGCGGCGCTGGTGCTCACGCTGTTCTTCCTGGTGCTGGGGGCGTGGCTGATGTGCTTCCTCATGGGCGTGCTGGCGGTGTTCAACTACCGCATGCTGCGCCAGTGCCCGTACTGACGCAGCGCACGCTTTGCCGGATGCCGGCTAATTAGTCCTCCGTTCCCGCTTCCGGGGTGAGCAGGGGAACCAGCTCTTCCGGGGTGAGTTTCTGGGAGGTGCGGTCCGCCAGGAACTTGAGCTCCATCTGGGGGAATTCGGTGCCGATGATGAGGGCGTAGGTGGCGCCCATCTTCTCCGCCTGCTTGAGGCGGTTGTTGAACTTGGTGGGGGAGAGCGGCAGGTCCACGCGCACGCCGGCATCGCGCAGGGCGGATGCCAGGGAGAGCATCTGCGCGCGCATCTCCGGCGCGGCCAGCACCATGCACACATCGCAGGATTGCGGCTGCACCGCGGCATCCCGCAGCGCCTTGGCCGCCGGGCACGCCTCGATCAGGTGTGCAATCACGGCGTCGCCCATGGCGAATCCGGTGGCGGGCATGTCCACCGCGCCGTTGGAAAGGGTGCCCACGAGGCCGTTGTAGCGGCCGCCGCCGGCCACGGCGCGCAGGGTGTGTCCCTTGTCGAAAATCTCAAACACCAGCCCGGTGTAGTACGCCAGGCCGCGCACCACGGAGAGGTCCAGCTGCACGTACTCCTCCAGACCGCGCTCGCGCAGCTCCTGCAGCACGGCATCGTAGCGCGGGGAGCAGCCCGCGGGCGGGTTGGCGATGAATTCCACCAAATCCTGCCGCTGCATGCCGAAGGCGTCCAGCTTCTCCTGGCAGTACTCGGGGCGGTCGCGCTCGAACTTGTCCACCACGGCCAGGAAATCGCCCACGCGGTCTTCCGGCACGCCGTGCTCCGCCGCGTATTGCAGCCACACCTCGCGGTCGGACACGCGCACCACGAAGTCCTCCGCCGTGAACCCGAACTCGCGCATGCAGTCGATGGCCAGCGAGATGAGCTCGGCGTCGGAGCCCTCGCCCTCCTCGCCCAGGATGTCCGCGTTGAACTGCACGAACTCGCGCAGGCGGCCCTTCTGCGGCTTCTCGTAGCGGAAGCAGGAGCCGATCTCGAACCACTTGAGCGGCTTGGGGTATTCACGCTGGTAGGCGGCGGCAATGCGGCCCAGCGAGGCCGTGAGCTCCGGGCGCACCGTGATGTCGCGCTCCCCCTGGTCGGTGAAGCGGAAGAGCTGGGTGGGCAGCTCGCCGCCGCTCTTCTTCAGGTACAGCTCCGTGGATTCGATGGTGGGGCCTTCCCACTCCACGAATCCGTAGCGGTGCGCCACCCGCCTCCACGTGGCGAAGAGGTAGTTGCGGAGGGCGCATTCCTGCGGCGCAAAGTCACGGAATCCCGGCAGCGGTTGAAAGCGTGCGTCTGGCATGGCGCGCATTATACACACTTCCCCGCCGTTGGCAAGCCATTTGGGAACCTTGGGTGCGCGCGCGGGCAATATTTCCTTGACTCCAACGCCGCGCGCATGGTATACGATGGGCTACGGAACACCGTAATCCATCACCATGAAATACCATAACACGATAATCGCCGTGGGCCTTGCGCTTGCTTGCTGCACCGCCCTTTCCGCACCGGCCGCCGTACAGGAGGCCCCCGCCGCCGCGCCCGCTCCCGTCAAGGGAATCCCCCTCGCCAAGCCGGCGGAGCTCATGAAGCTCACCAAGGTGCAACCCGGGCTCTATGCCATGCGCTGCGCCGGCATGGACAAGAACGCCGCCAACTCCTACGGGCCGTATGATGCCTCCGCACCCGCCGCCAAGGAGGTGTGCGCCGTGCCGCGCTTCGGCTGCTCCTCCGTGGTCAACGGTGATTTCGTGGGCCGCAACATGGATTTCTTCAACACGCCCGCTCCCTACTTCATCGTGTGGACGGATGGCGGCAAGGACCACTACGCCAGCCTGGGCATGGCCCAGCCCCCGCTGGATCCCAAGAACGTGGTGCGCGAAATCACGCAGGCCAAGGACGACATAGCCCTCTACAACACGCCTGAAAAGACGGCGCGCCTCACCACCATGGCCGTGGACGGCGTGAACGAGAAGGGCCTCTGCTGCACCACCCACGTGGTGGACCCCACGGATTGCAACAACACCAACAAGGGCACCAACCCCGGCGCGCCGGAGCTCTCCATGTTCATGGTGTGCCGCTACGTGCTGGACCACGCCGCCACGGCCGACGAGGCCATCGAGCTGCTCAAGAAGCGCAGCATCCGCGTGATGGATCCGGAGGTGATGTTCCACTGGGTCATCACCGACCGCAACCACACCTACATTGTGGAGGTGGTGGACGACCAGCTGCGCTACACCGACAAGAAGAAGGTGATGACCAACTACCTGTTGACCGGCAAGGGCATCAACGCCCATCCCTGGGGGCTGGAGCGCATGCGCATCCTGGAGGAGCACTACAACGAGGGAACCTCCGTGGAGGGCATGTACAACCTCATGCGCCGCGTGCAGTACACCCAGATGTACAAGCCGGACACCAACCCCGTCTGGTACTCCGAGTACATGGGCCCCGCGCTGGACGGCACGGACCTCACCATCCACACCCCCTTCTACGACCCCAAGCTCCAAGCCCTGATCAAGCATAAGATGGAGGCATTCAAGGTAATGACCCCGGAGAACAACCCCCTCCTGCTCTGGGACACCACCTACGGCAACGTGTACGACATGGCCAACAAGACCATGCGCCTCATGATGCACGAGAAGTACGACACCTTCTACGACGCCAAGCTCTAACCCCATCCGTCACATGAACATCCGCAACCTGGTAACCGCCTGCCTGGCGCTGGCCTGCTGCACGGCGTTCGCCGCCCCTGCACCCGCACCGGAACCCGTCAAGGGAATCCCCATCGCCAAGCCGGCGGAGCTGATGAAGCTCGCGAAGGTGCAGACCGGGCTCTACACCCTGCGCTGCGCCGGCATGGACAAGGCACAGGCCAACTTCTACGGGCCGTACGATGCCACCGCACCCGCCGCCAAGGGCGTGTGCGCCGTGCCGCGCTTCGGCTGTTCCTCCGTGGTCAACGGCAACTTCGTGGGCCGCAACATGGATTATTTCAACACGCCCGCACCCTATTTCATCGTGTGGACGGATGGCGGCAAGGACCACTACGCCAGCCTGGCCATGTCCTTCGCACCGTTGGACAAGACCAACTTCATCAAGACCTCCCAAACCGCGCCGGACGACATCAACCACTACAACACGCCCGAACAGTTGGCACGCCTCACCACCATGGCCCTGGACGGCGTGAACGAGAAGGGTCTCTGCTGCACCACCCACGTGGTGGATGCCACGGATGCCAACAACACGGACAAGGGCACCAACCCCGGCGCGCCGGAGCTCTCCCTGTTCATGGTGTGCCGCTATGTGCTGGACCACGCCGCCACGGCCGACGAGGCCATCGAGCTGCTCAAGAAGCGCAGCATCCGCGTGGTGGATCCGCAAGTGGTGTTCCACTGGATAGTTGCCGACCGCAACCACTGCTACATAGTGGAGGTGGCGGACGACCAGCTGCGCTACACCGACAAGAAGCGCGTGATGACCAACTTCCTGTGCACCAAGCCCGGAATCAACTCGCACCCCTATGGGCTGGAGCGCATGCGCATCCTGGAGGAGCACTACCATGAGGGCACTTCCGTGGAGGGCATGTACAACCTCATGCGCCGTGTCCATTTCTCCCAGGCGTACAGGCTGGACACCAAGCCCTACTGGTATTCAGAAAAGACCGGGTTGAACGACGACGGCTCGGATATCACCGTGCAGACCCCGCGCTACGACCCCACCCTCCGCAAGATGATGGAGGAAGATGCCGCGGCCCTCAAGGTGGTCACCCCGGAAAACAACCCCCTCATGCTCTGGGACACCACCTACGGCAACGTGTACGACATGGCCAACAAGACCATGCGCCTCATGATGCACGAGAAGTACGACACCTTCTACGATGCCAAGCTGTAGGGGGATTTGCAATTGACGATTTGAAAATTAGGCGCGCATGAGGGGATTGACGGCAGCAGTTTGCGCCCTGGCGGCGCTGGCGGTCACCGGCTGCGACGGCCGGGGCGGCCGGCGCGTGCAGGCGTACCGCGGGCAGAGCACGCACTGGAACCAGGCGGCGGTGCCCGTGTCGCTGCAGTGTGCGGCGTGCCATCCCAAGGAGTTTGAGGAATGGGCGGGCAGCGACCACGCCTGGGCCATGCGCAAGATATCCGCCAAGCTGGACGCCGCGCCGTTCCGCGGGCAGGTGCAGCAGGCCCACGGGGAGAGCGTGCAGTTCCTCTCGCGCGCAGGCGGTGCGCCGTTCCTGCGCGTGGAGGCGGAGGGCCGCGAACCCGCGGAGTTCGATGCCGTGTTCGCCATCGGCAAGGTGCCGCTGGTGCAGTACCTGATACGCGGGAACGATGGCGGCTGCCAGGTGACCAGCGCCGCCTGGGATTCCGGCGAGCGCGGGCGGTACGGCCTGCGCTCCGTTGACAGGGAGCACGGCAACCAGTGGTTCGACGTGTTCCGTGACGACGCGCGCCAGCGCAGCAACGGCATGGGCGAGCGCGCCGCGGGCGAGTGGGGCCACTGGCAGGGCCGCGGCATGAACTGGGATTCCCAGTGCGCCTGGTGCCACATGACCGGATTCCACAAGAACTACGATGTGCAGCAGGACCAGTACCGCGCCGAGTGGAAGGAAATCGGCGTCACCTGCATCCAGTGCCACAAGCTGGCGGACAAGCCCGCGCCGGACGGCTGCCTGGTGGCCCCCGCTGACCGCAAGCTCTCCCCCAGGCGCGCGCACGACAACTGCGCCTCCTGCCACGCACGGCGCGAGGAGCTGGACGACAATTTCACCGCTGGCGACCGCTTCGACGACCATTTCCGGCTGGAGCTGCCGCGCGTGCCGGGTGTCTTTTATCCGAACGGCATCCAGCGTGACGAGGACTACTGCGAGACCGGCTTCCGCCTGAGCCGCATGGGCATGCGCGGCGTCACCTGCATCGAATGCCACGATGCGCACACGGGCGCCCTGCTCCACCCCGCGGAGAACAACGAGCTCTGCCTGCGCTGCCACGCGGAGCACCAGAAGGTCAACGGCGTGGAGGCCCCCTACGTGGACCGCGGCGACACCTTCACCTGCCCCGCAGGCACCAGGGGCCACCAGTGCGTGGAATGCCACATGCCGGAGAGCACCTACATGGGGCGCGACCCGCGGCGCGACCACACGCTCCTGCCGCCGGACCCGCGCCTGAGCCTGGAAATCGGCACGCCGAACGCCTGCACGATGTGCCACGCAGGCAAGGACAACGAGTGGGCCGCCAAAGCCGTGGAGAAGCGCTACGGCGAGCACTCCTGGCTGGAGGGATACCGCCCGCGCTTCCGCGCCGTGGCACACGCCATGGACGGACAATTCAACCAGGACGAGATGCTGGCCGCCTACGCCAAGGAGGAAAACCCCGCCTGGCGCGCCACCATGCTCGGCCTGCTCTCCCAGATGCCCCGCACGGACGCCGTGGTTGAAACCGCGCTGCAGGCCACGCGGGACGCCAGCCCGATGCTGCGCGCGGCGGCGGCGGAGCTGCTGGGGGCGGACTGCCCGGAAAGGCTGCTGAAGGATTCCTGCCGCAGCGTGCGGCATGCGGCGGTGCGCGCGCTGCTGCCAAGCGTGCCGGACGACTCGCCCGCCATGCGGGAGTACCAGGAGACGCTCGCGCTGCAGGCGGACCAGCCCGCCGGGGCCATGCAGCTGGCCCAGCTCTCCCTGGTGCGCCAGGATTTGGGCGAGGCCGAGCGCCAGTACCGCCGCGCCGTGGAGCTGGACCCCGCATCCGCCGTGCCGCGCATGGACTACGCCGTGTTCCTGGACCGCCTGAACCGCCCGGTGGAGGCGCTGCAGCAGATGCTGGACTGCGCCGCTGCCCACCCGCAGGACGCGGAGGTGCAATACCGCCTGGCGCTCATCCTGGCGGAGGTGGGCCAGCGCGAGGCCGCCCGCCACGCCGCCAACAAGGCCCTTCAACTCAACCCGCGGCACACCGGCGCCGCACAGATGCTGCGCGCCCTGCAACCCTGAACCATGGAAACGGACAACACAACCATCATTGCCATCGTAGGCGCCTGCATCCTGGTCGCCATCCTGCTCTTCATCCTGCTCAAGGGGGTGATGCGCATGCTGGTTCTGGCGCTGGGGATAGCGCTGGCGGTGGGCGCGTGGATCTTCTTCCACAAGAACGGCTTCACCTTCGTCTCCTTCATCACGGATTCCCCGCAGCCCTGGATGGTCCACACCCTCGCCTGGGGCGCCGCCATCTTCATCATCGCCGTCACCATCCACGCCATGACCTGGATTTCCAGCCTGCTCACCCTCAACAGGAAGGTGGGCCCCACAGGCGTGGTCACCACCGTCTTCATGTGCCTGGTGATGATCTGGATGGCCACCATCGGCGTTTCCTACTACGGCGATGTGTGCCGCATAGCCTACTACCACGACCTGGCGGAAGCGCAGATGGGGCGCGCCCCGCAACCCGCCCTGCCCTTCTTCACCCGCGCCAAGGATGCCATCCGCACCAGCTTCCTCACCGCCTGGCTGGAGAAAATCAACCCCATGGAGAACCCAGCGCAGACCAACCTGGCCTGCCTGGTGGCGTTCGGCTGCACGCTTGACGGCCCCACGTGCGACGCCTTCTACCGCAACCAGCTGCTGCCGCGCGGCATTCCGCACCCGTACCGCCTGCTGGACCTGTTCCGCGACCCCGGCCTGCGCAAGATGGTGGAGGAAAGGCGCTACGTTCCCCTGCTGGAGAACGAGCAGCTCAGCACCTTCCTGCAGTTCAAGAACTCAGAGGAACTGATGCGGACCATCCTGTGAGGATGGACAATGCACGGTGGTGGCGGGCGTAGTTGGCGTGCAATTCCCCGTCACCAAATCCAGTGGGCGTTCCAGTAGTTGAGCAGGGTGAGCAGGAGCATGCCTCCGCCCACGTAGAGCATGCACGGCCACACGCGGCGGCGCAGGCAGAACCGCAGCTCCACCGCCAGCAGAAGCATGGCCAAAAGCGTACCGAGGACAATCACCGCCAGACCCGACAATTCCCCCAAATCCCGGAGCGTCGCATCACCCATCGGCACCAACCTGCCGCAAACGCCGCCCACACTTGCCCTCTGCAGGCGGTCCAGCACATCCCCGGACCCACGTACCTCGGCAGGACAGCCGGGATCCATCATCACTTCGTAGACCAGCAGCACATCCACCTGCCGCGGCAAAGGCTCGCCCGCAAGACACCTGCACAGCGCGTAAAGCGACCACGCGCGCGGCATGCTGTAGGGGTAGGGAACTATCCTGTCTCCCCGCTGCATGCCGTAGACCGCCGCGGTGTTGCCGTCGCCCAGTACCGGTTCATCACAGGATGCGCACACGGTCGCCTTGCCGTCCATGTAGGACCAACAATGGTCTTTCTCCACCCATTCCGCGCCCTGCAGCACCCCCGGCACAGGATTCATTTCATCGCGGCCAAGCCACCGCCTCTGGTGACAATAGGGGGCAAAGCTCCAGGTCTCCTCCTCCGGCCAGGTGTCCTGGTAAGAGAACCCGCCCAAGCGGCATTCCAGCTTCGCAGGAGAGAACAGTTCGCGGCTCTTCACCTCCAAGTCGCTCGGCAGCACGACTTCATCAACGCGCTCCAAGTCTCCGCTCTCATTGCGAGCTTTCACACCGCGGCTCAATGCAATGGCCTTCACGCGCACACCGCGGCTCAATGCAATGGCCTTCACGCGCACACCGCGGCTCAATGCAATG
>JAKSOU010000024.1 GCA_024405435.1 Akkermansia sp. | reverse complement strand
TGGCAAACTCCTGCCGCCCGAATTCCTGCATCAGCCAGGTCTTGCCGATCTGGCGCGCACCCATCAGCAGGAGCGGCTTGCGCCGCGGGTGGCTTTTCCACTTCCGCATGTCCTCTATCAACCAGCGTTTCATGGCCTGTTTTCTTCCTGCACGCTTTTTACACTAAAAATAAGCGGATTGCAAGCCTGTTTTTCCGAAACGCAAAGATAAATCGGCCAGAATTTTACGAAATGCGAAGATAAATCGCCCGAAATTTTCCGAAATGCGAAGATAACCCGGTCAGAGTGCCTACCCCACCCGGTCAGATTTTTGGGTGGACGAAAACAACGCCCGGACCCGTCTTCGCCTTGCAAAAACCACCTGTTGAGTCAAAAAGTCAGGACGCCGAAAGGGTGAACAGGTCACACAATCCAAAAGGCGTTCCAGATGCCCAGCAGGGTGAGCAGCAGCATGCCCGCACCCACGTACAGCACGTATGGCGACACGCGGCGGCGCTGGCAGTAGCGCCGCCTCACCGCCAGCAACACCATGCCAAGCAGCGTGCCCGCGGCTATGCAGACGGCGCTGATGGATACATTCAACCGCGTTGAAAACAGGTCGGTGGCGGCGG
Source organism: Akkermansia sp. (assembly GCA_024405435.1). Classification (GTDB taxonomy): domain Bacteria; phylum Verrucomicrobiota; class Verrucomicrobiia; order Verrucomicrobiales; family Akkermansiaceae; genus Akkermansia. The sequence continues at coordinate 38,096 of JAKSOU010000024.1, read as the reverse complement.
GAAAGTCAAAGGGCAAATCATAGTCTCCGTACGGAGAGTACGCCCCCAGCACCTCCACCTCGTCGGGATAGTCTTGCAGCAGGGAACCAAGCGCGTACGAACGCGGCACGCGGTAGCGGTAGGGAACAAGCCGCCCGCCGCTCTGCATGCCCATCTGGGGACCTTCATGCTCTCGCCAAACGCGCACCAGCCTGCCCTCGTTCTCCAGCAGCGTGAGCGGTGCCACGCTGTCCACGACAACCACCTGTTCCTCAATATCCGCCTCTATATGCTCCACGAGCGCAATCTGCGCCAGGTAATAGTTCATGCAAAGCACCCCGGCCAGCGCCGCCAGCAGCAAAAGCCCCGCCAGAATTCCCAGGATGATGTTGTACGCGCGTTTCATGCACCCCTATTAAACATGCCCAAGGCCGCATTTCACAAGAAAAATGTTTGGCCTATCACCAAATCCAATGGGCGTTCCAATAGTTGAGCAGGGTGAGCAGGAGCATGCCGCCGCCCACGTAGAGCATGCACGGCCACACGCGGCGGTGCAGGCAGAAGTGCAGCATCACCGCCAGCAAGGCCAGCGCCAGCAGCGTGGCAAGGACAATCAGCTCCACAGACCCCCAGAAGGCCACGGAAGCTATGTCTCTCCACGAGGCCTCCAGCTGCGCCACCCTCTCGTAAATGCCCGGCACGTCTTCCAGCGCCTCCCGGTGGCGGAGGGGCTCCCTCCCGGCATCGTAGGCCACCAGCACATCCAGGTAAAGCGGGGATGGCCTGCTCTTGAGCAGTGAGGAAACCGACCACGATTGCGGTATGCGGCAGGTGTAGGGCACAATCCTGTCACCCCGCTGCATGCCGTAAACCACGGCGGCCCCATCATTCTTCACCACCGGTTGAAAACATATTGCACGCACGGTCACCTCGCCGTTCCGGTAGGACCAACATTGGTCGTCCTCCACCCATTCCGCGTCCTGCAGCACCTCCGGCGCGGGGTTCATTTCATCTCGCCGGATACTCTTGAACGTATCTGTATAAGGAGTGCACCACCACTCAAAGTCATAGACGGAGACATCGCTCCACAGGGCATCCTGATAGGAGAACCCGCCCAGGCTGCATTCCAGCCCCGTGCGCGAGCTGCACTGATGGACGCGCGTGATTTTCAGGCCGCCGGGCAGCACGGCGTTGCAATTCTCACCGCTCCTGTCCTCCACCTCGCGCAACAGGTTCAAGCCCATTACGCGCACGCCGAGCAGCTTGTCCTCCAGCTCGTCCGATTCGAAGGAAACAATCTCCACCTTGCCGCACACGCGCACGGGCTTGCCCTCGTTCTCCGGCAGGGGCACCGCGCTGTCCACCGTGGTGAACTTGGAGAGAAGCTCCTGGTTTATCCTGTCGGCATACGCCATTTCCGCCTCGGTCAATTGCAGCACCAACTGCCCCGCCAGCGCCAGCAGCAGCATAATCCCCGCCAGAATTCCCAGAATGATGGCAAACCCACGTTTCATACACACCTATTAAGCACGTCCACGTCCGTTTTGCACAAGAAAAATGGAAAAATGACAAAAAAAAGCTCATCTGGCGTTGCGCCAGATGAGCCAAGTAAATCCCGCGCGCGCAGCGCGCCTAACTTTCCAAATCGTAAATTGTAAATCGTAAATTGTAAATCCAAATCACTTTTGTGATTTCTTCGCTGCCTTAGCCGCCAATTTGGCCTTTTCCTCCTCGGAAAGAATGCGGGGGAACACGGGGCTGGGGGCCTGGATGGTGTGGCCGTTCTCCAGCACGCCCCACGCCAGGGACTGCGGGCGCAGCTTGGAGCCGTCCACATTCAGCTGGGAGAGGATGCGGGCGGAGGCGTCCGGCAGCACGCAGCCCAGCAGGTAGCCGATTTGCGCGCAGCTCTCCAGCAGGTGGGCCAGCGTGCGCTGCAGCTCCGGCATCTTGGTCTCGTCCTTGGCGAGCACCCAGGGCTGCTTCTGCTCGATGTATCCGTTGCAGAGGCCCACGTGGGCGTTGAGTGCGGCCAGGGCGTCGGCGGTGTTGTACTCGTCCATGAGCTGGCAGAAGCGCTTGACGGTGTCAGCCATGCTGTTGCGGAGGTTGGCGGAGAGCTCGTCGTCCTCTGTGCCGATGGTGACGGTTCCGCCGCAGTAGCGCAGGCACATGTTGAGCGAGCGGTTGCAGAGGTTGCCGAGGTCGTTGGCCAGCTCTGTGTTGTAGATCATCTTGAGGCGCTCGGGGTCGTAGTCGCTGTCGTACCCGGTCTTGGTGTCGCGCACCAGGTAGTATCGCACGGCCTCGGGGCCGAAGGCGTCGCAGAGGTCGTTGGGGTCCACGATGTTGCCGAGGCTCTTGCTCATCTTCTCGCCCCTGATGTTGAGCCAGCCGTGGACGAGGAGGCGGGGGATGTCCCTGTCCTCGAATCCCATGGCGTGGAGCATGCAGAGCCAGTAGATGCCGTGGGCGGGCACCAGGATGTCCTTGCCGATGACCTCGCACACGGACGGCCACAGCTTTTCGAACTCCGGCAGGTCGCTGCCCTCCTCCTTGAGGTATCCGGCGAAGGAGATGTAGTTCACCAGCGCGTCGAACCACACGTAGGTGACGTATTCCTCGTCGAACGGCAGGGGGATGCCCCAGGCCAGGCGTGACTTGGGACGGGAGATGCACAGGTCCACGCCCTCGGAACGCTCGATGGCGTTCAGCAGGTTCTGGCGGCGGAACTCCGGGGTGACCACCTCCGGGTGGTCGGTGACGTATTGCTTGAGCCAGGGAATCTGCTGGCTGAGGTTGAAGTACCAGTTTTCCTCCTCCAGCTCCACCACCTCGCCCCATTCCGGGCCGAAGTTGCCGTCCTCGCCGCGTTCCTTCTCCGTGAGGAACTGCTCCTGGCGCACGGAGTAGAAACCCTTGTAGGCCTTCTTGTACAGGCAGCCCTTCTCCTTCAGGTTGGTCAGAATCTTGCCCACGCACGCCTCGTGGCGCGGGTCGGACGTGGCGGCCCAGCCATCGTACGCGATGCCCAGGCGCTCCCACAGCGCGATGAACTTCTGCATCACCATGTCCGCGTACTCCTTGGGCTCCATGCCGGCGGCCTCGGCCTTCTGCTGCACCTTCTGGCCGTGCTGGTCCACGCCTGTGAGGTAGTACACGTCCTCGCCACACATTCGGTGCCAGCGAGCCAAGACGTCCGCCAGTACCTTTTCATAGGCGTGCCCGATGTGCGGGGCGCCGTTCGTGTAGTCGATTGCTGTGGTGATATAGAACATAGCGCGCGGATTGTACCACGCGCCATAACCGATGGCAAGCGGAATGCGAAACGCGGCGCGGTGCAGCGGCGGCCTACTTGCGGAAGAGGGGCGGAGCCTGGGGGCCCCAGAAGCGGGAGTACCACACGTGCCCCGGGTGGTTGAGGTGGCCGTGCCACTCGTCCTGGATGTTGAGCTCATGCTGCTGCGGCGAGGTGCCGAATTCGCGGATGCGGTGCTGGATATCCAGGAAGGGGATAAAGGCGCAGGCGGCAAAGAGCAGCGCCACAACGGCCCGTTTGCCGCGCCCCGCGTGCGGCCATGCGCCGTGCAGCAGGACCGACATGACAAAGAACGGCACCAGCGTTCCCTTGTACAGAAGCTCGTTGGTGTCCACACCCATCCACAGCAGCGGGAGCAGCAGCAGCAGGCACGCCGCGCCGCGGAAGGCAACCGTGCGGCGGTACCGCCACCCGAACACGCAGAGGGCGCCCCCCATGAACAGCGTGCCGGAGAGGTACGCCACGGCAAAACCACAGGCGTTCCCGCCGTACAGCGGGCTCATCCACCCCGCACCCACCGCGGAACCTGCGCCGGAGGAGAAATACAGCCCCAGCAGGGCCAGCAGCGGCAGCACGGCATAGAACAAAGGCTCCCTCAGTTGCGCGCGCAGCAGTTCCCCGCGCCACACCTGCGGCAGCAGGATGAACGCCAGGCACACCAGCAGCGCCAGCGCACCCAGCGGAGAGCACACCACCACCAGCGCCGCCACCGGCAGCAGCTTGGAACCGCCCAGCAGGCGCCCGTGCACCATGCACAGGAAGAGCATCACCGCCACCGCGTGGTTGTAGGTGGCCGCCAGCTGGTGCCACAGGCAGGTGTAGAGCACGGGTTGCGGGATGAGCGCGTTGTAGGCGTCCACAAATCCCTGGATGGGCAGCACGGTGGCGAACACATCCGCGCGCCCCAGCACCTCCTGCGCGCAGGCAAGCCCCATCATCACCGCCAACAGGGAGAGCGTGCGCCGCCCGCACCGCCGGAACAGGCACAGGATGCACAGCGCCACACCCAGGTAGGTCCACGCCGCCAGTGCCAGCCACGCCGGCACCAGGCCGCGCAGCCAATCCACCAGCGCGGCGGGCGGAAGCCAGAAGGCGTGGTAGTACACGAAATACCCACCGTCCGCGCTGTGCAGCGGCCACGCCTCGTTCACCAGCGCGCCGTAGATGCCGTTGCGGACAATGAAGTCGCGCGGCTGCGGGAAATCGCCGTTCAGCCCCATGAGGTACACCACGGCGGCACCCAGCAGCAGGCAGAGCGCCAGGGAAACCTTGCGCGCGCCATCCATCGGCGCGCGCGGCACAAACGTGCTGCGCCGCCACAACGCCCAGCATCCCGCCGCCAGCAGCACGCCCAGCGGCACCGCCAGCCACGTCTCCACCCACCCGCACAGGAACAGCACGTTCGGCAGCAGAAGGTACAGCAGGCACGCCCCCAGCAGCGGGGAGCGCCGCCGCCCGGTGGCGCATGTTTCGCTCATGCCGCCATCCTAGCAGGAACGCCGCCGATTGTCAAAGCGTATGCACCGCCGCATGCGCTTGACTCCGCCTGGCAGGAGTGATAAATTTCCCGCTGGAGTTGTACCTTCCGGCGCTATCCTGATCAGCTGCGGTCCCAGCACGCTGTTGGCTTGGCTCGAATTGGTCCGTCTCACCGCTTGACGGAAATCGGAAACCGCGCCTCCGATTTGCAACTCCACCCGGTTCCATTTGGCGAAAGCCAAATGGAACTTGTCTTTCCGCGCCGCATGCGGCGCGCGAACTTTCCAAATCGTCAATCGTAAATTGTAAATTGTAAATCCCCTTGGCTTTGCGGCAAGGGTATGCTACTATGGCGGTTGTATGATACGCAAGCTGACGGTGGAGGGGGTGACGGTGTTTCCGGAGCGGGAGTCGTTCTCCTTTGTTCCGGGGGTGAACATCATCGTGGGCGGGAACGATTGCGGCAAGAGCCACCTGATGAAACTGTGCTTCGCGGTGTGCAAATGGAGCCACGGCGGTGCCACGCGCGATTTGCCGGAAACCTGGGCGGAGGAGAAGCGGCTGCGCAAGGACCTGCTGCGCGTGTTCGGCACCACGGAGCTCACGGCCGTCACCTCGCGCAGCGTGAAGGACTGCACGGCGGCGGTGAAGGCATCCCTGGAGGGCGAGAAGGCGCCGCTCGGCACGGCGGACGTGGAGTTCTCGTTCCAGGCCGGGCGGGAGGAGGACGGGCTGAAAATCGCCACGCTGCCGGACCGCTTCCTGCAGGAGAACGCGGTGTTCATCCCGCCGCGCGAGATACTGTCCATCTACCCGTGCTACATGCAGGCGGGCAAGCGGTACCCGGAGCTGCTGGATTCCGCGAGCTGGGAGCTCTGCCGGGCGCTGGAGAGCGAGCCGCGGGAGCAACCGGCGGGCGCCATCCACCAAGCCATCCGCCTGGTGGAGCGTATGCTCAGCGGGCACCTGGTGCGCATCAACGGGCACTTCTACCTGCACCGCCACGCGCAGGAGCCGCTGGAGCTCAACCTGATTGCGGAGGGCTTCAAGCGCATCGGCACGCTGGGGCTGCTGCTGGGCAACGGAACCGTTCACGCGGGCACCACGCTGTTCTGGGACGAGCCGGAGATGAACATCAACGCCACGCACCTGCCACTGCTGGTGAACATCATGATGGCGCTGGGGCGAGCGGGTGTGCAGCTCATCATGACCACGCACAGCCTGTTCCTGCTGCGCGAGCTGACCATCCAGCTGGCGGCGCCGGAGAACCGCGGGGTCTCCCGGCGCTTCACGGGTCTGCAGCTGCAGGCACGCGGGCGCGAAGGCGTGCGCGTGTCCGCAGGGAAAAACATGAACGCCCTGGAATACATCGACAGCCTGGACGCCGAGATGGAGCAGGCCGACCGCTACCTGGCCATGCACCTGGAGGATACGGAGGAAGAAGGATAAGGCAACCATGTACAAACCCGGCACCAGCTGCGTGGAAGGCATGCACCGCTTCAACTTCGAGGCGGGCTACCTGGTGTGCCGCTGCGAGTGCTCGCCCTTCTACTCCCGCCACGCGCAGAACTTCTGCAACAGCTGCAAGGAGATGGATTTCATCCTCTACCATCCCGGCAAGAAGGAACTGTGGCTCATCGAGGTGAAGGACTACCGCTTCAACGCGCGCCCCAAGGTGCGCGACCTAGTGGAGAAGCTGTGCCGCAAGGTGCGGGACTCCCTGTTCCTGCTGCGCACGGCCGCGCTGGTGGCGCCGGAGGAGGAGCCGCCGGAGGGCGTCTCCCTGCGCGAAATCGCGCGCCTCAGCCAGCAGGCCAAGCACATCCGCGTGGCCTTCACCATCGAGCTGGGAAACACCGGGCTCTTCCCGCCCAAGGCCCTGCTCTCCACCATCCGCGACTTGCTGTACCGCCAGATCTGCTTCATCGACCCGCAGATGATGTGCCTGCCCATCACGGAATCCGGCGGCGTGGGCCCGTGGACCATCACGCCCGCCGGGGACGAGCACTCCGCGCGCATCCAGCGCCGCATGGAGGAGGCACGCCTGGCACGCGAGCGCGAGGAAAAGCGCCAGCGCGACCAAGCCGTCTTCGAGCAGCGCCAGGAAGCACGCCGCCGGCGCCGCCGCCGCAAATCCCCCCTGCCCCTCTGGAAACAGCGCGCACAGGAGCGCGAGGAGGGCAAGTCCGGCACCCACGCCGACCGCAAGAAATCTTCCTAAACTCCACCAACCATGAAAAGACTCGTCGCACTCATGCTCACCGCCGTATCAGCACACGCCTTCACCGTCACGGACACCGCCATCGGCAACGGCGAAATCACCATTAAGACGCCCCAGGCAGCGTCTCCCGCCGACATGCCGACATTTGAAGTGGCCGACCAGCGGTACGGCCGCTTCATCCCCGCACAGGCGGAGTGGAAGGACGGTGCCGTCAAGCTCACCTACGAATCCCACGCCACGCTGAAAGAGCAGCGGAAAAACGTGGCCTGGCGCTGCAGCGACGGCACCAAATCCTACGAGGGCGACATCCCGTTCCGCGCCGTGCCGCCGGGGAAATTCCCCGCCGTGGGCCGCCTGAAGGTGGCGTGCGTGGGCGACAGCATCACCTTCGGCTATGGCATCCAGAAGACGCAGGACAAGTACCCGGAGCAGCTGCAGAAGATTCTGGGCGACAAATTCGAGGTGGGCCGCTTCGGCAACTCCGCCAAAACCGCCGCCCGCGTGAAGGACGGCGTCTGGTTCGGCCTGCAGCGCGAACACCGTCAGGCCTTGGATTTCCGTGCGGACCTCTACGTCTCCAACCTCGGCATCAACGACACCAACCGCGGCACCTGGGACACGGAGAAGGTGTTTGCCGACTACGCGGAACTCATCCACGCGTGGCGCGGCCCGCAGGGCGCCACCATCATGCTCTGGACCAGGCTCGCGCCGGATTTCCGCAGCGTCAACCGCGCGCCCGGCTTCCCCGGCAACGTCAACCCCGCGTTTGATTTCCCGCTCAACGAGATGGACACCGCCACCCGCCGCCCGGAGATGGAGGCTGTCTGCGCACGCCTTGCGAAGGAGCTCCACTGCCACGCCATCGACATGTACTCCCCGCTGGTCAACCACCCGGAGAACACCGTGGGCGACGGTCTCCACCCCAACCCCGCCAGTGCCAAAATCATTGCCGAGCAAACCGCCAAGGCCATCCGCAACCTCTGGCCGGACAAATGAGAGGCAAGCGGAAAAATTGAAGGAGTGCCCGGCAGGGCACTCCTTCGTTTACGAGCTAAGCACCCGACACCGGGTGCCGCACCCTCTTCCATGGCCATGGGAGGTGTCTCCGACCGTGGCTGAGGTCCGCAGCCCTTGTATCACGCCCTGCACCCCGTGTCAACGGGAATATTCTTTCCGGCTGCGGTCGATGTGGCACAGGAGCCGTCCGTCCAGGATGCCGTACGCCTCAGCAGGGTTGAACGAAATGGAAGGCAGGAGAATCGGGCCGGTGTCGGCGGTGAAATCGGGGTCGGCCATCTTTTCCTGCATGTTGAGGGTGAATTCCCGGTGAGTGGGGATGTTCCCCGCGGAAGCATCCATGTAGCGGCAAAAACACTGCAGTATGCGTTCCGCGCTTGTTTCCGCCCGGCTGAGGGCGTAGTGCAGGTCGAAAAGGTCGCGCCCCTTCTTGCGTTGGTAGAGCGCTCGCAACTTGGTGCCTAGCAGTTCGTCGAGCTCGTACGTGGAGACTCGGCATGCGCCGCTGAACCAGGGATTGTCCATGAAGAACGGCAAGCGGCACCACGGCAGCACGTGGAAATGCTCACGGCAGTTGATTTCCACCTTGAGCTTCAGCGGCTCCACAGGGGCCATCTCCGACTCGAAACGGAAAAGCAGCTTGTTGCTCATGGGTGTGCTTTTGGTCTTGGGTTCACCCAGGAAGGCCAGCGCATCGCGCAGGTGATCCATGATGGCGCGGATGGGACCGGGATTGATTTGCACCAGGTCTATATCCTCGGAATACCGCGGCTGGGGCGAGAGGTACAGCTTGTGAAGCGCCGTGCCGCCGCGGAATGCCAGGTTCTCCGCTAGGAAGGGATCGGAAAAGACGGCGACGAGCGCGCGGCACACCACAAGGTCCTGCTCCACCATGGCGAGTGAGCTCCACGGGTGTTCCGGCCACCATGCCTTGATGCATTCTGCACTAATCATCGTTTTCGGTTGTCAATTTTTGGTTGATGAGAATGCCCCACTTGTCGTCCGTCCCGCCATGTGCGGAGGGAAGTTGTGGAACGAGCCTGGTTTTGCGGAGCCGGGGGCAAATGGAAAGCAGGTGGCGGTGGAGGCCGCGCGCAGCCGTCCGCTCGCCAAGCACGCGCTCCAGGATATACCCGAGCCGCTGCAGGCACGGCGCGGGCACATAGGCCGCCAGCTCCGACGGAAGCCGTGAGAAATCGCATGCCTCCACCAGTTCCTGCAGCACGGATACCACATGCGCGAGCCCCCCGGCCGCCTTGGCGTATTGCACCAGCGTACACGCCGTAAACTCCGGGCTGCTCACCACCATGCTGCCGTATTGCGTTTTCACCCGCCGAACCAGCGCGGCTGGAATCCCGTTCTGCATTTCCGATTTGGAGACGAAATCTATGCGGTTCACCCGCTTCACCGTGCTGCGGGGCAACGGCTGGCTCGTCATCACCGTGAAGTTCATCGGCCTTTGGTGCGCTGCGCCGTAGTGGGCCGCCGCATTCAACAGGGCCACGCAGTACGGCTTGCCCATATACGCCATCAGCTTGTCGATATAGTCCGCCGGCGGCAGCATGCCCACCGCCTGGTATTCCGGCGGCAGAATCAGGTAGAATCCCTGCCATGCCACCGCCGCAAGCCTGCTCCGGCACGCACGGTACAACTCCACACCCAAACGCGCCCCGGAAACTCCCGGAAACGCCGCGCACAGCTCCGCGCGGGTGAAACTTGTCCGCCCGTGTCGCGCTTGCTCGGTTATCCATGCCCTGACCGTTCCCGATGACATATTTATAGCGCAAATATACACCTTCTGTATATTTTTGCAATAAAAATGTTGAGCAAGGCGCACCTTTTTCTTGCCGACAGGGGCGATGTCTGCACGCGGCACCATTGCCTCATTCCTGAGACGGCGGAAAATCCAGCGGATTGATGTCGCCGGGGGTCATCCACTTGCCGTTCCTGGCGGAGTTGTCCGCATGGGGAAGCGGTTTGATTTTGGGCGGTGGCGGCGGCGTGAATCTGGGCGGTTTCTTCTTGCCGAGCCGAACCAGCCAGCGCTCGCAGCGTTTTTGAAAGGCCGCCTCGGACTCATAGTCCCACGGTGCGCCCATGGCCCAGGCGATAGGCTTGAGCTGGGGCATGGGATGGGCTCGGGCGGCGCTTTCCATTTCGGCACGGAGACAGGGAGGAACCGAACGCAGGGCCCAGCTGCCCCGGCGTGCAAAAAAGCGCCGGGAATCTGCCTCATCCCTGGCGGGAATACCTTTCTTCCGGGCATCCTTTTCAGCCTTGAGTATTTGGCGGATCTCGCCATCGCTCAGGGGTGGCGGCCAAAGATGATTTTTTTTCTTTTTCATGGGATGTTGGGGTGGTTGGAGCCGTCAGTAGAAGATGCGCGAGGATTCGCCGTTGGTGCCGCGGGTCTTGTGCCTGAGACGGCGCTGCACCTCGGCGGCCACCTTGTTCACCTCGTCTTGAATCCAGGCGTCGCACTCGTAGTTGTCGCCCTTGAATTCCTTTTCCTGCCCGGTGAAGGAATCAGCCGCGGTGTCATCGGGGCAATCGTAGCTCATCAGCTCGTCGTACACCTTGAAGAGGGCCTCCACGCAGACCTTTTCCTCCTCGTAGATGCGTTTCTCGCAGTTCAGGATTTCAACCTTGACGAGGTTGAAGTTGGAGGAGCCCTCGCGGTAGTCGTAGTACTCGATCCGGTCGGCGTTGATGTACTGGAATTTGTAGACGTAGATGGAGGAGGGGCGCTTGGGCTTGTCCTTCCAGACGCCGAACTTGACGAGGCGGTTGCACATCTGCTTGACCACGTTCCGTATGTTCTTGCGGCGGAAGGTGATTTTCTTGCGGCACTCCTCGCGCAGGGCCTTCACCAGGGCGGGATCCTTTTCCGCCTGGTCCTCCAGGGTCTGCAACTCCTTGGGGAAGTTTCCCCGGTCGTGGGTTGCCGTCACGTAGTCGGTGATATCCAGAGCGGCCGCAGCAAGGGCGAACGCCAACGATACCGGTAGTAGTATGGGGTTCATAGTTGGTAGGGTGTTGGCCGTGGTATATCATGGACCGCCGCGGCGTGTCAACCGCAAATTCGGAAAAACTTGCAAAACGGGCGGGTGTATTGTTAAATATCCCTGCGCGCGGCATCATCGCCGTGCGCGGAACTCCGTGGAGGCGGCCGGGAGCCGCAGGAAATAGATGGGGAAGACGGTGTGAATCCGTCGCTGTGCCGCAACCGTGTTGCACCCGCAGAACGCGCGGGCGCTGAGTCGGAATGCCAGCCGGGGAGTTCGCCATCACACGGGGCGGCGATGCACCGCCCCCAACCGGCAACCACGATGACCCAGAGAACACGCGCGCCCTATACGGGCGCTTCCAGAGTAGTGCTCGCCCTTGCTTGGGCGGGCGTTTGCGCCGCGGCGGATATGCCGACGGCAGAGGTGCAATTGGAGGACATCACCGTGTCCGCGTACGGCGGGGCGGATGTGCCGTACGACCGCAGCGGGGTGAGCGTGGAGGCGCTGGACCCGGCGGAGCTGCGGGAGCGCGGCATCACCACGGTGACGGAGGCGCTGGCCACCGTGCCGGGCGCGTACATCCAGAGCGGGGGCGACAACCAGCGCGGCAACGTGAGCGCCCTCACCCTGCGCGGGTTCACCGGCGTGGGCAGCATTCTCACCATGGTGGACGGCATGCGCACCTCCGGGCTGTCCGGCGGCGCGGACATCACCGCCAACACGCTGGCGCGCGCGCACTGCCAGGATTTGGGGAACATGGAGGTGCTGCGCGGCAGCCAGGGCGCGGTGTACGGCAACGGCGCGGAGGGCGGCGTGGTGTACATGGAAACGCCGGAGGGCGATGCGGAGAAACCGCGCTTCCGCATCTGGAACGAGGCCGGCACGCACGATTCCTACACCGGGCACCTCTCCACCCAGGGGCGCCAGGGCAGGCTGGCCTATTTCCTCTCCGGCACCTACGAGCGCACCAACAACGATATCCACTTCCTCAACGGCGACAAGCCACCCTACAAGCACAGCGGGAAATTCGGCAACGCCTCAGAGGCCCTGCGGCTGGACTACCACGCGGACGACAACCGGTGCCTCACCGCCACGTACCGCCGCGAGGACGCCGCCTACAACTACGCCGGGCCGTACGGGCTCACGCCGTACACCTTCATGAGCAACCTGGCCACACTGAAGTGGAGGGGGAAACTCACGGAGGCGTACAGCGCCACGCTGATGGCGGGGTATTTCGGCACGGACTACATGCTGGGGCACGGGTACAACTACAACCTCCGCAACGTGCAGGCGGAGTGGCGCAACGCCCTGCGCTGGAGCGACCGCCACACCACCACCGCCTCCCTCACCTGGGTGCGCAGCGCCTTCTCCGCCCTCTACGGCGGCATCCCGCAGCCCAACCAGCGCAACCGCGACAGCACCATCGGCATCTGCGCCATGCACAGCTTCACCCCCACGGAGCGCCACTGCGCCAACCTCACCGCCAGGCTGGACCAAAGCACCACGTACAACGCCCTGTTCACCATGCGCGCGGACGGCAGCGTGCGCATCAACGACCGCACGCGCATCCTGGCCTCCGCCGGGCGGGGCTACCGCGCGCCGGATTCCTTCGCCCGCAGCAACGCCGTGTACACGGACCCGCTCTGGGGCACCACATACCGCGGAAACCCCGACCTGAAATGCGAGACCAGCTGGAGCGCGGACGCCGGGCTGGAGCGCGACCTGGCGGACCACCACACCGCGCGCGCCACGCTCTTCTGGCAGCGCCGGGACAAGGCGCTCTCCACCGCGTACCGGGAGGACGGCTCGTCCATGGCCGTGAACGCGCCCGGGCATTGGCTGGCGCAGGGTGTGGAGCTCTCCCTGCGCGGATGCTGGGAGCCGCAGTGGAACACCGGATACAGCATCGGCTGGACCTACACGCGCCCGCTGCAGGCGGACAAGAAACAGGCGCCCTGCACCGCGCGCCAGGTGTGGAGCGCGGATATCCACACCTCCCCCACGGAGAAGTTCACCACGGGCGTGGGCATCTCCGCCGCAGTGGGCCGCACCGGGTTCGCCAGCAACTACAACCCCTACCGCAACGACAACTACTACACCCTCCGCTGGTACGCGCGCTACAAGGTGAGCGACCACCTCTCCCTCCACCTGCGCGTGGAGAACCTCACCAACCAGAAGTACGTGACGGAAAGCGCCTACACCGTGTATGACCCCGCCGCCTACGCGCAGTCCATCATCTGCGCGGGCACCACCGCATACGCCGGGTGCGACATCACGTTCTAGCCATGAAAGCGCGTATCGCCATAGCCACTGCAATCCTGCTCCTGCTGCTGGCGGGCGCGGTGAAGCTCATCATTCCGCGCGGAGACGTGGCCACGGGGGAGGCCGCATGCGCCGCCGCGCCCGCGGCCTACCCGCCGGACCTGGCGGAACGGCTGGCGCGCGTGCAGGGGGTGCTGCTCACCGTGGGTGCGGATGCAGAGCCGCCGCCCGGCCTGTGCTGGCAGGATGCCGCGGGCGAGGAGGAACCCGGCGACCCCGCCGCGCGCAAGGGCGGCACCGTGCGCCTGAGCAATGCGGGCCCCTACCCCGCCAATTTCCTGCACTTCGGCAGCACCATGCCGCAGTTCTTCCACGCCAACCTGTTCGGCAACCTGGAAATCCGCCTGGTGGAGCGCCACCCCGCGAGCGGCGCCAGCATCCCCGGCACCGCACGGCAATGGGCGGTGGCGGGCAACACGGTGTTCTTCCGCCTCAACCCCGCGGCGCGCTATTCCAACGGGCGCCCCCTGCGCGCGGCGGACTACGTGCTGGGCGCGCTGCTGCGCCTGGAGTGCGGCTGCGCGGAGGGGGATGCGATACGCGCGGCGGTGGAATCCGTGGCGGCGGCGGGAGACACCACGCTCATCGTCACCCTGCGGCATGAAACGCACCGCGCGGAGCAGGCGGCGGCGCGCCTGCTGCACCCCGCGGAACCGGGGTTCTACGCAGAGTTCGGCGGCGACTACCGCGAGCGCTACGCGCAGCGCATCCCGCCCACCACCGCAGCCTACACCGTGGCGCGCACGCAGCGCGGCCGCATGGTGGAGCTGGCGCACGTGAAGGACTGGTGGGCCGCGGACGAGAAGTTCTACCGCCACCGCTTCAACGCAGAGCGCATCCAGCACCACTTCCTCAACGATGAGGCGCAGGTGTGGGAGCTCTTCCTGCGCGGCGGGCTGGACGCCCTGCAAACCCGCAACACCGCGGCTTGGGAGCGCCACCGCGACGATGCGCCGGAAAGAATCCTCTTCCGCGATTTCACGGCAGACTGCCCCGCGCCGCCCTACGGCATCGCCCTCAACGCGCGCACGGTGCAACCGCTCGCGCTGCGCCGCGGGCTCATGCACGCCATGGACATGGACACCGCCGTGGCGCGCATCTTCCACGGAGACGCCGAGCGCCTGCACTCCTTCACCACGGGCTACAGGGGCATCTCCCCCAGGGACACCCCGGAATACCGTCACGACCCCGCCGCCGCCCGCGAACGCTTTGCGCAAGCGGGGTTCACCGCGCAGGGGCCGGACGGCATCCTGCGCCGCGCGGACGGCACGCGCCTGAGCGTGCGGCTGGCCTACACGCCTTCCGACAAGGTGGGCACGCTGGTGAACACGCTGGTGCAAAGCGCGCGCGCCTGCGGGGCGGAGATTGTGCCGGAGCCGCTGCCCTGGCAGGATATCGCGCGCATGATGCAGGAGGGGCGGCACGAGATGGTGTTCTGGGCCACCGCCGCGGGCGGCGATGCACCGGACTACGCGGGCATCTTCGGACGGGATGCGGAGGGGTTCGATGCGCCCTTCCATGCGGACGACGCCGCGCTGCAGCGGCTGGTGGAAGAGTTCGCCGCCACCGCGGACCGCGCCGCATGCGCCGCGCGGATCGACCGCCGCGTGTACGAGCTGGCCGTGTGGCTGCCCGCCTGGCGCGAGAACCGCGTGCACCTGGCCCACCACCCGCGGGTGCATTTCCCCGATTGCCCCGCATGCCGTTTCTCCACCCCCGAACCGTACGATGTGATGGAGGCCCACCTCTTCTGGCTGGACGATGAAAACTAACCCCCGACACCTCGAGCAACAACTCGCATGGCGCTCCCTCATGATGGTGGCCCTGCCCGCCCTCATCGTCCTCCCCCTCCTCGCCCTCTCACGCAACAACCCCGCCACGCCGGCGCCGGAAGCCCCCCTCTTCACCATGGCAAGCGAACCGCCCGCACGTGCCCAAGGGAAACCGCTGCTTATTCCCGCGGTGCCCATCGCCGAACTTCCCGATTTGTACTTTGTACCTTGTACTTTGTACATTCCTCCCACCCCGCAAGCTCTCCAACCCATAGCCTGCAGCTTTGAACCCTCTCCCCCCAATGATTCCGACCTCACCGTCACAAACCTCCCCGAACCCCGCCAACCACGCCTCGCCACCAATCAAAATCGTAAATTGTCAATTGTAAATTGTCAATCCACCACTCCTCCCGCCTACCTGAGCGCGCCCAAGCCGCCGTACCCCGCCGCCATGCGGCAGCGGCGCCTGCAGGGCTGCGTGGGCGTGCGCATCGCCGTCTCCCCGCTCGGCACGCCCACCACCGTGGATATCACGCAGCCCAGCGGGCATGCGGAATTCGATTCCGCCACCCGTTCCTGGATTTTGCGCCACTGGCGTTTCCGCCCCGCCACCGCCGCTGGGCAGGCCGTTGCCTCCACCGTCACCACCACCGTGCGTTTCACCCTGAATTGATGCCCCGCCGCGCAAATTTCTTGACAGCATGGGGGATTTGCGCAAAATGAAGGCATGCGGATCGTCATGATGGCAACGGGCGACATTGCCCTGCCCTGTTTCCGCGCCTTGGCAGAGACAGGGGAGCTGGTCGCGCTCATCACCCAACCGGACAGGCCGGTGGGGCGCCACATGGTGTTGACCCCGCCGCGCATCAAGGTTCTGGCGCAGGAGCGCGGCATTCCCGTCTTCCAGCCGGAGCACATGCGCGATGCCGATGCCGTGGCCCGGCTGCGCGCATACGAGCCGGACATCGTGGTGGTGATGGCGTACGGCCAGATTCTCTCCCAAGAGGTCATTGACACGCCAAGGGTGGCGTGCATCAACGCGCACGCCTCCCTGCTGCCGCGCCACCGCGGCGCATCCTGCATCCAGGCCGCCATCGAGGCCGGCGACGACGAGACGGGCATCACCATCATGCACGTGGTCAAGAAGCTGGACGCCGGAGACATCATCTGCCAGCTGCCCATCCCTCTCAACGGCACAGAGACCGCCGAATCCCTGCACGACACGCTGGCGGAGCTGGCGCCGGACGCGCTGATGGACGCCATCTCCTGTCTGGAGGACGGCGGCGACGACCGCCAGGAGCAGGACGAGAGCCTGATGACCTACGCGCCCAAGCTGCACCGCGCAGACGGGGAAATCGACTGGAACCAGCCGGCCACGCAGGTGGCGCGCAAGATTCGCGCCTACCACCCCTGGCCCGGCACGTTCACCGTCTACCCCTCCGTGAAGAGCGGGGAGGACAAGGTGCTGAAAATCTACCCGCCCATCGACCTGTTCTCCAAGGCCAGGAAGCCCGCGGACTCCCGCCCCGGCATGGTGCTGGAATCCGGGCCGGACGGCATGCTGGTGTCCTGCGGCGGCCCGCACGGCGGTGCCTTGCTCATCACCACCATGCAGCCGCCGGGCGCGCGCAAGATGAACGCGGAAAGCTTTTTCGCCGGCCACAAGATCATGCCCGGCACCATCCTGGGTCTGCCAAACAAACAGGCATGACAGCCGTAGGCGCAGGCGGTGCGATTTCCAAATCCGAAATCCCAAATCACTGCCGTCCCATAAAAATGCCCGGAGAGCTGCAGACCTTGGCGTGAGTCCACACCGCCATACGGCGGCGTTCCGTGGTGGATATGCGCGGGTGGTTGCCCACGGATTTCATCCGTGGCTATCGTCCCTGCGGGAACACCCCGCCATTCGGCGGGGTTTTATCCAGCGCGCCAAAGGCGCGGTGGATTACAAGTTTCATCTGGCGTTTCGCCAGATGAAACATTCCTTCATGCGCCGTCAGGCGCCTATTTCTAGTTCCGCAGGAACGTCTATCTATAGCCACGGGTGGAACCCGTGGGGCAACCACGTTGATTTGTTCGGCACGAAACCCCGCCTTGCCTGCCACGGCGTAGCGCAACGCGCGAAGACGGGCGCGGGGTGGATTAGAACTCCGCCCGCCTACCAGCTACGCTTGATACCACCAATCATTGCACCCCGCATGCGGTGAAATGCCCCGCCACTAGTTTTCCGCCTGTGCAGGCGCGGCCTCTGCGGGCGGCGGTTCATCCGCAATCTGGGGTTCGCCGTATATCCACAGGTACACGCTCACCGCAATGTAGAGCGGGGTGAGCACGCAGCCGGCCCAGTTCACCAGCCGGCCCACCACGCGGGAGTTCGTGTAGCAGGCAAGCCCCCACACCGC
This sequence comes from Akkermansia sp., assembly GCA_024405435.1. Lineage (GTDB taxonomy): Bacteria > Verrucomicrobiota > Verrucomicrobiia > Verrucomicrobiales > Akkermansiaceae > Akkermansia. Next base: position 20,577 of record JAKSOU010000024.1, on the reverse strand, counting down.
CACGGCCACCACAAAGCCCGCAACCGCCATCAGCCCCGTCACCACCAGGGACTGCATGCCGCCGCCCAGCACCAGGTAGATGATGGCCGGAACCTCGCACAGCATCAGCGTGGCCAGGCCGCAGTCCAGGGCGTCGAACTCATTCAGGTCTTCCGGTTGCGAACTCATGCTGCGCCGAGTATAGCGTGCCGGGGCCGCCAATGCAAGCCAACTTTCCCTTGACTTCGCCACCCGTTTCCTCTATCCTGCCCCTGCATGTTTGTGGACAACATCAGGATTTTCGCCAAGGCCGGAAAGGGCGGCAACGGGCTCGCCAGTTTCCGGCGGGAGAAATTCGTGCCGCGCGGCGGCCCCGATGGGGGCGACGGCGGCGACGGCGGGAGCGTGGTGCTGGAGGTGGACCCCGGCACCAACGACCTGCGCACGTACTTCTACGACCCCAAGCTGGTGGCCACGGACGGCATGCCCGGCCAGCACGCGCGCAAGCACGGCAGGGATGGCCGCACCGTCATCGGCAAGGTGCCGCAGGGCACCATCATCTACCGCAGCAACGCCTCCACCATGCAGGAGGCCACCTGGCTGGAGCGCGAGGGCGAGGGAATCGAGCTGGAGCAAATAGCCGACCTCACGGAGCCCGGGCAGAAGTTCATCCTGTGCCAGGGCGGCAAGGGCGGCCGCGGCAACTGGCATTTCCGCACCGCCACGGACCAGGCGCCCATCAAGTTCGAGTACGGCACGGAGGCGGAGAGCGGCGTGTTCTTCCTGGAGCTGCGCCGCATTGCAGACGCCGGGCTGGTGGGCTACCCGAACGCCGGCAAGAGCACCCTTCTCACCGCCATCTCCAACGCCACGCCCAAGGTGGCGGACTACCCGTTCACCACGCTGCAGCCCATTGTGGGCACCGTGGAGTTTGCGGACTACGGGCGCGCCATCGTGGCGGACATCCCGGGCATCATCGAGGGCGCATCGCAGAACCGCGGGCTGGGGCACGAGTTCCTGCGGCACATCATGCGCTGCCGCGTGCTGCTGTTCGTGGTGGACATGACCGGGCTGGAGCACGACCCCGTGGAGGCTATCCAGACGCTTCGCAAGGAAATCAAGCTGTACTCTGAGGAGCTTTCCGCGCGCCCCTGGGTGATTGTGGCCAACAAGATGGATGCGGACTGCGCCGCGGAGAACCTGGCCATCCTGCGCCAGCGCTTCCCCAAGGTGGAAATCATCCCGATTGCCGCCGCGCTCGGCGAGGGCATCCCGGACTTCAAGGCGCGCCTGCAGCAACTGCTCAAGCAGGAGTGATGTTCGCCGTCCTTTCAGACATCCACGCCAACCTGGAGGCCCTGCAGGCCGTGCTGGCGGACATGCGCGCCCGCGGCGCGGACGAGGCCGTGGGGCTGGGCGACATCGTGGGCTTCAACGGCAACCCCGCGGAGTGCGTGGAGCTGGTGCGCCCGCACCTGGCCGCCGCCGTGCGCGGCAACCACGAGGCCGCCATGTTCAACCCCGTCGTCTTCGGCGTGCCCATGTACATCGCCATGATAGACACCACGCGCGGCATGCTCACCGCGGAACAGGCGGAATGGCTGCACGAGCTGCCGCTCACCGCCGTGCACCGCGGCTGCCGCATCTGGCACGCCTCTCCCTACGCCCCGCGCATCTGGGGCCGCATCTCCGGCACGCAGGACGCCCGCGCCGCCCTCAACGCCACCGCCGAGCGCGTGTGCCTCTTCGGCCACACCCACCGCCCAGCCGCGTTCGTGATGCGCGGCGGCGCCGTGGAGCGCATCCCCGTGGAGTACGGTGCCGACGGCACCTTCACCCTTCCCCTGGACCCCGATGCCCGCTATCTGGTGAACCCCGGTTCCGTGGGCCAGCCGCGCGACGGCGACCCCCGCGCCGCCTACGCCCTGGTGGACGATGAGCACGCCCGCATCACGCTGCGGCGCGTGGCGTACGATGTGGAGGCCGCCGCGCCCAAGATAGCGCGCACCGGTCTGCCCGCCGGCTTTGCCGAGGCCCTGCGCCGCGGCGCCTCCCCCACCGGGGATTGAACAATCCCCCATCATGGCACAGAAGCGTGTTGCCACGGCGCGCGTATGTGGTACAATGTGCGCGAGATGAAGCCAGTCTTCCATGCACTTTCCCTGATTGCCCTGCTGCTCCCCTGCACCGCCGCGGCGCAGGAGGCCGCGCCGCAGCAGGCGCCGCAGCCCGCCAAGGGCGGCGTGGTGAACCGTATCGCCGCCACGGTGAACGGGCGCCCCATCACCGCCAGCGAGGTGCGCATGCGCCTGGGGCCCTACTTCCACGAGCTCTCCCTGCTCTACCCGCAGCAGGGCCCCCGCTTCAACTCAGAGCTGGTGAAGGCCAAGAAGGAGGTGCTCAACGACCTCATCGAGCGCGAGCTCGTGCTCAGCGAATTCGAGACCAAGGGCTACCTCATGAAGGCCGACCAGGTGGAGCAGGAAATCAACCGCCGCATCCTGGTGGGGTTCAACGGCGACCGCGATGCCTTCCTCGACACCCTGCGCAAGGGCGGCATGAGCCTCAGCGAGTACCGCGAATCCGTGCGCAAGGAGGTGACCGTGCAGGCCATGCGCGCCTCCAAGTACGAGCGCGACATCCCGCCCACGCCCGATGAAATCCAGCAGGAGTACAACACCTCCAAGTCCGACTACCGCGACATCACCCAGGACGCCGTGGAGTACGACAAGATCTTCATCCCCGCCGTGGACCAGGACAACCCGGAGGAGAGCCCGCAGGAGCGCTACGCCTTTGCGTGCGACCTGCGCAACCGCCTGGACTCCGGCAGCATCTCCTTTGCAGAGGCCGCGCGCGCCTACTCCCGCGACGCCCACGCGCAGGACGGCGGCCGCTGGCCCAGCATCAAGCGCCGCGATTTGGCCGTGGATTTCGCCAACGTGGTCTTCAGCGTGGAACCGGGCCAAATCTTCGGCCCCATGGCAGACAACTACGGCTTCACCATCGTGCGCGTGCGTGAAAAGCACCTGGCCCCCGCACCCCCGCTCAGCAACCCGGAGGTGCGCCAGAAGATGGACGACGCCGTGCGCCGCAAGCAGAGCGAGAAGCGCTACCGCGAGTGGGTGGACCGCCTGCGCGCGCGCGCCGTCATACGCACCTTCATCTGACCCCGCGCGGCGGGTTTCCGCGCGCATGCCAAACTTTTCGCAAATTTTGACGCAGGCGAGGCTTGACTTGCCTGCGTCTGCCATTTAGAATGGCGGCACATCAAAGGTAACACCATCATGAAGTTCCCTATCATCACGACCGCAATCGTAGCGCTCTGCGCTTTTACCCTGTCTGCTGAAGCCCAGGCCCCGGCCGCTCCCGCAGCCGCTCCCAGTTCCAACCTGAAGGTTGCCACTGTCAACGTGAAGGAGCTCTACACGAAGTTCTACAAGCGCTTCGACACCGAAACCGTGCTGCAGAAGCAGCTGGCTGAAATCAAGAAGGACATCGCCTCCCGCGAGGACCGTCTCCGCGAGCTCCAGGACGAGGCCAAGAAGATTCTGGACAAGAACGACGGCAGCCTTTCCGACACCGCCCGCCAGAAGCTGCAGACGGACTTCAACGCCAAGCAGAATGAATTCCGCGCCCGCGAGCAGGAGCTCAAGGATTTCGTGCAGCGCCGCAACGTGGCCTTCCGCGAGCTGCGCAACCGCGAGATGCGCCTGCTGATGGAAGAGGTGCAGAACTCCATCAACACCGTTGCCGAGAAGGTGGGAGCCGACCTGGTGCTGGACTCCGGCGCCCTGTCTCCCCAGCCGGAAATCGGCATCGGCACCCCGGTGTATCCGTACATGAAGAAGACCTTCGACATCACCCCGGAAGTGCTCAAGCAGCTCAATTCCGGCGCGCCCAAGGGCTTTGACCCGGATGCCGAGCTCAAGCGCCTGTACGGCGACGGCACCGCGCCCGCTCCCGAGGCTGAATAAGCATACCACAGATACCGCTCCCCTGAGCCATGAACCTCTCGATTGACGACGTTCTCAAGCTCACCGGAGGCAAACTTCTCAACACGGCTCCGGAGGTGCAAATCTCCGGAGTCGCTTCATTGGATGAAGCCAGCCCCGGTGAGGTGTCCTTCTTGGGAAACGAGAAGTACTTCAAGGATTTCCTGGCCACGAAGGCCAGCGTGGTGCTGGTGCCGCCGGCGCTGCCGCAGTACCCGGAAGGCGTGGTTTGCGTGGAGGTGGAGAACCCCTCCCTGGCATTCAACGCCCTGGTGGACCATTTCATGAAGGAAGCCAACGCCTTTGCGCCCGGCGTGGACGAGGGCGCCGTGGTGCACCCCACCGCACGCTTCAACGCGGACAAGGTGCACATCGGCCCCAACGCCGTGGTGGAGGCGGATGCGGAGATTGGCGACGGGTGCGACATCGGCCCCGGCTGCGTCATCGGCAAATCCGCCAAGCTGGGCGAGCACTGCAAGCTGCACGCCCGCGTGGTGGTGCGTGAGCGCTGCATCCTGGGCCACCACGTCACCGTGCAGCCCGGCGCCGTCATCGGGTCGGACGGCTTCGGCTTCCTGCTCAACAAGGAGACCGGCTGCTACGACACCATCGACCAGGTGGGCATCGTGGTCATCGGCAACCATGTGGATATCGGCGCCAACGCCACCATAGACCGCGCGCGTTTCGGCCGAACGGTTATCGGCGACGGCTGCAAGCTGGACAACCTGGTGCAGGTGGCGCACAACGTCACCATGGGCAGCCACACGGTCATGTGCAGCCAGAGCGGCATAGCCGGCAGCTCGCGCATCGGCAAGTACGTCACGCTGGCCGCGCAGGTGGGCGTGGCGGGTCACCTCACCGTGGGTGACCAGGCCATCCTCGCCGCGCGCACAGGGGTGATGAGCAGCCTGGAGGGCGGCCAGCCCTACTTCGGCGCACCCAGTGCCCCGTACAAGGAGGCCATGAAGCAATACGCCGCCATACGCCGCATGCCGGATGCCCTCAGGGAGCTCCGCAACCTCCGCAAGCAGGTGGAGGAGCTGCAGCGCAAGCTGGACGCCAAGGATTGAGCCCCCGATAAAGGGAACGCCCCAAACTTCATTTCACACGCCCGCCCCGGCACCCGCGCCGGGCGGGCGTTTTCCGTGCTTGGGAAAATCAATCAAAGACCGCAGCTCACTCCACGGTGTCCAGGTGGGTCACGCTGCTGCGCGGCTTGGAGCCCAGATCCAGCGCGCGGTTGAGCACGTGGTCCGGGTCGGTGTCGAAACGGTAGGCGGAGCAGTCCGGGCAGATTTCCGCATCGCGGTCCACCACGGCGCCGCACACGGTGCAGACCTTGTAGCTGGCGGGATCGTTGGCAATGGTGGTGGCAATCTCCTTGAAATCGGGCTTCATGGCGCGTGGTGGGGTGGGCCGGGTGGAAAAAAGACGGGGCACCGGTGCAGCCGGTGCCCCGCCACCAAAGAAAACCGAAAGGGGGATTAGGCGATGGAGGCAATGGCCTTGGCGGCCTTGCTCTTGTAGTTGGCGGCGCGGTTGGCGGGAACGGTGCCGCGCTTGGCCGCCTTGTCGATCACGGAGGCGAAGTTGTTGTACGCCGCAACGGCGGCCTCCTTGTCCTTGCCTTCCACGGCGGCGTCCACCTTCTTGCGGAGGGTGCGGACGCGGGACATGACGGAGCGGTTGATCGCGGTGCGCGCGATGGTCTGGCGGATACGCTTCTTAGCGGACTGGGTGTGAGCCATAATGTTTAGATATTGGTTTTCGCTTGGTGCGGTGAGTTTACACAGTTCCCGCGGAAAGTCAAGCGAATTGACGAGAAAAGGGAAAAAAACTTGCGGCACGGGCGCGCGCGCGGCGGCGCGGCGCCTTGACTTTCCGCGCACGGCGTGGCAGAATGGCAGCGTGGAGGACTTAATACAGGAACACACAGTCACAAGCTACGAGTGCGGGGCGGACCACCTGCTCAAGCCGGAATGCTTCATGATGTTCTGCCAGGAAATGGCGGAACGGCACGCGGAGCGCAACGGGTTCGGGTTCGACTGGGGCTTTGCGCACCACGTCATCTGGGTGGAGGTGCAGGCCAATTTCGAGTTCCTGAAACGCCCGCGCTGGAAGGAGCGCGTGCTGCTGCGCACCAACACGGGCGCCGCCTCGCCGCTCAAGGCGCGCCGCTTTATCGAGATGACCGCGCCGGACGGCACCGTGCTGGCGCGCGCGGATTTGCAGTGGTGCCTCATCGACATCACGACGCGCGGCCCGGTTCCCCTGAAGAAGGTGGGGCTGGAAGTGCTGGGCCCCTGCCCCGCCATCACGCAGCCTCTGCAGCGGCTGGCCTGGGAGGGGGAGGCGGCGTACGGCCCGGCGTTCCCCGCCCCGCGGCGCGATACGGATTTCAACGGCCACATCAACAACTCCGCCTACCTGGTGTGGGTGCTGGAGCACGACCCCGCGCCCCTGCCCGCGGAACCCTTCGCCATCCAGCTCAAGTTCAAGAAGGAGACCATGGCGGGCGAGCCCGTGCAGGTTGCCGCGCAGCGTCAGGAGAACCAGCGCCGCTACCTGGTGGGCGCGGAACCCCTCCGCGCGGAGGTGGTTATCGAGGCCCGCTAGGCGCGCCTACTTGCCGGTGGTCTGCCTCCATCCGCCGATGACGGAGGCGGCATTGCCGATGGTGAGCCTGTTGCCGTCGGCATCCACGATGATGGCGTAGGGGATGCCGCTCCTGTTCTCCCAGCCGAGCAGCTTGTGGCGCTCGGTGTCGCCCATGGCGCAGGGGAAATTCGCGCCGTACTTTTTCATGAAGCCCGTGGCCTGGGAGCTGGCTTTGTCCGCGCTCACCAGGATGAGCTCCACGCCGCACTTGCTCATCTCCTTGTACTGCTCCACCACGTGCGGCATCTCCGCATTGCACGGGCCGCACCAGCTCGCGGATATCAGGTAGATGTAGTGCGTGGCCTTGGGATCCGCCTTCTTGGAGGTCACGAAATTCACTTTCTTGAGCGCCTTGGCCATGGGGGAGGCGTCCGCCTTGCCGGGCTTCTCGGCCTTCTCTGCCTTGTCCTCCTTCGTGGGCTTCTCAGCCCTTTCCGCCTTCTCGGCCTTGCCCTTTTTCTTTCCAGCCTTCTTCTTGCCCGCCTTGTGGGCGGTCGCGGCATCCGGCGCACCATCCTGCGCGTACACGGCGGCACCGTTGATCATCAAACCCGCAAACAGGGCGAGCAAGAGCGTGGCAATCTTCATAATGCCGTCACTCTACATCGCTTGCTCCCCCATGTCAACTGCAACTTGACGGGAAATCTCCGGAATTGCCCGCTAAAATCATCCCCAAAGGGAACAATTATCCTCCAAAAGCTCGAAATCGCCCAAAATGTTCCCTTTACGGAACAATCCCCGCGCCGCATGGCGCGCTAACTGTGAGCCGCCCTGTCGGCGTTAACGTTTTCTAGCCCCGGTCGTAAGACCGGGGGGGTGTCCCCGCGTGCGTTGCCATTAACGCAACCCCGCCTTGCGCGGGGTGGATACACGCCATGGGTCGCTCCTCTCCGTGGTCCGCTGCCTCTAACCACACCCAAAACCCGCAAAATTTGGGAAAATTTGGGCTTTTTACTCGATAAAGGAGCGCGATATTATTAGTCGGGAGAGTGTTTTTATTGGCGGGTGTTTTTTGCGCGGAGAGTAGAGTTTTGCGCGGTGCAGTTCGCCGCACTGCGCGGATAACATCGCGCTTGTCGCGCTCGTTATGCGGCGGCCTTCGGCCGCCTACGCCGAAGGCTGCGGCGTGACGAGACCGCCGCACTCCACCACGCGCCGCACGGCGCGCGAACTTTAAGCCACCATGTTGGCGCCAAAGCCGCCGACGGCCCCGTTCAGGGCGCGCCGGTGTGGACTGTGAAATGAAAACTTGACATGTTGTCGGCTATGCTGCATCATCCCCAGCAATGGCAACGGCTCAAAAGATAGTTGTAGGGGAAACTGAGGTCTCCGTTTTGCGTATACGTGACGACGACTACATCAGTCTGACCGATATGCTCAAGGCGAAAGACGGCGAGTTCTTCTTCTCAAATTGGCTGCGGAATCGCAACACCATCGAATTTCTCGGCGTATGGGAGAAGGTCAACAACCCCGCTTTTAATTGTGCCGAATTCGACATAATTAAAAGCAAGGCCGGACTGAACAGCTATCGCCTGAGCGCCAAGGAATGGATGCAGCAAACGAACGCCATCGGCATCGTCTCCCGCGCAGGGCGGTACGGCGGCACATATGCCCACAAGGATATCGCCTTTGAGTTCGCCATGTGGATCAGCCCGGAATTCAAAGTTTATCTCATTCGCGAATTCCAGCGGCTCAAAGAGGAAGAGCAGAAACTAATCGGCTGGTCGGCCAAGCGAGAACTCTCCAAAATCAACTACAGGATCCACACGGATGCCATCAAGCACAATCTCATTCCCGCCCAGGTTACGCCCCGCCAAGCAGCGCTTGTCTATGCCGATGAGGCGGATGTGCTCAATGTGGCCTTGTTTGGCATGACCGCCCGCCAATGGAGAGATTCCCACCCCAACGATAAAGGCAACATTCGCGATTACGCCTCCATCAATGAGCTTATCTGTCTCTCCAACATGGAAAACCTGAACGCCGTCTTCGTTGAAAGCGGATTGCCCCAACCTGAGCGCCTGAAAAGGTTGAACCAGATAGCCATTCAGCAAATGCGCGTACTCTCTGAAGTCGATACCCGCCAATTGTTGAAATAGCCGGCGCATAGCTCACCAATCCGCCTGCCGCACGAAATCAAGATACTGTTCTCCGTACGGTATGTGAAAAAAGAATACCTCCCCATGTGCGCGGTTCCATGAATCAACGGATTCAAGTCCTAAGCGGGGAAGGTCTATCTGCCCCGCAGACTACACAATCCCGCACCCCCGGTCAAGCTTTTTTCACTTCACATTCCTATGCGGCTATGCATAGCGGATTTTTACCCCGCTTGGCATGTATAATTCGCCCGAAAGCCCGCCAGATTTGGGGAAATTTGGGCTTTTTGCCCAGTAAAGGAGCGCAGTGTTATTTATTTGGGAATAAATATATCGGGCAGGGTTGAGAGAGGTGTTGTGTAGTTTGGCTCGCGTGTATAACGTCGCGCTTGTCGCGCTCGTTTTGCGGCGGCGTGGCCGCCGCGCATTGCCCCGACTCCCCGAAGTTTCGGAGGGGAGTCGCCTCAACACCGCCGACGGCCCCGTTCAGGGCGCGCCGCTAGGCGCGGTAAGGCGGGGTGGACCAACCGCGAAGCGTGTTGGCCCCGATAGGGGCGAGGTCGCGTGAGGCGCGTCCGAGTCAACGTAGCTGTACCGACTTGCTCGGTACAGCGTAGACGGGCCGCGCCGAATGGCACGCGAACTCCTTCCTAATCCTAATCTTAATCCTAATCCTAATTCCGGGATTAGAAGCGGAAATACCTACGTGCTGACACTTCAGTACCGTTCCCCGCATACACGTACCGCGTTCTCAGCAGGGTGCAATCTCGGTGACCCATTTCAAGCTGGAGAGCGGGGAAATTGCGGAAATGCGCGGCGTGGTACGTGGCGAAGGTATGCCGGCAGACATCCTGCCGCCAGGGGTGGGCTGTCTCCTTGCTCCAGCCTGCCGCCTTGCGCAACGCCCGCCAGCGCTGCAACCAGCGGCGCGGAATCGTGCGCACGGTGATGGCACCCGCCTTGCGTAGCGGTACCACGCGCCCGCCACCCGTCTTGGATGTGGTGGGACGCACCACCACGCGCTGGTTCTGCCAGTCGATGTCGCGTTCGGGATCAATCCGGCTCACTTCCGTGGGGCGGATGCCGCAGTAGAGCATCAGGTGCAATGACAACTGCATCTCCCGGTGTTCCGGCAGCTGCGCCGCCGCTTCCAGACGCTCCACTTCCTCAATCGTCAGCGGCTCAATCGGCTTTTCCACCACCTCCGGCACCTCCACCCGAGCCACCGGGTTGGAGTCGCACCAATCGTGCTTGATAGCCGAGGAAAACACCCCGCTCAATATCGCCCGCGCCTTGCGGTACTGGGATGGACTCTCCCCGTACGCCGCCTGAAGATACTCCCGGCAATCATCCGGCGTGATACTCCGCACCCGCCGTTCCGCCAACCCCGGATTCCGCACCATCAGCCGCTTGCAGTAGTAGCGGAAATCCGTCACCGTCCGAGCCCGCCTGTTCTTCTTCTCCCGCTCCTCCAGCGCGGCTTCCACCGCCTTGCGGAACGTGACGGTTCTCTCCCGCTTCCTCATTTCCTCCGCGCCCAACCGCACGCACTCCCGCGCGCGCCTAACCCGCCCGCGCCCGCATTCCAGCGCCTCCCTGGCCACCAAGGCAGCCTCCAGCACATCAACACCCGTTGATTTCAGCACCTCCAGTGCTGCTCGCTCCGATTCCGTGATTTCCGTGTTCATTGTGTTCTCGCTTTGCTAATGGGTAGTCAAGCCTTTTTTCAAAAAAAATCGAGCTTGCAAGCAAAAGGGTTCAAGCATGCCCATGGGCGGGCACCTTATGCGGAGGGTAGCTTACTTCATGACTTGGTAACAATTGAATTTGTTGATGAAATAGGCCATCAAACACCCATTAGCAATGGGTATACCATCATGCACGCCGCATGATTTCCGCATCGCCAGCAATACGATCCTTGTTTGTATCCTTTTGCAAATACCTGGTAGCAGGAGGGGCGGGTTTTCTCTTGGACTTCGGAACCCTCTATCTCTGTTTCAACATTCTGGGGATGCACTACCTGATATCGGCAATCCTAGGCTTCATTGTCGGATTGGTGTTTGTGTACATCAGCAGCAACAAGTGGGTGTTCGGGGAACGGCAGATGGGCGACCGGCAAGTGTTGGAGTTCTCCCTGTTTACCATCATAGGCATCGTCGGCCTTGGCCTGACGGTGCTTTTTATGTGGCTGTTTGTAGACGCGCTTGGGATATACCCGCTCATCGCCAAGCTCATCACCACGGGGCTGGTCCTGATATGGAATTTCGGTGCCCGCAAATACCTCTTGTATTAAATCGCGCTACTTATGGACAAACGCATCATCATCATCGGCGGCGGCCCGGCCGGCCTGACCGCGGCCTTGGAACTGGCACGCAAGGGATACCGCAACATCATCCTCTGTGAACGGGAAAACCAGCTCGGTGGCATCTCACGCACGCTGGAGTACAAGGGCAACCATATCGACATCGGCGGGCACCGCTTCTTTTCCAAGTCGGACAAGGTCATGAAGTGGTGGGCGGAGCTTCTGCCCCTGCAAGGCAAGCCGTCATGGGACGACGTGGAGCTCGGCCGGGAAGCCACCACGGTGGAAGGCGGCCCCAACCCCGACAAGGAGGACAGGGTGATGCTGATACGCTCGCGCCTGTCGCGCATCCTGTTCCTGCGGAAGTTCTTCAAGTACCCCGTGACGCTCAGCGCGGACACTGTCATCAACCTGGGGCCGGTACGTGTGTTCAAGATGGGCGTGAGCTACCTTTGGAGCCTGGTGCACAAGCGCGAGGAGAAATCACTGGAGGACTTTTTCATCAACCGCTTCGGCACGGAGCTGTACAACACGTTCTTCCGCGACTACACGGCCAAGGTGTGGGGCGTGCCCTGCTCCCAGATAGGCGCGGACTGGGGAGCGCAGCGTGTGAAGGGGCTCTCTGTGGCCAAGGTGCTCACCCACGCCCTGGGCAAGCTCTGCTTCTGGAAGAAGCGTGACAAGCAGGGCGGCGAGACATCCCTCATCGAGGAGTTCTGGTATCCCAAGTACGGCCCGGGCCAGCTCTGGGAGATAGTGGGGGCTGAAGCAGAAAAACTGGGTGTGCAAATCCTGCGCAGGTGCAGTGTTTCCTCAGTGGCGTTGGAGAACGGGAGTATCAGCGGCGTAGACATCACCAACCTGGCAACCGGCGAAACGCACAGGGAACCAGCAGACTATCTTGTCTCCACCACCTCCGTGAAAGAGCTTGTCAACATGATGGGGGAGGCCGCACCGCAGAACGTGCGCGAAATTGCAAACCACCTCGTCTACCGAGATTTCATGACCGTCGGCCTCCTGCTCAACAAGCTCAAGCTCAAGAGCAGGGCCATGAATACCACCGTGGGCGAACACGGCATTGTGCCCGACAACTGGATTTACGTTCAGGAAAACGATGTGAAGGTGGGCCGCCTGCAGCTCTTCAACAACTGGAGCCCCTACCTTTCCAGCAACCGCGACAAGGCGTGGATTGGCATGGAGTATTTCGTGAACGAGGGCGACGAGCTGTGGAGCATGGAGGATGAAGATTTTTGCGCCTTTGCGGAAGGCGAGCTGGAAAAGATTGGCGTTATCGACCGTGAAGACGTGGTGGACCACGCCGTGTTCCGCATCCAGAAGGCATACCCCGCCTACCTGGGCAGCTACAAGGAATTCCCGATCATCCGGGAGTGGACCGACAGCATCACCAACCTCTTCCTCATCGGTCGCAACGGCATGCACCGCTACAACAACATGGACCACTCCATGCTGGCGGCCATGCAAGCCGTGGAGAACATAGTGGAAGGGAAGAGCGACAAAGCGAGCATCTGGGATGTCAACACAGAAAAACAATATCACGAAAGCAAATAACAACTGAATCAAATTATGTCATTTATCCTAGAATTGAGAACTAGGGCATACGAGGTTGTCCATTCTCCTAAGTGGCCCCTCGTTTGCGTAGCAACATGTTTGATTGTATGGTTTGTCTTCGTTTTTGCACTGTCATATCCAGGATTGCCAACCAAAGACACCATCAGTCAACTGCAGCAAGCAATCGAAGGCGATATAGACAATTGGAAACCCGCGTTATATGCATATATTTTAAAATTATGCAATATTGTATGTGGGGAAAGGGCCCTAGGTGCGGCATTTATACTGCAAATAGTTCTATTCGGGCTAGGCTATGCGCTAATTGTATGGAGTTTCGCAAAGAGGAGACTCGCGTTTCTATGGGTAATGCCATTCATTTTTATATGTAACAATAAAGGCATAAACATCGCAGAAATAGGCAACGATGCGCTCTGCGCTTCGTGTTTCATTATGTATTTTGGCCTAATTTTCGCATATAGGTTAATAACTAGCAAAGCAATCAAGTTTTCCTGCATAATATGCGCAATAATATGTTTGTACGTTGGTTTTGTGTTGAGGCACAACTCATTTCCCGCAGTGATTGTAATGGCAACATGGGCGCTCATCCCCCTTTGTAAAAGCCTAGCCAGAAGCATTGTGTGCGGGGTGCTTCTCTCCATTTCGTTTTTGGTGCTGAATCTGCTAATCGTGAACTTAATCTTTCAATGCAGGGCAACATACCCGATGCGGTTCGTGTATGCAGCAGATATGATCAACATATCGATACTAAACAATGAATGGGAAAATTTCTGTCAACAAGAACAATTGCATACAAACGAGAAATATCCCTCTCCATCGAGCTATTGCCTGCTGCGTGCAGATGTATGCAATTTTTATCCAACAGGATTAAACCCATTTTTCAAAAAGGCCGATAGCGAAACTCTGAAATATATCAATGATAGATACTTTGAAGGGTGGTGTCAATCCGTGATAAATAATCCTGAGAAATACCTGCTATTGAAAACATACTTCTTTCACCAGTTCCTATTGGCAGGGCGTAGCCTTCCGATAGTAGAGGCATGGATTTCACACCAATTTCCACATGTTTCAACGTATGGTGATACAATATGCCACGATTGGCGGGCATGGTGCAACCGATTGTTCTTATTTAATTCATTAATACCGCTGATTGGGTACGCGCTACTAGCAATCTTCCTAGTTCTGGCATATCTTAAAAAAATAATATTAAAAGAAGAAAGCCGCGATGCACTATTTATAATTGGAACAGCTGCATCGTATTTGGTGACATTTTCAATATTCACATTGTCAAGCACGGAATTCCGCTTTTACATTATAACATCGTGCCTGAGCTTGATTGGAGTTTTGCTCTTGTTGATATCTGTTTTCTGCAATCGCTTTGCCAGTGCTCCGCCGAAAGATGCGCGATAAAGCTTCACACCACTGGCGCAACCCAGCCCCCCTGACTTTGTTTGCCTGCATAGTTGACAAGGCAGGTGTTGGCGGGTAGTATGGGGGGAGGGATTATGGAAACGGAGAATGGGAAAGCGTGGGGCATGGAGAAGGTGTTTATTGAGCGCGCGGATGCGCTGCGGGGGCTTGCGGAGTTGGGGGTGTCGAATGCCCAGTTTGCGCTGGGGTTGATGTACGAGGTTGGCGAGGGTGTAGAGCAGGATATAGACCAGGCGGTGAAATGGTATGGCAAGGCGGCGGAACAGGGGCATGTCCAGGCTCAGTGCAACCTTGCGTTGATACACACATGTGACAAGTGGCAGGACATGGCCTTGGCGGCCAAATGGTTTCGCGCGGCGGCGGAGCAGGGACACGCGAAGTCGCAGTACAACCTGGCTTGCCTGTACGGCCTGGGAGATGGCGTGAAACAGGATTTTGCCGCAGCGAGGGCGTGGTTCCTCAAGGCGGCGGAACAGGGGTTGGCGGATGCGCAGTTCTCGCTTGGCGGAATGCACCTGGAGGGCGAGGGTGTGAAACAGGACAGCGCGGCGGCGCTGGAATGGTACCGCAAGGCGGCGGAGGGCGGGCATGTTGACGCTCAATTCAATCTGGGCGTGATGTACGAGGCCGGCGAGGGCGTGGAGCAGGATCTCGCCGAGGCTGCGAAATGGTACAGTAAGGCTGCCGCCCAAGGGCACGAGGACGCGAAAAAGCGTATGAGGAAACTGGGCTTTGGAAGCCTTAACAGGGAGTGAGTCGGCGTAACAATCCCCGCGCCGTCAGGCGCGCGAACTTCCCAAATTGTAAATCGTCAATTGTAAATCGTAAATTACTTGATCAACTTCTCCCACCCGGCGATGATTTCCTGTGCTCGGCCGATGGAGATGACGTTTCCTGCGGCGTCCACGAGGATGGCTTGGGGGATGGCGTGGGTGTCACGGTAGCCGGGGAGCTTTTGCGTTTCGGTGGTGGGGTTGCCCATGATGCAGGGGAAATCGCCGCGGTTGCGCTTCATGAAGTGGGTGGCGGCCTCCGGCTGCTGGTCGGCGCTCACCATGATGAGCTGCACATCCTTCTTGAGCATGAGGGGGTACTGCTTCACCACGTTGGGCATCTCTCGGTTGCAGGGACCGCACCAACCGGCGGTGGTGAGGTAGATGTAGAACTTGGCGTCGTAGCGCGGCTTGGTGTCGGTGATGAAGTTGACGCCCTTGAGGGCCTCGCCCACGGCGTTGGCGGGAGCCTGCTCCGCGGCGGGTGCGGGCGTTTCCTCGGCGGCGGGGGTTTCCTCGGCGGCGGGCGTTTCCTCCTTGGCTTCCGCCTTCTTCTTGGATTTCTTGTCCTTCTTCACCTTCTTGGCGGCTTGGGGCTTCTTGCCCGCGGTATCGGCAGCCATGGCGGCGGGCACGGCCAGTGACAATCCAAACGTGAGCGCAAGGTACAGCAGAGCGTGTTTCATAACGTTGCACAGTCTAGCGCATGCACGGCGCCATGTCAACCGTTCAAACAGACCATCCCCGCGATGCAAAATCCCACCCGCGCAAATCCACGCGCAAGCGGCGCGTGGCGGAAGGCTTTTTGCTTTGACTTGAGGGGGTGGTTGTGGTAGGGTGTGGGGGCTATGAGAATTCGCTCCGTTATTGCCGGAATTGCATCCGCGCTGGTGCTGGGGAACGCCCTGGCACAGCAGCAGGAGACACGGCCCAACCTCCTTTTCATCATCACGGACGACCACGCCGTGCAGGCGCTGGGCAGCTGCGACAAGGATAGCCCGGTACCGCTGCCGGGATTTAGGCGCCTGGCGAACGAAGGCATGGTGTTCGACCGCGCGTACTGCGCCAACTCCCTGTGCGGGCCGTCGCGCGCGTGCATGATCACGGGGCGCCACTCCCACAACAACGGCTTCCTCTTCAACGAGGGCGATTCCCGCTTCAACCCCAACCAGCCCACCTACCCGCAAATGCTGCAGGCCGCCGGATACCAGACCGGCGTCATCGGCAAGTGGCACCTGGTGTCCGACCCGCAGGGCTTCACCTCCTGGCAGGTGTTCCCGGCGCAGGGCGACTACTGGAACCCGCTGATGGTGCAGCCCGGCCCCAACGGCAGGAGCGTGCACCACCGCATCCGCGGCTACGTGACGGATGTGATCACGGACATGGCCATCGACTGGATGGAGAACCGCGACAAGAGCAAGCCGTTCGCGCTCATCGTGGGGCACAAGGCGCCGCACCGCAACTGGATTGTGGCGCCGCGCCACCTGGAGCTCATCAAGAAGTACGTGGCCAAGCTGACGCCGCCCGCCAACCTGCACGACGACTGGAAGGACCGCCCGGACTTCCTCTCCCTGAGCCGCCAGACCGTGGGCTGGGACATGTGCAACTGGAACGACAACCACCTGGTGAAGGATGAAATCCCGTTCGAGGTGATGAAGGAAATCGTTCCCAACGGCATGCTCAAGAAAATGATCGACGACGGCCGCTTCAAGGGCCAGGTGCCCGCCAACTTCGATATCTCCAAGCACAAGCCCAAGTTCGCTCCCAAGACCAACTACGATTGGAGCACCGACGGCATGGAGCCCGGACTCCGCGAGCTCTACCGCAACTTCTACGCCACCAGGACCCGCGAATTCGTGGAGAACTTCAAGAAGGGCAAGTACAAGACCCAGGAGGACATGACCGAGCAGCGCTGGCGCTGGTACATGGAGGACTACCTGGGCGTCATCCTGGCGGTGGACGAATCGGTGTCCAACCTGCTGGACTACCTGGACAAGCACGGGCTTTCCGAGAACACGCTGGTGATCTACGTGGGCGACCAGGGATTCTACACGGGCGAGCACGGCCTGTACGACAAGCGCTGGATATTTGAAGAAACGTTCCGCATGCCGCTGGTGATGCGCTGGAAGGGGCACATCCCCGCCGGCAAGCGCTCCCAGGCCATGGTGCAGGAAATCGACTACGCGCCCACCATCCTGGAAGTGGCGGGGGCCGACACGCCTGAGAACATGAAGACCTTCGACGGCGTTTCGCTCGCGCCGCTGCTGAAGGACGGCAGCGCGCCGGAGTTCGAGGACCGCCCGCTCTACTACGCCTTCTACGAGCAGCCCGGCGAGCACAACGCGCCCCGCCACGACGGCATCCGCACCAAGCGCTACACCCTCGCGCACATCTGGACCCCCACCCCGCAGGAGCAGCAGAGCGGCCAGCGCAAGCCCTCCAACGAGTGGATGCTCTTCGACAACGAGAAGGACCCCGCCCAGATGCACAACGTCTCCCAAAAGCCGGAGTACGCCAAGACCATGGAAGAGCTCAAGCGCATCTACGAGGAGCAGCGCGCCAAGTACCGCGTGCCGCAGGATTCCCCCGGCAGCACCAATCCCCGCCCCAAGTTCGAGCCCTCCTGGAACAAGTGAACCACACCGCCATGAGCCACCAATTGGAAGCATTGCGAGAATACCTGGACCAATACTACAAGGCGGAGGAGTGGCCCACCCTGCTGGCGCAGGCGGAGGAATGGTCCGCCGCCAAGCCGCTGGAGGGCCTGCGCATCCTGGATGCCACGCCGCTCTTCCGCAACACGCTGGCCAAGCATTACGCCCTGATGGCGGGCGGCGCGCAGGTCTACGTGCCGCAGGTCTCCAAAATGCCCACCGACCCCGCCGTCTTCGCCAGGCTGGAGGAGTTCGGCATCGGCGTGGCGCACAAGGGGGACAACTTCTTCGACATCGTGCTGGACTGCTCCGGGCAGTTCAGCCGCCTGACGCCCAAGCTGGGCTTTGCGGAGCTCACGCGCTCCGGCGTGAAGCGCTATGAGCACGCGCCCGCGCGCCCCGTCTTTGTGGCGGACTCCGGCCGCATCAAGCGCATCGAAACCGCTCTCGGCACCGGCGAAAGCCTTTTCCGCGCGCTCCAGAAGCTCGGCCACGGCGAATTCAAGGGCCGCCGCATCCTGGTGGTCGGCTACGGCAAGGTGGGCCGCGGCATCGTGCTGTACGCCGCCAAGCACGGCATGAAGGTCACCGTCTCCGATGTGGAGGACGTGGGCCACGAGCTGCCGGACGGCGTGGCCTTCGTGGACGCGAACGACACGGAGGGCTTCAACGCGGCGGCATCGCGCGCGTGGTGCCTAGTGACGGCCACGGGCGTGGCGGGTGCGCTGCGGCGCCGCCTGCAGGCCACCACGCTGGCAACGTCCTCCGTGATGCTGGCCAACATGGGCGTGGAGGACGAGTTCGGCGCGGAGATACCGGAGGCGCGCGTGCTCAACAAGAAGCGCCCGCTGAATTTCATACTGGAGGAACCCACCTCCATGCGCTACATCGAGACCACCATGGCGCTGCACAACGCGTGCGCGCTGGAGCTGCTCACGCCAGACCTGCCGCACAGGTGCATGACCCCGCCGCAGGATGTGGAGGACAAGCTGCTGCAGATAGCGGAAGCGCGCGGGGTCATCGGCGCGGACATCCGCACGCTGCTCACGGAATTCAAGTAAACGCGCCATGGAGGGCAAGGCCACACTCGCGCTGCGCATCCTGCTCTCCCTGCTGGGGGCGGCGGCGCTGCTGTACGTGTTCTCCTATCCGGATTCCATCATCCCGCGCAGCCTGATGGAGGAGGAGCTGGAAGACGAGCGCTTCACCCGCTACGCGCTCAAGCCCCTGCTCTTCCTCATCCCCCTGGTGTTCATGGAGATGGTGAGCCTGTGCGGCAGCCGCCGCAACCTGGTGTGGTTCTGCGGGCTCATCGGCGTGCTGCTGGCGGCGGTGGCGGCCTGGCCCGTGCTCACCGCCTTCAGGCCGGAGCTGGTGCACCCCACCTTCCGCTTCGAGGACGGCAAACTGGCCCACGGCCTGCTCTGCTACGGCGCGGTGGTGGCTTGCAGCCTGCTGGTGCGCGTCACCCTGCTCTCCTACCTCTTCAAGTACTACCGCTCGCCCGACGACGAGGAATCCTACGGCGACGTGGACGCCGCCGAGCTGGACCCGGAACACGCGCGCACCGTGCGCCAGATTGCCGCGGCCCCCGCCAAGGCCAGGCCGCGCTTCCTCTTCCAGGAAATAGACCTGAGCCGCATCCGCAGCTTCCACGAGCTCATGGCCGCCCTGCTGGGCCGCCGCCGCCACACGCGCCGCGCCATCATCGCCGGGCTCGTCCTGCTGGCGGCCTGGGTGATATTCTTCCCCCAGCCGAACGCCCACCAGGCCCTGCTGCGCGACCTGAACGCCATGTACGCCACCCGCGGCACAGCATCCAACGGCATGCAGCTGGCCACACACCGCGCCGTCCACGCCGCCTACCGCGTGATGGAGCACATCTCCGCCCGCGAGACCTTCGCCGGCCTCACGCGCGCGCAGGCCGAGAAGTGGCTGCACCTGGACCGCGCGCCGGAGGAGTACCGCCGCCAGCTGCGCGACGAGCGCGACCTCACCCTGCCCTCCGTGGACGACACCTTCGAGAGCCGCACGCGCTTCCTCACCGTCACGGACGGCACGCGCTGGGCCGTGCTCTTCATCCGCACCAACGAGGCCGGGGACATCATCAACATCGCGGAGGTGCAGGACGCGGGGTGGAACGCCATTGCGGACGAGCTGCGGCGCCAGTACGGCGCGGATTGGCGCGGCGCGTATTTCCGCGATTGATGCGGGTTCCCGCCCCCTCTGCCGCAAAAATTTGAACTTTTTCACAAATTTGGCTTGCCAAGCGCGCGTTTATCAGGTAGACTTCCGCACCCGCAGGGCCGAAAGGCCCCCGAAGCATTTACACTAAAGAAAAGGAGAGACACAAGATGAACATTCTCGACACTATCGGCAAAGAGCAGATGAAGGAGACCGTCACCCCCTTCAACGTGGGCGACACCGTCAAGGTCCACTGCCGCGTGATTGAAGGCGGCAAGGAGCGCGTCCAGATTTTCCAGGGCATCGTCATTGGAAAGCGCGGCGCCGGCGTCAACGAGGCCTTCACCGTCCGCAAGATTTCCTACGGCGAGGGCGTGGAGCGTTCCTTCCCCCTGCATTCCCCCAAGATCGCCAAGGTGGAGGTTGTCACCCGCGGCAAGGTCCGCCGCGCCAAGCTCAACTACCTCCGCAACCGCGTCGGCAAGGAGGCCGTCACCGTCAAGGCCGCCCGCTAAGCCAAACGCATCATTCCCTTTCAAAGGGCGCTCCCGTCACGGGAGCGCCTTTTTGCATGCACGCGGGCGTGGTTGGTGGGCAATGATTGGCGCGGACGAGCGCATGAGAGAAGCTACCCATAGTGTCACGAACCACTCCGGCCCTGACGGGCGGAGTTATGGGGATTGACATGCGGAGGGGGAGACCCCACAGGTTGACACCATGTGGCTACGCATAGGAGAACACCGCCCCCTGCCTGCGGCAGGGTGGGGTTCATTGTTAGCGCGCCTTTCGGCGCGTGGTATCATGTTTCATCTGGCATGTTGCCAGATGAAACTCACCCGCAGCCGCGCCGGATGGCGCGGCTGAATACTAGCGCCCCACCCGAAGGGGGCGGCGCAATCTTATATGTAGCCACAGGTGTCAAAG